>DKBB01000374.1 GCA_002451015.1 Acidobacteria bacterium UBA6911
GATCTCAAGATGCCCGGCATGGACGGCAAGCAGGTGCTCGAAATCCTGAAAAAGGAAGACAAATATATTGAGGTAGTAATCCTTACAGGGCACGGATCTGTGGATTCGGCCGTCGACTGCACCAAGCTAGGGGCGTTCGGCTACCTGCCCAAACCATATGAACTCGATAAGCTGCTGGATACGTTGAAGCAAGCCTACCAGGCGAGGGTGGAAAAGAAATTCCAGACTGATCAGAAAATGATGGAACGCATTACCAAGCTGGCTACAGGTTCGAGCGCCCTGTCCATACTGCGCGAGCTCAAGAAAATGGAAGATGAAAATTCGCAATAAAGCTTCCCCAGCATTCGAGTGGCAAAAGAAACGGGGACATAATACTTTTTTCTACGACTAAAGTATTATGTCCCCGTTTTTTCATATCCCCGTTTTTTTGACTAATTCCTTCGACTTTTTCCTGTCCACCGCCGTCAAATATGATTAATGGTCAAAGAAAAGGCGGATCGGATGGCGGAACATACGGATGCGTTTTTGATAGCGGGCAAGAGGAGCGCCTCTTCTTCCGGCAAAACACAGGAAGATTTATGGGTAGCGGCAAGCCGGAAGGGTGACGCCCAATCATTCAACCGGCTTGTTCTGAAATGGGAAAAGACGGTTTACAACATCGCGTTGCGAATGCTCCAGGACCGCGAGGAGGCGGCGGAAGCCACCCAGGATATTTTCCTGAGAGCCTACCGGAATATCGGACGCTTTCGTCGCGATGCCAGTTTTTCCACCTGGATCCACCGTATCGCCATCAATCACTGTATTTCGGGCCTCAGGCGACGCCCCCCGGGGATCCATCAATCCCTGGATGACGACGGTTCTGAAGAACCAGCCGTTCAATTGCAGGTCAGCGACACACAGATTGACACAATAATCCGTTCTGAACAGCAAAGAAGAATATGTAAGGCGCTGTCGCATCTGATTCCGGAACAGCGTGCCGCGATCGAATTGAAGTTCTTTCAGGATATGACATTCGAGGATATCGCGGCTGTTCTTGAGACTCCTTTGAGCACCATCAAGTCGAGAATTTATGCAGGTCTGGAGATATTGAAAGTTCGTCTGTCGGACGATGCCTGACTGGCGGGGAGACAATTATGAAAGCCGATTGTACCGAATTTCAAAAACAAATTGCCCGTTTGCTCCTGGGGGATTTGACGCCGGAAGAACAGAAATCGCTGGAGGAACACTTGTCCGAATGTTCCGTCTGCGCTTCCGAGAAGGAACGCTATGCCGGAACCCTGAACCTGCTGCAGTCTGCCGAAGACGAGCCTGTGCCCCGGCACTTTTTCATACATCCCCGGGAAATGGAATCCAATCCGTGGCGGCTTTTCCTTCAGTTGAAGCGATCCTGGCAGGCGGCGGCGGTTGTCGCGTCAGTGCTCTTACTACTGCTGGGGATCGCGGCAATCTCCGGTCTCCAGGTCCGAGTCAATGCCGACGGCTTGGCTGTCGGCTTCGGGTCCAATGTTGATATCGATGCATTAAAGGCGGATCTGATGCATACGATCATTGAAAGAGATGAGGCTTCCGCCTCCCGGATAGAGGAACTCCGGGAGGATATCGGGGGGGTGCTGTCAGATATGGTATCCCAGCAACGGGTTATGCTGACAACACTGGTCCAGCAGGATGCGGTGCTGGATCAGCGGATATCGCTGACTGAGGATCGTCTGAAAGCGGAAAACCGGGACCTGGTTTTAGATGTCTATGATGCCGTAACGAAACAGCGGGTGCAGGATCTCGGAATGATTAACTTCAGACTGGACAGCTTTGAAACCAGCTATGCCGCGAAGGAACTTCAGACAAATCAGTTCCTGAGTGCACTGCTCCAGGAGACCAATCGGGAATCACAGTAAAGGGGGAGAAATACAATGAAAAGATCCTGGTACTTTATATCCGTATTTCTGTTGATGGGACTAACTGCATGGGCACAGGGAGCGAATACGCCGTTTGACCTGGCAAAGTCCGAGAGNNTTTTAATTTTGCCGATATCCGTTTTTTGTACCTTGCAGGCCAGGGAGCGAATTTCTATGTGCAGAATCTGGGTTTCTCCCCTCCAAGTATTGTCAGGGGTGGTCTCAGGATTCAGCTCGATGAATCCGCATTGGCAATGAGCCTTGAAAGGATGGAAGAAAATCTGAAGACGGTTTATGAAAGGCTGAAGGAACGAGAAATGGCCGTAGAAGAATATCCCTCCGCGCGTAAGTCTGATGAAGAAGCGAAAGCGGAAGCCAAACAGCAAAAGGATTGGGAAGCTCAAAAGGAAAAGATGCTGGAGCAACAGAAAGATGTGCAACTAAGAATTCAAGCTCAAAACGTAAAGTTAGAGAAACAACAGGATGTTCGCAGGCAGAAGTTGCCCGAGATCAAGGAGTCTCTGATTGAAGCGGTTGCCAATTATGGCGATTCCCTGACGACCGTGAAGTCCGACGAGTATATAAACCTGGTATTCGACACAAGCGGCCAATACGAGGTTGTGTCCTTTCAAAAATCATGGATCAAGGACTTCAAAGCAGGCAATCTGACCCTTGATCAATTCAAGNNGCCCCTCGCTAGTTGCTGCCGGCCCTTTCGGGTCTTACATTTACCGTTCACACGTGCAACGGTTTCATCTCCTGCGTCTACACGTTAAACAGTGTTATGACTATTTCCAGTGTTCTTGCTCCAGCCTGACTTTCAGCCAGTCCCGCAGCCGTGGATCCAGCACTCCCACCCACTGTTCGATTTTGGGGATATCTCCGTTGACCAGCGCTGCGCGGTGTTCTTCGGTCAAATCGAAATCTTTCAGAGCTCCTGTCGGATTCTCCATCAGGGCTTTCAGGAATATATTGTCCCGGGCGGCCCGGTCCAGCACATCGAGCACTGCGTTTATCGATGCAACTTTGTATTCGGGAATTTTGGCCATCGGGTCCAGGGCGGCGTTCGTCAGCATGTTCGCCGGGGCCTCGCTCCAGTGAAAGGCCATGAAAGCCTGGCCCATAGGCATTCTGGCCGATTTCTTCACCCTGGTCCGAATACGGCCTCTTTTTGACTCAAGATTTACGAAATCCCCGTGATCCAGCCCGAGACGGGAAGCATCATCCGGATTGATTTCCACCTGACCCTCCGGTACGAGCGCGTTTAGAACCGTGGAGCGACGGCTCATGCTCCCGGTGTGCCAGTGTTCCAGGATCCGGCCCGTGTTCAGCATCAGCGGGTATCCTCCGGACGGCAGTTCCGCCGGGGGAACATTATCAATGGCATGGAACCGTCCTCTTCCGCGGGTGAAGCGTTTTTCATGAAGCGTGGCGGTGCCGGGATGTTCCAGGTCCGGACATGGCCACTGCATGCCTCCATTGTTCAGCCGGTCAAAACGGATGCCTCCATATATCGGGGTTACTTCCGCCGCTTCCTCCAGGATCGCGGCCGGATCTTGATAGTTCATTTTATATCCAAAACGCGAGGACAGGTCGGCCAGGATTTCAAAGTCCGCACGCGACTCTCCGGGTGGGTCCAGCGCCCGTCGGACGCGTTGAACGCGGCGCTCGGTGTTGGTAAAAGTTCCATCCTTCTCTGCGAAACTGGATGCCGGCAGGACCACGTCGGCCAGCTGCGCCGTCTCTGTCAGAAAGATATCCTGAACCGCCAGGAAGTCCAGGCGGCATAACGCCTCTCTGGCATGACCCAGATCCGGTTCGCTGAGCATCGGGTTTTCTCCCACCACGTACATGGCCTTAATCCGGCCTTCGTGACTCGCCTGGAACATCTCGGTCAGGGTCAAGCCCGGATTCGGATTCATGGGGCGCTTCCAGGCCTCCTCAAATTTTGCTTTCACAATCGGATCGTTTACCGGCTGATATCCCGGATAGACGTTCGGCAACGCCCCGAAGTCGCAGGCGCCCTGGACATTGTTCTGACCGCGAAGGGGAGAGAATCCCGTGCCGCGCCGTCCGAGGTTGCCGGTCAGCAGCAAAAGGTTGGCTATGGACTTTACGTTGTCCGTTCCGGTGATATGCTGGGTGATCCCCATCCCGTACAGCACCATGGCGCGCTCGGCCCGGCCGAACAGTTCCGCCGCCTGTCGGATCTTTCCGGCCGCAACCCCGGTGATCCTCTCGACCGATTGCAGGGGGTACTGCTTCAGGCTCTCAAGGAACGCTTCATAGTCTTCACAGCGTTCCTGGATAAAATTCAAATCCTGCAGACCGAGATCCACGATATGGCGCATCATGCCGTGCAGAAGGGCTACGTCCGTGCCCGGCAGGTGGGCGATGTGCACACGTGCGATATCGCTCAGGTCAATGGCGCGCGGATCGACCACGATAAGTTCCAGGCGCCCCTTTTTGGCCGCCTGCATGATTTTCCGACCCAGGATCGGATGGCAGTCCGTGGTGTTGGACCCAATGACCATCGCTACGTCGGCGTGGTCAATGTCGTCGATGGAGTTGCTCATCGCGCCGCTTCCGAACGACGCCAGTGCGGCCGATACCGTCGAGGCGTGACAGAGGCGGGCACAGTGATCCACGTTGTTGGTTCCCACCACCGCCCGGGCGAATTTCTGGACCAGGTAGTTTTCTTCGTTGGTGCACTTGGCGGAGCTGATCACGCCGACAGCGTCCGGCGCATGCCGGCGCCGGGTGTTTTCGATAGCCTTGACCACCCGGTCCAGGGCCTCGTCCCAGTCGGCTTCCCGGAACGCTTCCAGGGGAGAATCCGGGATCGCGTTCCTGGTAATTCCGTCCTTCCGTATCAGCGGCTTTCGCAGCCTGTCCGGGTGATGGACGAAGTCCAGGCCGAATCTCCCTTTTACGCAGAGACCGCCTCGGTTGACGGGGCTTGCTTCGTTACCCCGCACCTGGACGATCGAGCCGTTCCGGATTCCCAGGACAATACCGCACCCGACGCCGCAGTAGGGACAGAGTGTTTCGACCTCTTTATCAGGCTTGCGGAAAGGCTTTACCGTCAAGGCGCCCGTGGGGCAGCGAACCACGCATTCCCCGCAACTGCGGCAGACCGAATCCGCCAGGGGTTTTGCTCCGAACGGACTTATCCGGCTCTCCGCTCCCCGGAAGGCGAAATCGATCGCGCCGATTCCGGCGATTTCATGACAGGCGCGGGCGCATTTCCCGCACAGGACGCATTTGTCGGGATTGAAATTAAGGGCGGGGTGGGAAGTGTCGACCGGACGGGAAGTCCGGTCCGGGCGGCGCAGGCGATCCACGATCTCCCGTTGCACTCCGAGTTCTCTGGCCAGGCGAAGCAGTTGGCAGGTTTCGCTTTTTTCGCAGACCAGGCAGTCTTCCGGATGGCTGGTGATATTGAGCTCCACGATTCTGCGGCGAATCCGGTCGATCTCTTCGGTGTGCGTTGTTACGACCATCCCTTCCCGGACCGGTGTGGTACAGGATGTGGGGAGTCCCCGGACACCCTCGATCCTAACAATGCAAAGGCGGCAGGCTCCATAGGGTTCAAGGTCCGGATCGTGACACAGCGTAGGAATCTCAATGCCTGAACTCCGGGCGGCTTCCAGCACAGTCGATGCAGGGGGTACCGTGATCGTGCGCCCGTCAATGTTGAGAGTGACCTGGGTGATCGGTTCGCTTTCCATTTTGGCTGTCCCTTTGCGATATGGGTTGCTCCCGGTTATTGTCCGGAAGCCTGCCGCGCAATGTAATCCGCTTCGGCTTCCGTATCCGCCTGAATGTCGCAGCGCAGGCAGCGGCCGCATTCACTGGCGGCCTGTTGCACCGTATAGCCCTGTTCGACTTCCTGGAAATTCCGTCTTCGGAGTTTCAGGGGGCGCTGGTACATCCGTACCTGCGGGATCTCTCCGGTCTCATCCGGCAGCTCTTTCGGTATGTCGACTATATCCTTCGCCGGTGCGGTATAGGGCGGTTCCTGATTCCTATCTCGTATGGTACGGTCTATTTCGTCGGCGGCCCGGAAACCCGCGGCAATGGCCCTGGCCACAGTGTCCGGTCCGGTTGAAACGTCCCCGCCTGTGAACACCTTCGGATGCGTGGTTTGGCTCAAGGTCCCTTCGGCGACCGGAATCCATCCCCGGTCGGTTACCTGGATCCCGTGATTGCGTCCTCGAAACGGCATTTCCGCCTTCTGGCCGACGGCGGCCAGAACACGATCCACATCAAGTTCAATACTGCCGATCCCGGAAGGGATCGGCTTACGCCGGCCGCTTGTATCGTACGGCCCGAGTTGCAGGCGCTGGCAGACGATTTTTCCTACATGGCCTCCGCTTCCCGTCAAGGCGGTCGGGGTTACCAGGAATTCAATGCCGATCCCTTCCGAGAGCGCCGCCTCAATCTCTTCCTTCTGTGCCGGCATGTCCTCTCTGAGTCTGCGGTACAGGATTCGGACATCTGAAGCGCCGAGCCGGAGCGCGGTCCGGGCGGCATCGATGGCGGAGTTTCCACCTCCGATCACAGCGACTCGTTCTCCCGAACAGGAGACGGTACCCGAGCGGACGTCGCGTAAAAATTCCAGGGCGCCCCGGACTCCCTGCAGATCTTCTCCCGGGATATTCAGAGGGGCGCTTTTCTGGGCGCCTACAGCCAGGAAAACCATGTCGTAACTGTCGACGAGCTGCAGCCAGGAAAGGTCCCTGCCGATGCAGGTGGAGACCTGCAGGTCGATGCCGAGATTCAGAATGGCTTCGATTTCGCGTTTCAAAACCTTTGGAGGCAGCCGGTATTCCGGGATACCGTATCGAAGCATGCCACCAGGTTCGGGAAGCGATTCGAACACCGTAACGGAGTAGCCGCGCAGGCGAAGCTGCCGGGCTGCCGCCAGGCCTGCCGGGCCGGCTCCGACGACGGCTATCCGTTCTGAACGCGACGCAACCGGCGCAGCCAGGTCGGGTGGAACGGAGTGGTCGGCNNCCGGTTCTCCTGTACCAGTGCCATCACGGACGGTGTGTCGGTGCCGAGGGGACAGGCATGCTGGCATGGGGCGGTAAACAGGGACGAGCAGGATACGGCGGGACACCGGAGGTGGCGTATATGGTATTCGTACTCGGACCCGAAATAACGCAGGGTTGTCAGTACCGGATTCGGCGCCGTCTGTCCCAGCCCGCACAGAGCACTATTGCCGACGGTTTCGCTCAGATCGTTCAGGAGATCCAGATCGCCCATTGTCGCCCTGCCCGTGGTGATATCCTCCAGGATTCCGAGCATGGCGCCCGTCCCGATACGGCAGGGGGTGCACTTGCCACAGGACTCCTTGTAGGTAAAGCTCAGAAAATAGCGGGCCATTTCGACCATGCAGGTGTCTTCGTCCATGACTACCATGCCTCCAGAGCCCATGATCGAACCCGCTTCGGCCAGCGACTCGTAATCGACAGGGAGGTTCAGGAGGCGCGCGGGAATGCACCCGCCCGAGGGTCCCCCCGTCTGTATGGCTTTCAGCTTTTTGTCCCCGGGAAGTCCGCCGCCGATGTCGTAGACGATCGTTCCCAACTCCATCCCCATAGGAACTTCGATCAGTCCCGTTCTCCGGATATTGCCGGCCAGGGAAAATGTTTTTGTTCCCCGGCTCTTTTCCGTGCCGAAGCCGGCGTACCATTCGGCTCCCCGCTCCAGGATGGCGGACACATTGCTCAGGGTTTCCACATTATTGATGTTGGTGGGATTCCCGTCGATGCCCCTTTCGGCAGGGAAAGGCGGACGCGGCGTTGGGGTTCCGCGGGCCCCCTGGATGGATGCCATCAAAGCGGTCTCCTC
>DKBB01000375.1 GCA_002451015.1 Acidobacteria bacterium UBA6911
CGTCTTCATGTGGCTTTGGCGGATTATTATCTCGATGTTTACGATAGGTTCCGCGGGCGATGGGAAAAAAGCGACGAGGCTGAGAGTAATTTTCGCAAGTCTTTGAAGGAGGACCACGCGGAACCTATCGTAAACATCGAGATAATAATCCGCCAAAGCCACATGAAGACGCTGGTCTTCGGGATTATTCTTGATCAGAGTGGTAAATACTTCCTCTATATCGAAAGGAAATATTGTGGACGTCCCGACCGCCCCGCGAACCTCCAGGATATTCTCTTCCTCTTTCAGGTTTTTGAATGAGAAAACTCTGTGATTGAGGGAGTTGACAAAATATTTCAAAGCCAAATCCGCTTTCTTAAGGACGATATCGGGATCTGAATTTCCGTTTTCCTGCTCGTTAAGAAGTTCAAAAGCACTCAGATATCTCTTTTCCGCAACCAGGCGGTCGAGGTCCACAAGCACCTCGGCTGTTGTCGCGGCAGGGGCGTTGACAGCCGCCTGTAGAAATCCCCATAAAAGCAATGCGTATTTGACGTTCATCTTTTGACTTTTTGTTTGGCCGCCCCGGTGGATAAGATAGATCCGTTATTATCAAAAGGAAATCTTTTCTCAACTACTAACGGCGAATATCCAATCTTTTAAATAGGGTTCCACAGCCGCTCGGGAGTGGAATAATCATGTTAGCTTGTGGTCGTTATCGGATGCGGCAGTCGGCTGTTTTAAAGCGCCAGTCTTCATGTCCTCGTCCCGTTTCTTTCGGAATTCCGTCCCCTCTCTCCAGTTTGGGAAGGAGTCGCCGTTCCCAAGACTGTACCCGACATGAAACAGCAGCCGGAGATCCTCGACCATGCCCGAAAGGTCCCAGGCGGGATCGTACTCGTCCGACGGCTTGTGGTAATGATTATCGGTGTATTTTGCTTTCTGTTCCCTGGTCCACTCTTCGCCGTGTTCAACGTGGTCCAATCCCATGGTCATATAGAGAGCCGGGATGCCCTGCTTGGCAAAGCTGAAATGATCGGCCCTGTAAAAAAGCCCTTTTTCCGGTTCGGGATCGGGACGCACCGTTCTGTTCTGTGACGCGGCGGCCGATTTCACATAGTCGTCCAGGTCGGAGTTCCCGTAACCGATCAGGGTGACATCCTTCATCTTCCCGTAAATATTCAGGGAATCCATATTCATTGCGGCCACTGTTTTAGCCGGAGGGAATATCGGGTGCTCTCCGTAATATTCTGATCCCAGCAACCCCTGTTCCTCCGCCGTCACGGCAAGAAAAGCGATGGACCGTGCCGGTGCAGAGGGGAGTCGCGTGAAGGCTTTAGCCAGTTCAATCAGACCGGCAATGCCTGTGGCATTGTCCAGGGCGCCATTGTATATCTGGTCCCCTTCCAGGGAAGTATTGATTCCCAGGTGATCCCAGTGCGCCATATAAAAAACGTATTCGTCCGGCCTGGCCTTCCCGGGCAGAACCGCGATAACGTTGTTCGACACTGACTGTTCGATTGCGTTCCTTAAGGAGATTGATGCTTTCAGGCCGATTGGAACGGCCCGGAAACCTGATCTGGAAGCTTCAGCCTTATGCTTGTCCAGGTCGAGCCCCGCCTGCTTGAATACCGTCTGCGCGCTTTCTATGGTCAACCAGCCCTCGATGGTGCAGCGGGACATATTGCCGTCTTTGTTGCGCAGGCCGAACTGAGGGCCGGTCCAGCTATTCTGCACCACGTTCCATGGGTAAGCTGCTGGTCTGGTCTCATGAATAATGAAAGCCGCTTCGGCGCCCTGACGGGCGGCTTCTTCGTACTTGTAGGTCCAGCGCCCATAGTAGGTCATTGCGTTGCCGTTAAAAAGCGCGGGATCCTGTGTCGCAAATCCCGGATCGTTTACCAGCATCACGACCGTTTTGCCGCGGACGTCGAGGCCTTCATAATCGTTCCAGTCATATTCGGGGGCGACAATGCCGTATCCGACGAAGATCATCTCCGAATCTTTGAGAGATGCTGTTTCCAGTTCCCGTCTTGTCGAAACCATGCATTCCTTGCCGTAGGGAAAAGAAAGGGTTTGCCCTCCCCCCTGAACGACAAGTTGGGTGTCGGGATCCGTCGTTATGGAAACCAGCGGCACTTCCTGGAAATAACTGTCGCCGTTTCCGGGCATCAGGCCGATTTTTACGAACTCTTCGCTGATGTAGCGGATCGTTTTCTCCTCTCCCCTGGATGAGGGCATTCGACCTTCAAATTCATCCGAAGAAATTGTCCGGATGTGTTCCGAAAGACCCAGCGTTTTTAGGCTCTTTAAAGCGGTTTTCAGATCGTCCCTCCTGCGTCCGGACAGAACCATTGAAAACAGAAAAAGGACGGAAGCCAGAATCAGCAACTCTTCGGACATCGATGGTTCTCCTTGAAGCGGAACTTGATTCGCACGGATTGCCCTTGGGTCAACCGCCGGACGAATCGTACGCTCCGGGGGCATCTTCCGTACCCCGATTTTCGTCGTTTCGTGGGAGGCCGGACGACGCAGCGCGCCATTTGTCAATGGAGGCAGAGACCGTATAGTCGAGGTCGGAAATTTTCCACAGCGGACTTGTCTCCCCTCCAACTACGAGAATGTTGATCTTGGCCGGCTTGTGGTAGGGCGCGATAAGAGCCTCGGCCGGGAGTCTTTTCCATTCCGCATACGGCTGCACTCCGTGCATTGCCAGGGGCGTTACCAGCATATCGATAATGTCGTTGCCCCAGAACTGGTTCGCCGTCATCTGTATGTTTTCCGAGATCCAGCGGCTGACATCCATCGGGGTTTCGAAGCCCTGATATTTTTTCAGATGTCCGGCCAACATCGGATCCAGGATAAGGGTGGCCCCGGAATAAAGCGCCGGCAGTGCCTGCATCTGGAGTTTGACCTCGTCTCCCCAGGAACGCCTGGCTGCAGCGCCCGTGCTGTTGAGCAGGTTCCATCCCCGGAACAGGCTGACAACGCTCTCCTCCCGCCCATGTCCTTTTTGTACATGGAAAGGTTCCCATACGCTGCGCTCTTCATTTTCGGCCATGCAGAGGTTGTTGTAGGTGTAATTGTTGCCCTGGGACGTCCAGAATGTCTGCTTGCGCCGGGCGTATCCCCAGATGATACTCATCAGGGTCCAGGCTCGGCCGATGACTGCATTGGCCGAGTTGTACGGTCCCAGTGCGCCCATGCCTGAATTCATGCCGATTTCATTCCGTATAGGGCCGTTTACCAGCAGTGCGCTGGTGAAAGGAAGTGTCGAGGGCTGAATGGCGGGTTGCCCGGTCGACGCGATGGCGAGAAGAACAGGAAGATGTTCCGGCCGGGCGCCGGCCATGACGGCGGCGACGGCAACCGTTTCAACCGTGACCTCGAGATTCTCCTGGGTGTCGACAATCAACGATTTGCCGACCCGCTTGTCCGGAGGCTGACCGGTGCCGGAAAGCATCGCCGCGACCCTTTCCTCCGTAGGCAGAATGATGGGCAATCCGTCGCTCCAACCGTGTTCAATGAAAAGCCGGTGCAGGTTTTCCTCCGTGTCCGGTTCCAGCAACCGTTCCTTTTGAGGCGTGGGGCGAATGACAGCGAGGGTTTTGCTTTCATCCGCGGTGTAGGGTCTGGTGAGGGCTTCCAGCACTTCTTCCACGAGAGGCCTGTCCGTCATCGGATCCTTGCCTTCGATATAGCCGCGAAGAACGGAGTGCTGCATCGATACGACAGGATGCGGCGTATACATAAAACGCAGCGGCGCTCCGAAAAAAGAAGCGTCTGCCTGAACCATGTTTTTAAAAGCGATAGTGGAAAGAGGTGCGGTTGGAATCCCGTACTTCAGTTCCAGGGTTCGGCAACATTCGGCGACCGCCGTTACGCAACCCGGTCAACCGGCCACCCCGAAAATAACCGCATCGCCTTTCTCCTTTATTTCTTTCCAGAGGTCTCTGGTGTCATCCCTGAAGATGAATCCCGTCTTTCTTCGCAGGACCGTTTTCACGGTCGGCATGTTGTCGGCAAACCATGCCTGAAACTGCTCCATGAAAAGGTCGCTGCCCCCGAACCCCTGGTTCACCAGATAGACCGTCTTGCCGCTCAGGCTGTCCAGGCGCGGCGCCATGGCCCACGATGAAACGCCGGTGACGGATTCATCCGAAACGGGGATGCGATCGGCTTCAGGATTAAATACTCGGGTAAGTGCTTTTGTCGCCATACGCCATTGCTCCTTTCAATCCAAACAACGGTACCGGCCACGATACACAAAATGCGACCTTTCCGGTGGAGGATGCATTTATTCTTGCACCGGTTTGCGGCAGTGACAATGGTCTTTTGGTTTTTTCAATCACGAATCGCTCGCGTTTCAGGATCTCGCCGTAAAGTGTGCGTGCTCAAGGAGCGGATCTGGGGATGGGAATGGTTATTGTCCCAGCATGATTCCGGGCAGCCAGAGGGACAGTTGCGGGAATCCTACCACAAGGGCCAGAAACAGGAGGCAGACAGCCAGGAAGGGCAATACCGATTTCATGAGGTCGGAACTCGGGACTTTGAAAACGCTGCCGGTCAGAAAAAGGTTGATGCCCATGGGCGGGGTGATGAGGCCGATCTCCATATTCACGACATACCATACTCCGATCCATAACGGATCGAAGCCCATTTCTACCAGTATGGGGACCAGGACCGGAACTGTCAGCAGCATAATCGTCATTCCATCCAGGAAACATCCCAGTACCAGAAGGATGATATTGACGAGGATTACTATCAGCCATGGGGAGAGGTCGGCTGTGTTTATACCCGCGGTAATCCGTTCTGCCAGCGCGGAGCTGCCGATGGTGTAGGAAAAGAACTGGGCACCGATAATCGTAACCATCAGCATTGCGTTCACTACGGCGGCTTCCACCAGGGCCCGGTACAGGGCTTTCAAGCGCATCTTGTAGAGGGCGAATGCCAGGATCAGTACGACGAAACATCCCACCCCGGCGGCTTCCGTAGGTGTCGCAATTCCGAGGTAGATTGTACCCAGGATAGAAAATATGATGATAATCATCGGCCAGATTTTTTTGAGCGATGCAAACCGTTCCTTCCAGGCAACGGGGCCTGCCGGAAGGCCCAGGGAAGGATTCTTCAGGCAGAGTATGATGGGTGTGGCGGACAGCATTAAGGCGAGAATGGCGCCCGGAATGACGCCGGCCACGAAGAGCCGTCCGACGGAAGCATTTGTCAGGATGGCGAAAATAATCATGACCGCGCTGGGTGGAATCAACGGCCCGAGGATCCCGCCGGTAAGAAGGGCGCCCAGTGCGAACGGTTTGCTGTAATTGAGTTTTTCCAGTTCCGGTACGGTTATCTTTCCTATTCCGACAATGCAGGGAGCGCTGGCACCCAGTGCGGCGGCCATTCCGGCTTCGGCCCAGATAGTGGCGCAAACCACCCCTCCGGGAACACGGGACAGCCAGTTTCTTCCCGCTTTGAAAAGGTCGGAGCCTATGGTCGTTTCTGCGATCAGGCATCCTAGCAGGACGAACAGCGGAAGCGGCGTCCATGCCAGGCTGTATAGGAAATAGAATGTCTGGCCTCCAAGCTTGTCGAGCGCGCTCATTCCGAAAAATGCGAAACTCACAAGAATCGAGCTGGATAACAGGGCCCAGGCAATCGGCACCCCGATCAACAGGAGCGCGAGCATGACGGCAATGCATACGGCAGCAGATGTGTTATAGTCCATTCAACATTTTCCATTCGGTGCGGGATTTTCCTGCCAGGGCGTCCCGCAAAGCTCCACTACGTTTCTCACCGTTTATCCAAATTCTTAAACAATGGTTGTATGCCCTGGAAAAACTGGGTCAGGGCGACCAGAAATAAAATCCCGTAGCCTACAGGTATAACAACTTTGACCGGGAATAGAGGTTCCGACCATGCCGACATGCTGCGCTCCCCGATTTTTAGTGAAAACATAGCAGCCTCCCACCCTTTCCAGGCCAAAACGGCGCTGCACAGGCCGGCCAGCAGGGGGGACAGAAGAGCGTTGATGAAGAACTGAAAGCGGCGGGGTAGACGGTTGAGAATAAAATCTCCCCTTAGATGCCGCTGCTGCCTCTGAAGGGCGGCGACGGACAGAACGAAACACCATAACAGCAGCATCATACTTATTTCATAGGAATAGGGTTCTGGATTGTGAAGGAGATACCGCCGCGTGACGCCGTAGGTTGCGGTAAACGCCATGGACAGGATCATCAGTCCGCTGACGGCGAGCAGTCCCTGGGATAGGGCGCCGATAAGAGCAACAAAACGGTTTTCTTTGCCGTCCAAACTCAATAACCTCCTGCAGGGGGCGGTAGAAGCGTGCCTGCTCAAGCCGGTTAACGCTGTTCGCTGTTCGCGCTGTCCATAATTTGCTTAATCTGCACTCCCAGGTATCCCAGAGCGGCGATTCTCTTGTCGATGTATGGCTGTAGGATGGATTTCCACCTTTCTCTTTCCGCTTTGGGTACGTCGTATATTTCCGCCCCGAGTTCCATGAGAGTGTTCCGGTCCGTTTCCTTCCACGCCCGGACCTGGTATGCGTTCATTTCGTCGCAGGCCCCGCGGGCCTCATCCAGGAAGACCTGCCGGACGTCCGCGGGCATATCGTTCCATACATCCAGGTTGATGTTGTATGAAAGGAAAGTCGGCTGACCGTAAAAAAGGGTCACGTATTTTGCGGAATCGGTGAGTTTATAGACGACATCGGACCGCATCGAGTTCAATACCGCGTCTACGGTGCCTTTGGACAATCCGGAATAGAAGTCCGTCCAGAAGATGGTAACCGGAGCCGCCCCCAGGGCGGTCACAAGCGCCGAGCCCTGGGAATTGCCTGTTCCGACCAACAGACCCTTCCAGTCTTCCAGTGTTTTGACCGGTCTCTTGGAAATCAGTTCCTGGGCGCCGGTCGTATAGGCCGCAAGTCCCTTCATGTTCAGGAACTTCTCGAATATTTCCCGGCTGAGTAACTCCAGGAGCGGTTGCGCGGCAGCAACGTTTGCCTCGATACTGTCGTAGGACATTGGATATTCCGCCAATCCCGGGTGGAGCCCTTCAAAAATGCCAATGCCAACCACGGACATTTCCACCGAACCCTGCCGGACAGCATCGTACATTTCGGGGACCTTTACCATCGTTTCTCCGGGAAAAACCTTGACCGCATAGGCCCCTTCGGTTCTTCGGGTGACGGCATCGGCAAATTTTTCGGCGTTGGCGGTCAGTTCGTCTCCCGGAGGATTTGGAATGGCAAGCCTTACGGTCACGGTCCCCGTCCCCAATGAGGACGAGTTTACATTCTCGGGCGACGGTGATGAACAGGAAGCGGTGCTGAAGGCGGCGGAAGCCACGGAAATAATTATGAAAGCCGGTAAGAAGCTTTTTTTAAGTGCCATATTCGATCCCCTGCCGATGAAACAAAACATATAGACGGCTTACTGTATACGATAAGCGCAGACTGACGAAATCATTATTTCGTAAAACGGTATTTCCCCGGAGTGCGGCAATCTGCTGCACTCCGGGAAAGTCGTCGCCCATTGAAAGGTCCTCTTGTAAATCATAAAAATCGGCGATGCTAAATAATCAGGTTGGAAAATTACTGGTGAATCTAATTCTGAGGCGCCTCATTAGACCCCATTTCCTTACGGATGCGCAACGAAGGAGGGGAAGCACAGGCAACTTCCATCCATTCTTCCGAGTCGGGGTGGCGGAATCCGAGTAGAGCGTTGTGAAGAAAATAGCCCAGATCCGACGGCCGGGCGCGACTGCCGGGTGCCGGGACGCCTCCCTTCAAGTACATTGGATCACCGACCAGGGGATATCCGGCGGCCGCCATGTGAATGCGGATCTGGTGCGATCTGCCTGTAACGATGCGTACCTGGACGAGGGAACAGGCATCGCGACGCTCCAGAACGGTAATCTGGCTGTGGGCCGGTTTCCCGTCCGGGCGGGCCGCGAAAACGGTTTTTAATAGTGTATGCGGGACGGGGCCGATTGGAACGTCAACATTGAAATTGTCGACATTGGGGCAGCCGGAAATAAGAGCGCGGTATATCTTAAGAACCTTTCGGTCGCTCCATGCCCGGAACATTTTGGGAGTGGCGCTGACGTTTATCGTAAACAGGACAATACCCGATGTGCCGCGTCCCAGCCGATGCACCGGGTTAGCCGCAGGATAACGGCGGCGGACAATCGACAGGAGCGTGTTGTTCATAAAATCGCCTCCGCCGGGCAGGGTGGGCAATCCCGAGGGTTTGGCGACTGCCAGCAGGCTTTCATCCTGGTATAGAATGGCGTAGGAGCAGGGTACATCCGGTTCTTCCCATGGAGGCCGGAGCCATGTCAGCAACTGACCCGATTTAACGGACTGATTCCCCTGCACGGGGACGCCGTCCAGCAGAACCCTTCCGGCAGCGACACGTCGCAACCATTCCTCTTCGGTAAAGGCCGGGAAATGCCGCACAAGGTAGTCGATAACCGAACATCCCGCGACGCCGGCTTGTACAAAACTTCGATATTCAAAACCACGGTTCAACGGGGCCATGTTTTTTAATACCTTTTGAATCCATATCTTGCATATGGACGGCCCTGGGAGGCCATGCCGGTCCAGAGAGAGATTATGGCAAGAGGTTTTCGTTTCAAGTTTCCCGGATTTCTAATCAATAATCCGGGCCAAACTCTGAACGGGGCATTCTGAACCGGAACCGAGTGGCCGGAAAATTGCCTTCCTCATCCCCGTTGCATTAAATAAAAGACGTAACCGTAGAAATCCGAAAATCTACGGTAAATGTTTATCTCCCTTTTTACAGTTTTGATAAACTCCAGCCGTTGCGGATCTTTACGGTGCCTATACTCCAGCAATGTGAGCCTCTTTTCAAGTGGAGTGTAATAGTCGCCCCACCAGGCGGCTTCCGGCAGCACAAAATAGCCCACATTATCGTACCCGCATTTTCGGATGTGGGAGAGATTTGTCGGGACATCCGTCATGGCGGGATACTCGTCAGCCAGGAACCTGCGGCATTCAGCGGGGGCGGCCTTTTTCAGCCAGCATAGCTCGGAAACCGCCATCAGGCCTCCGGGCACAAGAAGGTCGCGGCAGACCGACAAACCTTCAGTAAAACCAATGACATAAAGAGATCCTTCCGACCAGATTAGATGAAAACTGTTGCAGTCCAGTTGGGGATTGTGCATGTCTTTTTCGTAGGGCCGGATTTTATCGGCAACACCCTCCGCACGCGCCCGGCGCATAAGTTCCATTAAAAACGGCCGATGGTTGTCCAGTGCGACAACCGTTCCTTCAAAATGTTTGGCCAGTTCAATGGTCTGCGCTCCGTTTCCGCAGCCGACATCCAGTATTTTAAGATCCGGGGTGTTCGCTTGTTTTTCTAATGTGCGCCCTGCTCGAAGCAGTATCTGTATGGCTTTTATCGTGGAAGCTTTATTGCCGGGACCGAGGCGGGGTAGGGATGCATCAAAGATTTCATATAAAAACTGTATGGCTTCCTGCTGTCCCATGGTTTCCGATTCCTAGTGTATATTCCTTGATTCATTTTTGTGGAATCCGGCTATAATAATCGGGTTCGCCAGTTGCACCTGGCATTGTTGTCGGTAACATTGTCTGTCGTTGTTTCCTATGGTCCGAATGCGTCTTTTCATACTGTTCCTGATACTGCTGGTTGCATGCGTTGCGCATAGCTGTCGATTCGGTCCCGGCGGAGGATCCGATGCCGATCTCCCTGCCTGGCACACTACCGATTATCCCGAAATTCACGTCGATCTGCCGCAGATCCGCGAACGGGGAAAGCTTATTGCCATAACCAGCTACAGTTCAACCAGTTATTTTTTGTACCGCGGGAAACCGATGGGATACGAATACGAACTATTAAAAAACCTTTCGGCATATCTGAATCTTGATCTGGAAATCAAGGTCGCCCGGGATATGGATAAGATTATTGATATGCTGCTGAAAGGGGAGGGGGATCTGATATCGTACGGTATGGCGGTAACGCGTGAGCGAAGGGAAAAAATGGCGTTTACAGAATACCACACCAAGACGCACCAGGTGCTGGTTCAGCGCCGACCTTCCGAATGGCGCAATATGCGACGGCACGAGATTGAAGAGGCGCTGATCCGGGATCCCCTCGAGCTGATCGGCAAAACCGTCCATGTCCGGCGGGATTCCGCCTATTACGGCAGGTTGAGGAACCTGATGGAAGAGATCGGANNGTTGATGAACCTGATGGATGAGATCGGCGGAGACATTAAAATTGAAACCGTGCACGGCAGCCTGGAAACCGAAGAGCTGATTCAGATGGTGGCGAAGGGAGACATAGACTATACGGTTGCCGACTATAACATTGCCGCCATCAACGCCACCTACTACGAAAATCTCGATATCGAAACCGGTATAAGTTTTAACCAGAGAATCGCGTGGGCTTTGAGAAATACCTCTCCGGAATTGCTGAAAGAGATAAATGGCTGGATTGAGAAAATGCGGCAGGAGAGCGATTACTATGTGATCTACAACAGGTATTTTAAAAACTACAAGGCTTTCAGGCGACGCATCCGCAGCGAATATTTTTCAGGATCCGGCGGCAAGATCTCGCAATACGACGATCTCCTGAAAGAAAAGGCCGGGGAGTTGTCCTGGGACTGGCGTCTGCTGGCTTCGTTGATTTACCAGGAATCAAGATTCGACCCAGAAGTGGAGTCCTGGGCGGGAGCGGTCGGGTTGATGCAGATTATGCCCATTACCGCAGAGCACCTGGGAGTGGACGGTATCGAAGACCCTGTCAAAAATATCGAAGCCGGTGTGCGATTCTTAAGAGAGCTGCAGGAGGCCTTTGACGACATTCCGGATCCCGAGGAAAAAATTAAATTCGTTCTTGCCTCCTATAACGTCGGACTCGGCCATATCGAGGATGCCCGGCGCCTGGCGGAAAAATACGGCGACAAAAGCGACGTTTGGACCGGGGAGATTGAACTATGGATACAGAAGAAATCACAGTCCAAATACTATAACGACGAGGTCGTGCAGTACGGCTATTGCCGGGGAAGCGAACCTTATCGTTACGTGCATGAAGTTATGGAGCGGTATAACCAGTATAAACTGTTTATCGATTAATCGGGTAGACCGGGTGTCGGTCTTCTTCGGGATGGCAAATATAAGATCAAAGGTCGAAAAAGGAGGCCAGCTATGCGGTATAGAATGATTTTCGTAGTGGCATCAGTTTTGTGTTTCATGATTTTAGCGGCGGCGGCTGCCGAAATTACGGGGACATGGGTTGCCGAAATGGAGGGTGGTCCGGGTGGCGGAGGGCAACCGACGAAGATCACATTTATTCTGAAGGCGGATGGTTCCACCCTGACGGGAACCAATATCGGACCCAGGGGCAACGAAAATGAGATTGTAGAGGGTAAAATCGACGGCGATAAAGTTTCATTTTCCGTGAAAGTGGACATGATGGGCAACGAAATGAAGATCAACTACAAAGGAACGGTTTCCGGCGATGAGTTGAAACTGACCTTCGAATTTGAGGGCGGCATGGGCGGACCGGGAGGCGGACCCGGAGGTGGACCCGGCGCCAAACCGATGGAAATTGTCGCCAAGCGCCAGTAATCCGCGCGACTTTCATGAATGCATTTTTGCAGGCTGCATTTGAAAGCAATATGAAGGAAAGTTTGGGCAAAAACAGGCTGGGCGTTCCGCCCGCCTGTTGCATTGTTCTATTGGAAAAAGAACGTAAGGCGGTCCCTGTTTACGATCACATATTCTAGATCCCTGAACAGGTCGTATTCCGGCGCAACGTTATCGGGCAACCCCCGGAACTCGGGTCGAACGACAACAATGAAGTCGTGAAGCCGGTTCGTATTCGAATCGACCAACCGCTTGTCGATACTTCCCGAAAGCTGCAGCGGCGGCGTGCTGCTGAAATATGTCGTCACTCTAATCTCGTCGCGTTGCTGCTTCGCAAGATTTCTCAGTGCTTCATCCCCGGTGTCCTCCGATTCGTGGGCGAAAAGAATATTCCGAACGTTAACCTGCATCCGGGATGCTGGAATGCGCTCCCCACCGTCATGTTTGAGGAGGGTTGCTTCCTCAATCTCAACAAAGTGTTTGCGGGTGTTGTTGAGATAACTCGACAGCCGCCTTTCTCCCGTTTTTACATGCCCCTTGATTAAGTAAGTATCTGTATAAAGCACGTCTTTTAGAAATATCATAAGACCTTGTGCAGCAAGATGTTTCAGTGTTAGCCCCGGTGGAAATCCGGGGCGAGGAGTCATTAATTTCCTATGCAGAACAATGTTCCGTCGCTGCGCAATATTAGATTGCCGTTCGAAATGGCCGGGGATGCGATAATGCGCTCCTCGAGGGGATTCTGGGACACTATATTCGGCTCGCGTCCGGCTTTCAGCACAAATGTTTCCCCTGTTTCACTGACCATGTATACTTTGCCGTCTCCGGCTACCGGGGATGCGAAGAATATTCCGCCGAGTCGTTTGCGCCAGACCGTTTTCCCGTTTGCAGCATCCGCGCATGTTACGATGCCGACCTCGTTTGTGACGTAAAGCAGGCCCTTATAGTAAAGGATTGACGGGACATAGGATGCGCCACCGGAAGAACGCCACAGTATCCTGCTTTCCGTAACATCGCCGCGCCCTGCAGCCCGGATGGCCAGGAAATCGCTGTTGCGATATCCCCGGACCATATAAATTATGCCCTCATGGAAAACCGGTGTCGGGATCGGTGTCTGCCGCCATTTGCCCGCATACCATAAAAGCTCTCCGGTAGACGGATTGTACGCATCGATACGATCGCTGGAGTTGATTATCATCTCCTCCCCTTCGGGGGTGTTGATGACTAGCGGTGTGCTGTGAGAGATAGGTTCATCTCCCCGGCCCACCTTCCACCGTTCCTTGCCGGTGTTCTTATCCAGAGCCAAAAGGTAGGAGTCCTCGGCATGGTCGCACAGCAGATATAGCAGGTCTTTATAGAGCGTCGGTGAACTGCCATGTCCCCAGCGTGTTGTAAACGGGGCGTAATCCTTGCCTAGATGGCGCTGCCATACAACCTGCCCGTTCATGTCGAGGGCGAATATCTGCCCTGTTCCAAACCAGGCGTAAATCGTGTTTCCGTCCGTTACCGGAGTCGGTGTTGCGAGATTATGTTTTTCGTGCAGTTCAGGAAAATCCCCGGTCGCCCTGGCCCTGAATTCCCATAGCTTTTTTCCGTCGGACCGGCTGAAGGACTCGACGATTAAATAGACTTCGCTGTCTACGCCGTTCGGATCCGCGTTGCGTCCGCCGATGGGATTCTCCCGGTTGGCCAGGTCCTGATCGTCCCGGGCCAGCAGCGGATACATGCCCTGCTGCAACGGTATGCGTCCTGTCTGCGAAGTGACGAATATTCTGTCCTCCCAAACGACTGGTGACGAGACGCCCAATCCGGCGAGGGGAGCTTTCCATTTGATCTGTTCCTCTGTATTCCACTTTGAGGGCAGGTCGGAGAAGTCGGAGATGCCGTTACTCGACGGGCCTCGCCACTGCGGCCAGTTTTCCGCAAATGCAGCAGGCAGGATTTGAAGGAGCGAAAAATACAGTGCTATACGCATCCCCCTGAAAATAGGAGGATTCCAACGAAAGAAACGGTTGCACACTGTTCGAAGCATGGGTTTTCCTTGAGTTGATGTGGCGGAACCGTCCGGTTTTTCGGGCTGATGATCCGGGTTGCCGACTTTCATGGTATGAGAATGACAGGAAGGTAATTCAGAGTCAATAAAACCCTGAATGGAACTTTATTCAAGTAATGTCCGCAAGATCGGTTTTCTGACTGCACGCAATCACTGTTTCTGCAAAAATCCCGTTGACGGCGGGCCGAAATTTCCGATAAGAATTAAAGATGGAGGCCGTTAACGCAGCAATCTTACCGAAGATTGAATGGGACGGTTACAGACATTGCGTTTGTCTTGATTGAATGCTTGTGATAAAAGCGGATTGAGTGTAAGATCCATCGTCTAAGGTCGAGTGAGGGAGCAAGCGCAACCCTTATCATTTTTTTTTATTTTAATCCAGTTTAAAAGGTAGTACTGCATGCTGTTTTTAAAAATCCTTTATACTGTTTTTCCCCGTGCAATTGAATCTCGTCTCTATAGGGGAAGAAAAACCGGCTCGCTGGATTCACAAGGATTTCATTTCACAGCATTCAGATCGAAAACCGTCGTTTTCCTTTTGTGCCTGAGCGGTTTCCTCTCCAGTATCGAAGCGGGACCTGTCACCAAAGTACGAAATCCCAGACTGCGTTCCGCTGCTGTTGTTGTCCAGGACCAGAATACGGATGAGTTCCTGCTGTCCATAAAGCCGGAAGCGGTAATGCCCATCGCCTCCATTACCAAATTGATGACCGCCATGGTGATCCTGGATTCCGGGATTAATATGGGAGCNNTGGCATTGATGGCATCTGAGAACAGAGCCGCGCATGCACTGGCGCGCACCTATCCGGGCGGGAAGGATGAATTTGTCCGGGCAATGAACAGAAAAGCCCGGGCGCTCGGCCTGTCGGAAACCCGGTTCGAAGACTCTACCGGCCTTTCGGAGGGAAATGTTTCTTCTGCACAGGATCTTTGCCGACTGGTCAATGTCGCCTGCCAGTATCCGCTGATTCGGTCCTTCAGTACCCGTAAGGACTTTGTCCTCAAGAACGGACGAAGACATCTCCGTTTCGTGAATACGAATTCGCTGGTACGTCGATCGGGATGGGATATCGGTCTTTCCAAAACCGGCTACATCCAGGAATCCGGCCGTTGCCTGGTAATGCAGACTCTCTTGAAACATCGGCCTGTCGTTATTGTGCTCCTGAATGCTTCCGGCGATCGATCCAGGACAAACGATGTTCTCAGGATTAAACAATGGTTGGAGCGAATTGAGTCGGTCCAGGGTTCCTGACATCGCAAGATAAGAGACTCCGCAGGATCACCGTCGACCCATTTCCTATTGTTGGAAAAATACAAAAGTGTTGTGGGGGATTTTTTTAGGATTGATGTCGTCTCCGCTTAGAATTGTCCCGTCCGGATAGCGATAATAGGTGGAGGGATAATTCCACTTTCTGCCGGCTATATTTACCGCCGGCCGGCTCGCTTTTACGCGGCCTCCGTAAATATACCCGATCAGCATCATCGTTTTCTTGGGCGTCTTTTTCAGAAGCCCCCGGCCTGCGCTGGTTTCCTTCAATTCGGCTCCTGTGCGGATGTAGCCATCGGGGAAAAAATAAATTGTGGTGGAACTTGCATAGTACTCTCCGGCGAGTTCTTCAGCCGTGTCGCCGTCTTTACCGATTTCAAGAAATCCTTCGAAATCTTCGTCCTCAACCTCATTCAGCGTGATCCTGGTTCCTGCCGGTATTCGGGCCCAGTCGCTGATTTGATCGCCGCTCATCTTTGTGCCGTTCGGGAAAGTGTACAGGGTGGAGGCATGGTCGTAGCGTTCCCGGGCGATTTCCCATGCCGTATTGGAACTGCCGATAACGAAGGATGCATCCGGGATCTCGATCTTCGGAGGTGGAGGCGGCGGAGGGACGGTATTTTCTCTGGAAGCCACGAGGACAGGTTTGGGAATTTCCGGGAAAAGAAAGCTGAAGAGTTTCTTGTCGGCAACCCTAAGACGACCTGCCTTCACATCCGGATCGTGGTCGGGTTGGGATTCCAGACCGAGTCGGGCGCGGACTTCGGGCTGAGCGAATATCATGCCGCAGCGTTTCCTGCCGCGATGGTTGTAGCGATGAAAGCGGTTGGGCCGCCCATAGGCGACCATGGAATGTGTGAGTACATGATCGTCCGGAATGTCGTACAGACTCTTCAATTGGCGCAGCAACTCGCGAATAGCGTCATACTGGGAATCCCGGATGTCCTTATTATGGTAGCCGACTACTTCAATCCCTATGGAGTAATTGTCGATCGTTGTCAGACCGTCCCACATGCTGCGCCCCGTGTGCTTGGCTATTCTCCTTTTGTCGATGATTCTATAGACGACACCTGCTTTAGTAACAAAATAGTTCGCTTCGCCGTAACGGCGGATTTTATTCAGGGCTCCAGCTTCGGCGCCTTCCGTTGTGTGAAGGATGATGAATTTCGTCGACTGGCGCTGGGGGCGTGTGCGGTTCAATTGGCTGTATTTGTTTCTTATGAGGAATGCAGGGGACGAAGCTGCAAAGAGTTCTCCCGCTGTAGCCGGAGCCAATAAAATTCCTGCAGCGATCTTGATCAGCGTGCGCCGGTCCGGTCGATGGACGCACCGTCGTTCCATAGGGGTTTCCGGTGTATCAGTCATCTTTTTTTATATGTCAAGGAAACAGCTTAGCACATTTACCCCTATTTTCCTGTCGGTATTTCGTAAGCGGCGGATTTTGCCTGATTATACGAACCGTAGTTTTATCAGGAAGGGCGGAGATTGAAAGGTTAAAAAACGGACTGTTTTCTGGGGTGTACTGCGGCATTCCCGTTAGATGTCGCCTCAGCCATGCTTTTGAGGAGTTCGCGGGCTTCCTTGGTTCCCGCGAGTGAAAATCTTGCATCCGTTCCGCCAAGTCCGACATGAATGGTGTAGGCGGAGTCGGGGAGCGCGGCGAACATGTCTTCATCCGTTACATCGTCACCGATGCATAGGGTGAAATCAGGGAGGAATGTCGAAAGAATCTGTACGCTTGCAGTTCCCTTGTTTACTCCGGCGGGACGGATTTCCACCGTCTTGTTACCCTGGAGTATATGAACGTCGCTGTTCGCGGTGAGTTCGAGCAGGTGGTCCTTCAATTCCTGTGCGGCCAGTTTCCCGGGCTCCAGATCCGCTCCCCGGTAGTGCCATACCAGGGCAAAATCCTTTTCTTCGATGAATGAACCCGCCACACGATCCACGTATTTCTGGAGCAGGGGTTTGATCTTGGGGGTCCACTCGTGGGCGTCCTTCCCGAAAGCCTGCCATTTTTCTCCACGCATTTTGGTCCATGCACCATGTTCCGCAACCATGCTGATCGGGATTTTGGAGAGGCAGTTTTCCAGGAAATCTTTGTCCCGACCGCTTATAATAACAACTTCATTGCGTGGATCCTCAGCGAGGGCGGCCAGGAATCGGAGAAGAGATGCGTCGGGCACCGCATCCTGAGGTCTGGTTTCAAAGGGAACAAGGGTGCCGTCATAATCCAGGAGAAGAAGCCGCCGTTTACTCTTGCAGTACTGAGCCAGAAGCTTTAGCCGCATTTCGGGACTTAAAATTTTCATGTAGTGTTTCTGTCGGGTTTGTTGGGCGGTCTGCAATTCACTCATGAAGTCCGATGCCCATTGAACCACGTCGTAGCGTTTGAGTCGCATCTGCATCGAGATATTGCGCTGCACCTGTTCATCCACCGGCATTTCCAGGGCCTGGAGAAGCGCTTCCGCGATTTCTTCCCGGTTGTTGGGATTGATGATGATCGCTTCCACCAGCTCTTTCGAGGCGCCCGCCATCTCGCTCAGCACCAGGACGCCCGTTTTATCGGCTCTGCAGGCAAGATATTCCTTTGCTATCAGGTTCATGCCGTCCCGCAACGGGGTTATGAGGGCGATGTCGGAGGCGGCATACATCGCTACCAGCGGAGAGAATGTCAGGGCGCGGGACATGTAGATGATGGGTGTCCAGCCGGGATTGCCGAATCTCCCGTTGATTTTGCCGACCAGGGATTCGATATGGTTTTTCATCTGTTCGTAATGTTCCACTTCAACCCTGGAGGGGACGACAATCAGGATCAGTACAACTTTGCCGATCCATCGGGGATAGGATTCCAGAAAAGTCTGGAAGGCTTCCAGTCGGTTGGCGATTCCTTTTGTATAATCGAGCCGGTCGATGGAGAGTATAATCTTCGCCCCCCAAAGCCGTTCCCGTATTTTCGAGCTTTCCTGTTGCGTTTTGGGGCTGATAGCCCCGTTGTGGTATTTACGATAGTCGATGCCCATGGGAAAGGAATCCGTTTTTACGATCCGGTCCCCGATGACAATTTCCCCCATGTTCGATTCATGACCCAGAATGCGAATGATGCATCTTAGAAAATCCTGCTTATAGTCGTTAGTGTGAAATCCGATCAGATCGCAGCCCAGCAACCCCTCCAGTATTTCCTTTCTCCATTTGCGGGGCAGCAGTCGGTAGATTTCGAAATTCGGGAAGGGGATGTGAAGGGAAAACCCGATCGTGGCCGAGGGTTTCTTTTTTCGCACCATCCCGGGAAGCAGCATCAGGTGAAAGTCGTGGATCCAGAGGACGTCATCCGGTCCGAGTTTTTCCAGCAGGGTCTGACAAAAAATTTCATTCACCCGTACATAGTGCTTCCAGTACTCCTCGTCGTATTTCGTATATACCTGGAAATAATGAAAAAGAGGCCAGATCGTTCTGTTGCAGAAACCATGGTAAAAATTATCGATGTTCTCTTGAGAAAGAAAAACCGGAATCGCATTGAACTCGGACAAGGATCTTTCACTGATTAAATTTCTCCATTCCGGTTCGATAATGTTTCCGGGCCAACCCACCCACATATAGTCCGGAGTTTCCCTGGAACCGTTATCTTGCTGCTCCAGATAGGAACTCAGGCCGGTGGAAAGGCCTCCAACGCTCGGGATGAAACGCAGATCTTCCGACTCCCCCTTAACGGTGAAGGGAAGCCTGTTCGATACGATGACCACCCGTTTCCCGTAAAAATTCGACTTTTGGATCATAGAGATTGCCCGGAATGCCGTTTCGCTTGAAGGCAAGGCGGCAAAACTTATATAAATTCGGTCCGGATATTTTAAATCAAACGTTTTACGATATAGTCAAACACGATCCTTTTCTTCAATTGAATGGTGGAATCTCCTGAAGCTTGCCTGCAATGTATCGAGGCAGAGGGTCCGTCTTATTGATCCCGAGGCGCGCCCTCGTTCAGGCTCCCTGTTGGCTGTTTATTTTATAGTGTTAAATTTGTTTAGTACAGTATAAGAAGTATTCGATGATGGGGCGCAAGACAGCTCTTTACTTATAAGTTATTGTTTTTTATTGCTTTACGCTTCCAGCCGTCAGCCCCGCCACAATCCGCTTTTGAAACAGCGAAACGACGAGGATCAGAGGAACCGTACTTGCGACAATCCCGGCCGTTATCAGGCCCCAGGGGATTTCGTAGGAGAAGGTTCCGCTTAATGTCGCCACTCCAACGGTGACCGTGCGTGATGATTCCAGGTTCATAAATGTCAGGGCAAACATGAATTCGTTCCAGGAAAANNTCTTCCAGTTCATACGGGATCTGTTCCATGTAACCGGTCAGCAGCCAGACGGCGAATGGGAGATTCAGGGCGGCATAGGGCAGAATCAGACCCCAGGGCTGATTCACGAGACCGGCATTTCGCACCAGTTCATAGACGGGAAAGATAAGCGCAATGGGCGGGAAGAACGCCATAATGAGCAGAATTGCGGCCACGAACGATCGAATGCGTCTCGGGGCGCGAGCCAGCCTGTACGCCGCGGGGGATGCGCAGGCGATGCAGAGCAGAGCGGCGAGAGTTGCGATCACGATACTGTTGCGGTAGTAATCGGCGAAAGGACGCTGTTTGAAAAGTTCCCCGTAGTTTTCCAGCGTCGGGTGCGAAGGCAGCAGGGTAGGAGGTATGGCCGCGAATTCCGCGGCTGGTTTCAGCGACGCCAGGCTGTACCACAGGAGCGGCGCCAGTGCAAAAGTACACGATACGATGATAACAATCCTAACGGGCCATTTCATAATTATTCAGCAGTAACCTGTAAAGGATCCATGCCGTGAAGGCCAGCAGTGCAACAACAGCGGTTACGATGGCTGCGCCGTAGCCGAAATCCAGGTAACGCATAAATGTCAGGTAGCCGTAAACGGAAACGGTTTCGGTCGCGCCCCCCGGGCCGCCACCCGTCAGTACGTATACGAGGTCGAAAACCGCGTACGCCTGCACAATCCTGAAAATCAGGGCCAGGAATATAAAAGGCTGCAGGTGCGGGATTGTGACATATCGGACCTTGTGCCAGGTGTTTCCGCCGTCGATTTCGATCGCTTCGTACATTTCATTCGGGATGCTCTGAATTCCTGCGAGCAGGACGAGCAGGACGAAGGGGAATGTTTTCCACACATCAGCCAGAATGATTGCACTCATCGCCGAGGGGGCGGATCCGAGCCAGGCAACAGGAGAATCCAGGATTCCCATGTTCAGCAGAAGCGTGTTTACAACGCCGTATTGGTCGTTGAAGACCCAGGTCCACAGTAACGCGATAATGGCGGTTGGGAGCGTCCAAGGGATAAGAAGCAATGTTCGGACCACCTGCCGGCCCCTTTTGATTCTTTCCACCACCAGCGCCAGGAGAAGCCCGATACCAAACTCCATGCCTACAGACAGGATCGTAAACAGGGTCGTGACCTTAAGGGAACTGTGAAACCTTGAGTCCGAGGCCAGGCGGACAAAGTTATCGAATCCGGCGAATTGAGGCTGGAATCCGTTCTCCAGGTTCATATGCTGGAAGCTGAGAACCAGCGTTCTGCATATCGGGTATATAAAAAACAATAGTATGAGTGCGGTCGCCGGCAGGAACCAGAGTATGTCCTTTTTTTGTGAAAATACGCTACGCATGGAAATACGGGCCTTTATCTTTTTAATAGAGCTCTGGTTTCACTCGCCGCTTTTGCGAGGGCTTTTTCGCACGATACACGTCCGGTCAGGGCCGCGCTCAACCATCTCTGAAGGATA
The DNA here is from genome assembly GCA_002451015.1 of Acidobacteria bacterium UBA6911. Lineage (GTDB taxonomy): Bacteria > Acidobacteriota > UBA6911 > UBA6911 > UBA6911 > UBA6911. The sequence goes on from DKBB01000375.1 coordinate 20,745, forward strand.
TCGGAAGCCTGCGCATACTCCGGTATGAGGGGGCGCGTCCGCACATTCCCGGTAACCGTCAGGTATTCGGCCGGCAACAGGTCCACCCTGACCGGGGTCAGTCCTGTCTTCTGCTGAATCCGTTTCATCTGCTCTGCTCGGGTCATGAATTCTACGAATGCCCAGGCTTTTTCGGGCTCCGGGCAGAAACTGGAAATGGCGTATCCCCATCCTCCCAGCGTGGACGTTCCCGGATTATGGGATGTGCCGACCATGGATGTAAAGGCGACGCGTTCCGCCATAGACGGGGCGCTTTGGCGCAGCAGAGTCCAGACATAGGGCCAGTTGCGCAGGAACACGGCACGTCCGTTCTGGAACAGCAGCCGGGTATCCTCTTCCATGTAGGTAGTGACTCCCGGCGGCGAGATTTCGCCTATAGTGTTCTTCAGGAACTGCAGGGCATCAACCGCGTCGGCACTGTCCAGGAGGACTTCCCGCGTTGTCGCGTTGATCCATTCTCCCCCATGCCCCCAGAGAACCTCCAGGAACACGGCAACCAGGCCCTCGTACTGTTTTCCCTGCCAGAGAAATCCCCATCTATCCTTTGTCTGGTGTTTTCGCGCCAGCGATATCAATTCTTCAAAAGTCTTGGGTGGTTTTGCAATGAGGTCCTTTCTGTAGTAAAGCAGACCGGCATCGGTGTAGGCGGGCACTCTGTATAGCCTTCCCGCATACTTTCCGGCTTCAAGGTCGGCATTCAGAAAATTCCCGGCATCTTCCTCGGAAAGATAAGTCGTTAAATCCAGCAGCCATCCGGCGGCCGCAAATTTGGCGGTCCAGACGACGTCGCACAAAACAATGTCGTAGGCGGAATCCCCGGAAAGGAACGATGTGGAGTAAAGGTCCTCCCTTCCGTTCGTTGAGGGCGGTCCTTCAACAAGGATTACATGGGCGCCCGATGTCTGCCTGTTGAACTCTTCGGTCAGTTCCCCGTAGATACCCGTCCCGTCAGGTCCTATTAGAACGGAGAGTTCACTTCCATGGCGTGCGTCGGGAATTCTAACGCTGAAAAATGCCATGACAGCCAGTATCAGAACGGCGGAGGCGCCGGCCGGTATTTTCATCAAAGACATGGATGTCCCCGGGATCGATATGTAAGGATACGGAATCCGT
>DKBB01000269.1 GCA_002451015.1 Acidobacteria bacterium UBA6911
CTCCTTCGGCACCATAGAATCAACGAGTTACAGCGACCCTATTTTCCAGACATCCTCGAAAAAGGCATGACTTTGTCTGAGACTTTGTCTGTCGCGTGATAATCCATCTGGCTTAATTCCAAAAATTCAACATGGGATTAAATAGGATTCATGTTGAAGTCGAACGACCATCTACCGGCCAGTCACTTTTCCGGTTTCGCTGTCATACGTCCATTGGAATTGCTGCAATTCAATTTGCCGGGCCCAGGAACCAATCATGGAAGACAAATCATGGCCGCATCATTGTGTTTAAGAGATGTTGCTTTTCCTGAACTCTTTCACAAGAATATCGCTGATTGATTTATCTTGCAGAAAAACAAAGAAGTCACGGAGAAAGAATCCTATAGGCACGCCCTGTGCGCAAAAGACTGATTTCTGCCCAATCTCCTGTTGAAATCCTATAGGTTCCTAATTAGCGTTTCCATCATAGTAGGTCTGCGCTTTTGTCCAGGCATCCAGCCCGATTTTTGAACCCATAATACGGCCGTTTAAATCGTCCGCGTCCACGTGGATACCTCCGGATAAACGGGAAATTCCAGCCTGGTCGGCTGCATCGTAATAGGTGGCCCACTGTAGGGCCACGTCCTCGGTCGGGCCAAGTTCGAACTCTAGATATTCATTTTTACGTGCAATGAATGTACCCATTCCGCCGGGGAAGAAGGGGTTGCCCGTGAACACGGTGAGAATTTCAGCGCCCGCTCTACTAAAAGTACTGTGTCCGGAAACGTAGCCGGGGAAAGGGGGCGTCACGAAAGTTTCGCGCTGATAGGGGACCCATTCAACAGCGCGGATCCAGCCCGTGCCGCTGTATTCCGTTTTCGGGTTTGCCGGGTTGCCCTCCCAGGCATAAATGGCGATTTCGCCGATGTAATCCCGCAGATGCTCATGCGGCATCCCCACCGCTGAAGATTCATTGGTGACAATCTCGACCAAGCCGGGTTCAAGCAACAGACCGTCAGGATGATAGGTGGCGGTATCGGTGGAATCGGAGCTTTGACCGCGCTCTCCCATATAGCGGATAGCCGTAATTGGGCGGACATAATTGTATTTGCGTTTGGCGTCCCAAGCCGCAACCGCGGCATCGTGTAGGGCGCCATTCAGTGCAAAGTAGAGTTTTACGTCCCATTCCAGATCGTCTACTAGCGACCCGATACCCGTAATGATTTTGGGCTCCGACATTTTTTCATCCGTGACGTAGTTGGCCAGCGTGTTCCAGTGTCCCGGCGGTGTCTCTGAATCGGGACCATCGGCCCAGAACTCGGCCAGGATACGTTGAAAATCCCCAAGAAGCACCGGATTCGGTTCGTAAGGCAGACCGGTCGCCGGATTGATTGCGTGTCCGTTCCCGTCATTTGTTCCTAATGAATGGTTTCCCAGGATCCCGGGGGAAATGTCCAGGAGGATCCCATCATTGGGGTCCATATAACTGGAAAAGCGAATCACACGGTTGACGGCCTCCTTGAACTCCAGGTCTTCCGCAGGGCTCCCGCCCAAATAGGGCGGCGGTCCAGGGTCGTCGTAAATGTCTTGGGAATCGACGCGCTTCATTGCAAAGGGTGTCACGTATCCCCAATGAGCGCCCAGAAACGATTGTACATTGTCCGGCAGGGGGATACCGTTCTGCGCGATGATGAAATCCAATGCCAGCGGCTGCCAGCTGTTTTTGTCGGCTACCAGGCCCGCGCCGGGAAATTTCACAATCATGCGTTCGTTCACCGGAACGTATCCGGTATTGTCGGCATAAAACCCTTGCTCATTGGATCCGTCGCTCAAGCCGAATTCTATGATGGTTTTCGCGATGCGGTTGCCTAATGCGGCGGGCGAATTCCCCGTGATTGCGGTGAAGGTTGCGTCATAGCCTAGAATACGCATGCGTCGTTCGAAGGAAGCGAGCGCCGCAGCGGAGCCTGGTGAGTGTTGAAAGCGGTGCATCAAAATCCGGAATGCCGCATAACTCATAGCCTCTTCCCGGGCGGCTTGAACGTCGACGACCGTCAGTTTTTCCGTCACGAAATAACCTTTCGCGAAAGGATCATACGCGGCCCAAGCGTCCCACATGGCGGCGGAAGTGTGAAATAAATTGCGGGAATGAACGGTAGGGGCAGGATAATCGGTTCGGATCGCATTCAACAAATCCTCGTTCCAAAACCGAGCGACGGAAAAGTGCAGGTGACTGTCGTCCCCCCAGGGATTTGTGTGAAAGATGGTCACTTCGTCCACATCCCAGAGGCCGTCATTATCGGAATCTTTATCGTGCGGGTTCGTTCCCGTATCCGTTTCTGAAATGAATAAGGTCGTTCTGGTCTCCACCACGTCCAGCAAACCGTCGTTGTCCGTATCAGGGTTCAATGGATCCGTGCCAGTATCGGATGCGTTTATAAACACACCCGTGTTGGTCTCAACGGAATCCATCAAGCCATCGTTGTCGTCGTCGGTATCGCAAACATCTCCTCTGAAATCGCCATCGTTGTCTTCCTGCAGAGGGTTGGCAATGTACGGACAGTTGTCAAAAACAAATCCGATACCGTCACCGTCCGCATCCGGAAGTTCGCTTGGTTCGGTAATGAGTATCTTTTGATTGACGGCAACATCCTCAATGACCTGAACATGACCGCTGGGCCAATAAACCTCAATGGAATCCACCAATCCGTTGGCCGCGTCTTGACCTAAACCGAAGTGCAGGGTCTTTTCATGCTGACCCTGGAAACAATCGCTGGCACTGACTTCGCCAATTTGAAATTTGTTGGTTCCATATTTTATTTTTACCCTGGCGCCGATGCCGTTACGATTGGAAAGAATCCCCTCTAAGTTGATGCGAAGCCAATCGTTGTCCGTAACACTGTCGTTTCTGTAAAGAACCGGTTGCCCGTGGTTGTTCACTATGAAAATGTCGAGATCCCCGTCATTGTCGTAATCAAATTTTATAAGGGCCTTTCCTTGATCCAGATTGGTTAATCCCAATTCTTGAGCCACCTCTTCATACTCAAGTCCGGTGTCGATCCAAAGCCTCAACGGAACATTTCTGGTAATTTCGATCTCTTCCTGGGTAATTCCCGCTCCAAAATAAGAGCCTTCTGAGCCCTCCGGGGCGTAAACTCCACCCGTCATCAGTAATTCCAGCTGACCGTTATTATCGATGTCGACAAAGGCTGTTCCCCAGCCCCAGCCACCGTTATTGACATTGTATATAGCGGCCTGGTTCCTAAAGGTTTCATCCCGTGAATTCATGAATAAACCATTGCCGATAGGGTTCAAAAACCTGTAATAAATACCGGTCATAAACCAGTCTAAAAATCCGTCGTTGTCCAAGTCTGCAATAGCGGAGCCCATTCCATCTATATTACGACCTATCCGCGCCTGGAAGGTGCCGTCTCTGAAACTTCCGTTCCCATTATTCCAAAAAAGTTTGCTCTCTCCATAGTCGGCGGTTAAGGCGAGGTCCGGCCACTGGTCATTATTCAAATCCGCCCAGGAAACCGTAAATACATTCAGACCTTCGACTTCAATACCCACAACGGATGTGACATCTTCGAAGAACCCCGGAGCCTCCGATCCTCTATTGCGCAGAAGTCTCGGCTGACTCTTCCAGATGCGCCGAAGATACCAATCAGTGATGAAAATATCCAACCACCCATCTCGGTCATAGTCTCCAAATCCAACACTGCTGGGAAAACGCAGGATGGGATTCGCGGATCGATTCGCTCCATCCTCGTGAAAAGTGCCATTCCCATTATTTATGTAGAGAACTCCCGGCGCTCCACCCCGATTATAGAAATTCACATAAAGATCTATATCCCCGTCGTTGTCCACATCGCCCCATGCGGTGCCATTTGAATTATCGGGGTGGCTGATGCCGGATCCTGCGGTGACATCCGTGAAGGTTCCATCGCCATTGTTACGAAAAAGAATGTCCGAATCATCGAACCTGGTAACAAATAAATCAATCCAGCCGTCATTATTGTAGTCACCGGCCGCGGCTCCGCCGGTTTGGATTTCTTCGATGATGGATAATGTGGAGCTGTTTTGCTGATAAACCAAACCAGCTTCATCGGTGGCTTCGGTGAACAGGAGACCGTCGAGAACATTTCCTCCTGAGTTCGCAGTCTGGCTGGAGCCCCCGCCGCCACAGGCTTGCAGGAAGATTACAATAAGAAAATAAATTGCAGTCAGAAGCGAGCGACCTGGTAATCGATAAAAGATCATGGAAGTACTCCTTCTGTTTTCGGTATTTGGCAAACCAGGTACCGAATGAAGTATTAAGGAGTTAGTTGGTTGTCATTATAGAGTATGCTCCCGAAAAAAACCCAAATTTCTTTACAAGGCGGAACCTTCCTAGTGAATTAAGTGTTTCGAAATTCGAAGGTAATCGATTATGAAAATAAGCAATCACGAAATATTTCAATTGCATGCCGGGTTATGTCAGGTACTATCCAATCCCAAAAGGTTGATGATTATCGCCCTTTTGAGCAAACAGGTGTAGGAATGTCAGACCTCTTGGGACACTTTAGTTGATAATTTAAGACACACTAAAGGAGGTCTGATCTTCCGAACCATCATGAAAAGACATGACTTTGTCCGGTCGGGGAAAATCCTGTCGAAATTCATCTTGATATATAATTATATTAGCATTATTATAGCATTATGAATGAAATAACCTTCGCCTGGGATGAGCGGAAGAATCGGGAGAACCAGCGCAAACATGGTATTTCATTCGAGGAGGCAACAACGATCTTCGCCGATGAGAATGCACGACTGATACATGATCCTGAACATTCCCAGTCGGAAGACAGGTTTATCCTTCTTGGTTTCAGCGCCAAGCTGCGCATCCTTGTTGTAGTGCATGCTTACAGGCAGGATGAAAAAGAAGTTAGAATCATTTCGGCCAGGAAGGCGACACCCAAGGAACGTAAACAATACGGGAACTTTCTATGAAAAAAGAATACGATTTTTCAGATTCTGTAAGAAATCCGTATGCCAAGCATATGAAGAAACAGGTGACTCTCCGCCTCAACAAGGACGCCATCGAATATTTTAAGGCCATGGCAAACGAAACGGGAATTCCCTATCAGAACCTAATCAACCTGTACCTTACAGAATGTGCCCATTCAGGCAAAAAGCTTACTCTCAAGTGGGCATCCTGAGAAAGTGGGTGTGTCGACTTTGCCGGTGACTTTGCCTACGGCCACCCAAACACACCC
>DKBB01000349.1 GCA_002451015.1 Acidobacteria bacterium UBA6911
CTATGGCTTCGCCGAAGCGAACACAACATACGGAATGATTGGCATCAAAGTGTGGATCTATAAAGGCGAAGTTTTTGAAATGCAAAGACCTGAAAAAGGACGGTAGCTTCCAGGAGTACATCAAATGTTGATGCCGAAGAAAGTCAAATATCGAAAGCAGCAGAAGGGTAAACGCCGGGGTAAGGCATGGCGGGGCTCGGATGTCACCTTCGGGGAATATGGACTCAAGGCCATGGAGGCCGGGTGGATCAGCGAACGCCAGATTGAAGCCGGGCGTGTCGCCATCACACGTTTCGTCAAACGTGGTGGAAAAATCTGGATCCGTATTTTCCCGAACAAGCCCGTTACCAAAAAACCGGCTGAAACCCGTATGGGCAAGGGCAAGGGCGCACCGGAAGGCTGGGTCGCCGTGGTCCGCCCCGGTAAAATTATTTATGAAATGGAAGGCGTTGCCGAAGATCTGGCTCAGGAAGCGATGCGGCTTGCGGGTCATAAGCTATGCGTCAGGACAAAGTTCGTAAAACGGTTCGGGAAGGAGGATGTATGAAAGCTTCCAAGTTAAGGGATATGTCCCGGGAAGACCTGATCACAGAAGATTCCGAACTGCGCATGCAACTGCTCAAGCTTCGCTTTCAGGCAGCTTCGGGACAACTGGAAAGTGCGCCGAAGATGAAGTCGATTCGACGGGATATTGCCCGTATAGCAACCGTTCTGAAAGAAATGGAAAGCAAATAACACATTGAAATTAAAGATTCAGGATTAGACATTAATTTTGAATTTCCAGTCTCGATAGACCGAGGGAATAATGGGAACTGAACAGAAAAGGGGAATCCGCAAAAGTCAGGTGGGCATCGTAACGAGCACCAAAATGGACAAGACGGTGGCTGTTGCTGTGGATCGGCGTGTCCAGCACCGCCTGTATAAGAAGATCCTGCGGAGAACCTCGAAGTTTCTGGCGCACGATGAAAATAATGCATGCAAGGTTGGGGATCGCGTGCGAATCGTAGAAACGCGTCCTCTGAGTGCGCGCAAGAGATGGCGGGTGGAAAAGGTCCTGGCCAGCGCCGCCACTGTGGATTAATTACGACCGGGCCATAGACCCGGCAGACGGGGAATAAAAGATTTGTGACGGATAACGCAGAATTTGGAGCGGATCGATACACCGGCCGGCTGCGTGATGCGTCTTACGAAGTGGAGTCATCATGATACAGATGAGGACGATTTTGGATGTTGCGGACAATTCGGGTGCTCGAAAGATCTCCTGTATTCACGCACTGGGAAGTCAGGTCGGGCGTGTTGCGAGTCTGGGAGATGTCATCACCGCAAACGTGAAGGAAGCCTCTCCGGACGGTACTGTAAAAAAAGGCCAGGTGGTCAAGGCAGTAATCGTACGAACGCGGAAAGAATATCGACGCAAAGACGGTTCCTACATTCGGTTTGACGACAATGCCGCCGTTCTTATCAACGATCAGAAAGAACCCATCGGGACGCGCGTTTTCGGCCCGGTCAGTCGGGAGTTGAGAGAAAAAAACTTTTTGAAGATCGTTTCGCTGGCGCCAGAAGTGCTGTAGCAGCGGTTAAGCGAGGAAGAATCCGATGCCCAGAGTGCAGATTAAGAAAAACGACATGGTTTACGTGCTGTCCGGAAAAGACCGGGGCAAGACAGGCAAGGTCCTGAAGGTATTTGTTGATAAGAATAAGGCTGTTATTGAAGGGATAAATCAGATCCAGAAGCATACTCGGCCTAATCCGCAAAAGAATATAAAAGGGGGCATTCTGCCGAAGGAATCGCCTATCCATTTATCCAACCTTATGGTTGTCTGTAAGCGCTGCAACAAACATTCGCGTATTGGTTTCAGCGTTATGCCGGACGGCCGCAAGGCCAGGGTATGCAAAAGCTGTAATGAGCTTTTGGATGAATAGGTTGGAAAGGTCAGATAATGAGTAGATTACGGGAGTTGTACAAAAAGGAAGCCGTCCCTGCCTTGATCAAACAGTTCGGGTATAAAAACGTCATGGCAGCCCCCAAACTGGTCAAGATCAACGTAAATATGGGATTGGGTGAAGCCATATCCAATGCCAAAGTGCTTGATACGGCTGCCGATGAACTGGCTACGATTACCGGACAGCATGCCGTAGTAACAAAGGCTAAGAAATCGATTGCAGCCTTCAAGCTGCGCCAGGGAATGCCCATCGGTGTAACGGTCACACTGCGTGGCGATCGGATGTTCGAATTTCTGGATCGTCTTATAAGTATCGCACTTCCGCGTGTCAGGGATTTCAGGGGGATTTCACCGAAAGCCTTTGATGGACGCGGCAATTATACCCTTGGGCTGCGCGACCAACTTATTTTCCCTGAAATTGACTATAGTAAGGCGGATAAAGCGCGCGGAATGAATATCACGATCGTTACGACCGCAAAGTCGGACGATGAGGCGTTTGAACTTTTAAAAATTCTTGGGTTGCCCTTTGCGAAACGGGGGCAGCAATAAGGAACCCAGTCCGACCCGCAGGGCGGACCGGAACTGCTGACGGGAGTTATTGTGGCAAGAAATTGTATGAAAGCAAAAGCCAGACGGACGCCCAAATTTTCAGTGCGGGCGCACAACCGATGCCTGCGTTGTGGACGTCCACGCGGATATTACCGGAAGTTCCAGCTTTGCCGACTCTGCTTCCGGGATCTGGCGCTGGCGGGTGAAATACCCGGAGTAACAAAATCGAGCTGGTAGTCGAAATAAAAAAGTAGTGCAAACCAATCCCGAGTGCATCCGCCGGGGATGGAAACCAATTAGTATTGGGAGTTGATTATGACCATGACCGATCCTGTGTCCGATCTTCTGACGCGGATTCGAAATGCCTGTAATGCAAAACACGAAACTGTAGATATACCCTCATCGAAGATGAAGCTGGAAATTGCGCGGATCATGAAGCAAGAGGGGTATATTTCCGGTTTTACTTATATGCAGGACAACAAACAGGGTGTTATCCGTATTCAGTTGAAATATGCAGGGAAAAATGCCGTAATCTCGTCTCTCGAACGAATCAGTCGTCCGGGGTGCAGAGTCTATGTCGGAAAATCCGAGATTCCTCCCATTATAGGCGGATTGGGAATCTGCATTATGTCGACGTCTCAGGGGATTTTAACCGGGAAACAGGCTCAGGAGAAAGGGTTGGGCGGAGAGGTGCTCTGCGCCATAAGTTAGCGGGCGTTCTGGGGTGTCTCATATGAAAGGTGTTTTATGTCGCGAATAGGTAATAAACCGATCAGGGTGCCGGACGGCGTCAAGGTGGTGGTCGGTGACGGACGGTTGGAAGTCGAATGCAAGAACCAGAAACTTACCGCCCCAATACCGCCCGGAATCCGTTTTGAATTGACCGGGGATACATTGACGGCCATAAGGGAATCGGATGAAAAACCGTATCCGGGATATCACGGACTGGCCCGGTCTCTGGCCGCGAACTGCATAACAGGCGTCAGTGAAGGCTTTTCCAAAAGCCTGGACCTGGTCGGGATCGGATACAAAGTCGATGTCAAACCGAAAACGATCGTGCTTTCTCTCGGCTATTCCCACCCCATAGAGTTCCCAATTCCACCGGGAATCACTATGAAAGTGGAAAGACAGCCGCGTACTATACAGAATTATGTCGGCACCATTATCATTTCCGGGCCGGACAAGCAGATGGTGGGGCAGGTGGCCGCAGACATACGATCTCTGAAAAAACCGGATGCTTACAAAGGAAAAGGACTCCGCTATTCGGGTGAAATGGTTCGTACCAAGGTCGGCAAGAAGGGTGCATAATGATTACTTCAATAGATCGTTCAAAAGAGCGGCATAGAATTCACAAGCGAATACGCGCGAAAATTTCTGGAAGTTCCTCACGGCCGAGGCTTTGCGTTTTTCGAAGCCTGAAAAACATGTATGCGCAGGTTATCGATGATTCCGAAGGGAAAACTTTGGCTGCCGCTTCTACGGCGGAACAAGAAATTAAAGGCGATTTGAAAAAAACGAGTAATATCGAGGCTTCGAAGCTCCTGGGCAAGAAAATCGCGGAGCGGGCCAAGGCCAAAGGGATTGAAACGGTGGTTTTTGACCGTGGTGGGTATTTGTATCATGGCCGCGTCAAAGCGGTTGCCGAAGCGGCCAGGGAATCGGGATTGAAATTCTAGCATGCAGTTGAGAGTTGACAGTAGGCAGTGACTCAATACTGCCAACTGCTTACTGATTTGGAGGAAGCTTGGACAAGAACGAACCGAATGCGCAGGAATTTGTTGATCAGGTTGTTTCCATCAACCGTGTGACCAAGGTGGTTAAGGGTGGAAAAAATCTGAGTTTCAGCGCTCTGGTGGTGGTCGGCGATCAGAACGGGCAGGTCGGGTATGGCATGGGTAAGGCGAAGGAAGTTCCCCAGGCCATTCGGAAGGGAGTCGAGCAGGCGCGCAAGAACATGATACGCGTTCCCCTCAAAGGTCGAACGATTCCCCACTTTATTCTTGGCCGCTATGGCGCAGGGCGCGTAGTACTCAAACCAGCAGCCGAAGGAACCGGCGTTATCGCAGGCGGAGCCGTTCGGGCGGTTGTTCAGTCCGCCGGGATTGCCAATATTCTTACGAAATCGATCGGCACCACCAATCCTCATAATGTAGTGAAAGCCACATTCGAAGGACTGAAAAACCTGAAAGAGCCCGTTAAAATCGCCAAGCTGCGGAACAAACAGGTCGAGGAATTGTAATCGATGGCAACAAAAAAGAAAGCGGCGAAAAAATCCGGAGCAACATTGACCCTCCAGTATTTCAAGAGTGGTATCGGCGCACCGGAAAAGCACAAGCTGGTTTTAAAAAGTCTTGGGTTTAAACGTCTTAATCAGATTGTAACCCGGATCGATACCCCTGCGGTTCGCGGAATGGTTGCACAAGTGCCTCACCTGGTTAAGGTTATCGATCGGTAGCGATCGGGCACCTGTCGATTTTCAGTCGGCGGTTGCTACCGATGGCTCCGTTTCATAAGGGCATATTACTATGTTGAGCATTAATACATTAAAACCGGCCAAGGGAGCGAATCGCTCCAAAAAGCGTGTCGGAAGAGGCATGGGTTCCGGACACGGTAAAACGGCGACTCGAGGCTCCAATGGGCAGCTCTCCAGATCCGGTGCGAGTATCCGACCCGGATTCGAGGGGGGGCAGATGCCGTTGCATCGCCGTCTGCCGAAACGGGGTTTCAATAATATTTTCCGCAAGGAATACCAGGCCGTCAACCTGGACAGACTGGCCGGATTTGAGGCGGATGCCAAGATAGATCCAGCCGCCATGAAGGAACGCGGCCTAGTAAAAAATCTCCGAAGCGAAATAAAGGTTCTCGGCGGGGGCGAGTTGAAACATGCCATCCACGTCCGTGCCCACAAGTTCAGCAAAAGCGCTGTGGAGAAGATTGAGAAAGCAGGCGGTTCTATTGAAGTGATCGCATAGCGGATATTTGCGGTTGATAGCAGTTCTTTTCGATCTGGGGCCCGTGGGGCGCCGGGAGATCTGAGACACGATGCCGGAAGAACGAAGTCCAATATTAAGCTCAATCCAGAACATTTTCAGCATACCGGATCTGCGTAACCGGGTGCTGTTTATGCTGGCAATGCTTGCCGTTTACCGTATAGGTGCCTTCATTCCCACGCCCGGGATCAACAGCGATGCGTTGGACCAACTGTTCCAATCGTCTGGCGGGACAATCTTCGGATTCCTGAATGTATTTACCGGAGGAGCCCTCCGGCGATTCAGCATCTTCGCTCTGGGAATCATGCCGTACATTACGGCATCGATTATCCTGCAGCTGGCAACCGTGGTTGTGCCTTACCTGGAGAAGCTGTCGAAGGAAGGGGAACTGGGAAGGAAGAAGATCACTCAGTATACCCGCTACCTGACGGTAGTCCTTACCCTCTTCCAGGGGTTTATGACGGCGGTCGCTCTCGAGAAGGCAGGCGGGGACAGCCTGCAGATCGTCACGAATCCCGGCTGGGGATTTCGATTAATGGTGATGATCACGCTGACAACCGGTACGGCCTTTATCATGTGGATAGGGGAACAGATAACCGAGCGCGGGATCGGAAACGGCATAAGCCTGATCATCTTTGCCGGTATCGTCGTCGGGTTGCCGAGCGCAATTCGGTTCATATGGGTTCAGCTGAGCACGCGCGAATGGAATATCTTTGAAGTCATTATGCTTGTAGTTGTCATGGTGGTGGTGGTCGCCGCTGTTGTGTTTGTAGAGAGGGGACAGCGGAAAATTCCCGTTCAGTACGCCAAACGTGTTGTCGGCCGGAAGGTTTATGGCGGACAGGCGACCCACCTTCCTTTGAAGGTGAATTCAGGAGGCGTCATTCCCGTTATTTTCGCAGCCTCAATCGTAGCGATTCCTTCCACCCTCGGCTCCCTGTTCGAAAATCCATTTATGCGGGGAATGTCGACGGCACTCAGTCAGGGGATGCCCCTTTACGTACTGATCTATGTGGCTGCAATCATATTTTTCTGCTTCTTCTATGTCAGCATCATATTTAACCCGAACGAAGTGGCGGACAATATTCGAAAATACGGGGGGTATATCCCCGGCATTCGCCCAGGACGCAGAACGGCGGAATATATAGATCGAATCCTGAGCCGCCTTACCCTGGCCGGAGCGATTTACCTGGTGTTGATCTGCCTGTTGCCGGAATTTATGATTTCCGGTTTCAAGGTGCAGCCGCTTCCCTGGATCGGCCCCTGGCTGGACGACCTGTTGAGCAGCGCAAACATGAGCTGGATTACTACAGGGCTGGGAGTCACGTTCTATTTCGGAGGCACTTCGCTTCTAATTGTTGTCGGAGTGGCCATGGATACCGTCCAACAGATTGAATCTCAGCTGATTATGCGTCATTATGATGGGTTCCTTAAAAAAGGACGCATTAGGGGACGAAGAGGCTAAACGGACTGTTGATTACTGGAGGTGAATGGGCCGGCTACAGGGCTTTGGTCTTATTCACTGTCAATTATCGGACATACGATGAAAACTAACAGGCTGGCTATTATCATGTTAGGACCGCCGGGAGCCGGCAAGGGAACCCAGGCGCGTCTGATCAGCGAGAGCGTGAAGTTCCCGCACATTTCTACCGGAGACATGCTTCGTGAAGCTCTGAAGAATGAGACGGAACTGGGGAAAAAAGCGAAAGAATTCATGGAATCGGGAGCCCTGGTGCCGGACGAGCTGGTGGATGCCATCGTCGTAGAGCGTTTGAAACGCGAGGACTGTAATGAAGGTTTGATTCTGGACGGGTATCCGCGTACGATTTCTCAGGCGGAAGCGCTGCAATCCATTTTCCGGGAGGACGGTTCCAGAGTTTTGACGATTGGAGTTGAAGTCGGCGACGGCATATTGATAGACCGTCTGTCGTCCCGGTGGACCTGTCCCAAGTGCGGCAAAATGTTCAATGCCAACCTGGATCCGTCGAAAGTCGGCGGCACATGCGATGCCTGCGGTGCCGATCTGGTCCAGCGCAAGGATGACACAAAGGAAGTTATTGCAGAGAGATTGCAAGTGTATCATCAGGCGACCCGGCCATTGATACAGTATTACCAGGAGAAGAATTTATATTTCGGCGTCGATGGCGATCAACCCATCGAAACGATATGTGAATCCATAATGAATCGAATTAAGGGTGGCGAATAACAGGGATCTCCTGGCTATCATTTGCCATTCGTAATTCCTATCACGATACCGGTTGGTTATGCCTAAAGAGGATGCCATTGAAGTCGTCGGGACGGTAGTGGAAACACTGCCCAATGCGATGTTCCGGGTGGAGCTGGAAAATAAACACATGGTTTTGGCACACGTGTCCGGGAAAATGCGTAAAAATTTCATTCGCATATTGCCGGGCGACAAGATCCTGGTCGAACTGTCCCCGTATGATTTGACCCGGGGGCGCATCGTATACCGGTATAAATAATCGGCAGTCGGCGGCTTGCAATACTCAGTGCGACGCTGCAAAAAGAAAAGGGAGGATGCAGTAACAGATAGAAGGTATAAGGCGGTTTCCATGAACTGTCTTCTTGCAGATACTGCCTGCTGACTACTGCAGACTGGTTATGAAAGTAAGAGCTTCAGTTAAAAAGATGTGCTCCAAGTGCAAAATTGTGCGTCGTAAGAGGGTGGTCCAGATTCGTTGTGTAAACCCCAAGCACAAACAGCGCCAAGGATAGAGGAGGTAGGAATTGGCTAGAATTGCAGGAGTGGACCTGCCACTGAATAAAAAAATTCGGATTGGTTTAACTTACATATATGGCATCGGGCATAGCCGCGCCGCCAAAATTTGCGAAGAAGCCCAGATAGAATCCTCGACTAAAGTGAAAGACCTGACCGAAGATGAAACGGTGCGCGTTCGAAATATCATCCAGCGGGATGGAATGGTTGAAGGAGATCTGCGTAAAGCGATTTCCATGGATATTAAACGGCTCATGGAGATAGGTTCGTATCGGGGATTGCGGCACCGGCGCGGACTGCCCGTCCGGGGACAGCGGACTCATACAAACTCCCGGACTCGCAAGGGGCCGCGAAGAATCATCGGCAAAAAGTAGAGAGGCTTGCTGGAGTCACCTATGGCAGAAAAACAAAAAAAGAAAACGGTCAAGAAAAAAGCGGGAAAGAAACGGGAGAAGCT
This sequence comes from Acidobacteria bacterium UBA6911, assembly GCA_002451015.1. Classification (GTDB taxonomy): domain Bacteria; phylum Acidobacteriota; class UBA6911; order UBA6911; family UBA6911; genus UBA6911. The sequence goes on from DKBB01000349.1 coordinate 8,677, forward strand.
CAGCATCCCGGCCGGGATGCTGA
>DKBB01000040.1 GCA_002451015.1 Acidobacteria bacterium UBA6911
GCAACTCGAAGCATAGTAAAATCAGAGCCAGAAATTCAACGAAAATGACATAATACGGAATTATCAGAAGCAGCGATAGATCTGATAGGGGAAGGATTTCTAAAAACCTGGACTAATTCTTCCTATCCACAGGCTTGGAACTTATTCAACCGTAGAGGAACTTTCCGATTCTCCGGTTTCCTTGATCGCTGGGAAAATCCGGCGATAGGCAATTGCCATGGCGCCGCAACAAACGGGGTAAACGAGGAAAGTCGGCAGATAGCAAAAAAGTGCGGCAATGGTTATAATAACAATAATGAGCAGCAATAATGCCAGGAGGCCTCCGAAATTGTTTGTCGCTGCACTGATACTTGTTTTTAAGGCAGGGACCGCTTTCATCCCCCGGTCGACAATAAGCGGGTATGTCAGACTGAACAGGACTCCGATTACGGCACTCAGAATCAGTAAAATCGGGTAAAGAATTAAAAACATGAGCCAAATTGTGAGGAATCCTGCCTCCCCTGCTGAAGGTGCGTTAAGGATAATGCCGAAAAAAATCAGTGCGTACAGGGGGATAGAAATCACGAGCATTACACCCAACAGGATGAGCGAGATAATCAGGCTTTCGACAAAAAAGTCGAAGCCCTTGAAAAGATCTTCAAACCGAACCCGATTGCCGCGGGAACGCTTGAAAAAACAGTAAAAGATTCCGCACATCATAGGGCCGAGTAGAATGTAGAAGGGTACCAGCGTACCGATCAGGATTCCTACCGCGGTGATCCCGACAAAAAGCCAGTATTGTTCCTTGATGAGGTTTACGGCTTCCTTCAGGCAATCTATAGGGCGAATGGAAACTTTGGGTATATCTATTGTATCGCTGTTCATTGTCGGTCTCCTTAAAGGATGGGTTTATCCCCAAACAACTCGTAGGATGCAACATCGGGCCTGCCTGCATTCTATAATAACGAATGATTTATGCGAAACCCTATATTTGCCAATCGGGAAATATCCTGCCGGTTGCTCAACCGATAACGCCGCGAGCTAGTAAGGACCGGAATGTTTTTTCCGGCAAGCCGAGGGGTTTGACGAATACGTCGTGGTGGCTTCACTCAGCAGAGGCGCGGTGCGCCAGCGCTCGGGTTCGCCCCGTGCGGTCCATAAGGCAGACCGGTCGGCTTCTAAAGCGGCTCGGACTTCTTTATTCATGTTTTAGACCTCCTTAGTGTTTCTTAAATTATCAACCAAAGTGTCCCATGAGGTCTGACATTCCTACAAAATTCCATATCCCCGCACCATATACTATTGATAAAATCAATTTGACAAATAGAAATATTCTACCATAAAGTCTCGTAGGATGCCGCGCATAGCCGCCTTGGCTGCATACATATTTCACGCTGGACATGAAGGAGAAAAACATGACTGAAGACTATACGCAGATGTGGACGGATCTGGGGCTAGATCTAAAAGCGCATGATGCGCTGCTTGGGGTACTGGGTGCCCTTTATGAAAAGACTTTCCTGCGGCAGCGTGGAAGACCCGAGGGCATGAAGTATTTCGATTTCGTTATGAGTGAAGTTCACGGGCTACGCATCAGGGAATTGATGGATGCCAAGGCCGCCGGAAGGAAGATTTTCGGTTCCTTCTGCGTTTTCGTGCCCGAAGAGCTGGTACTGGCTGTCGACGGAATTCTGGTGGGTCTGTGCGCCGGAGCGGAATTTGCAACCGACGAAGCCGAAAAGCTTCTGCCGCGGAACACATGCGCGCTGATCAAGGGTGCCTTCGGATTCGCTCTGGCTAAAGTTTGCCCCTATCTAGCAGCGGCCAACATGGTTGTCGGAGAGAACACGTGTGACGGGAAGAAGAAATCCTACGAAATATTCAAGGATTTGGTGAACGATCTCTATGTGATGGACCTTCCCCAGGTGAAGAACGATATCGGTCGGGAACTGCTCCGGAAGGAATACCTACGTTTTGCGACAAGGATAGAAGAGGTGTCGGGCAGAACAATCGAAATGGATGCCCTAAAAAAGGCGATCGATACGGTCAACGCCAAGAGAAGTGCCATGCACCGGCTTGCGAAACTTCGCGCGGCGGATATCGCGCCCATATCGGGACTGGACGCCCTGCTGGCGAACCAGGTCTTCTTCTACGACGATCCCGAACGTTTCACGAAATCGGTAAACACGATCTGCGATGAATTGGAAAGCCGGATAAGAAGGGGCGAAGGCGCAGTGGATAAGGGGACCCCCCGGATTCTGGTTTCAGGATGCCCGATGGCGGTACCCAACTGGAAGCTGCCGACAATAATTGAAAGCTCCGGTGCTGTTATTGTAGGAGAAGAATCCTGTGTCGGGGAGCGCGGCACCCAGCACCTTACCAGCAACGAAGGGCTAAGCGTGGATGCCTTGATCGACAATATTGTGGACCGCTATTTCAAGATCGATTGCGCCGTGTTCACTCCCAATCCTTCGCGCCTGGAGCATATACGGCAAATGGCCGGGGAGTACAAGGCGGACGGCGTAATCCAGTACAATATCCAGTTCTGCAGTCCGTACCAGATAGAGTCCGGTCCTGTGGAGCATTCTCTGGAACAGGACGGCATCCCTGTTCTCCGCGTGGATACAGACTATAGTCAGGAAGATTCGGAACAGATCCGTACCCGCGTGGAGGCATTCATTGAAAGATTGCAAGGCTGATGGCTGTGTATGCAGGTATAGATATCGG
>DKBB01000053.1 GCA_002451015.1 Acidobacteria bacterium UBA6911
ATGCAGGAACCGCCCGCTCCGAAACCCGGCCCCGGAGGCGAGGCTTCTCCCGCTTTCGCTCGGGGTGCCTGCACGGAAGCGATTGACTCCGGTGTGTTTGCCCTCATCGAAAGCATTCAGCCCCGCCGGATACCGGTTGTTGATGAAGAAAGAGGCGTCACCTGGGGTGTTTATATGTTCAACCACCAGGGAGTGGAAACCATTACCATGCCGGACGGCAGCACACAACCGGCGGCATACTTCGTGGGGCAGCCGAACAGCATGCCGATGTCCGAGCTGTTTAAAATCAAGAACGGCAAAATTCGGGACATCATGGCCATTGGCGTCGTAAACGAATACGGATCCGACAGCGGCTGGAAATAAGGGAAGAAACGGCCTGAAGTATTTGCAGGGATCAGCCCCGGGCTTCATGCCCGGGGAATGAACCGGAAAAGCAGAAGAGCCGAAATACGGCACTCAAGAACAATTATAGAAAATTCCGTCTAAACCTGATGCTCCTTGCGGACGATTTTGCGTGGACCGGAATACCAGGCGGTGCTCCAGTCTTTGGGCATGACGATCTCTTCAAGGCGATCCAACTGGCCGATAGCCTTGAGCCGGTTGTAAATCAGCTGCCACGCGCAGGGTCGCTCGGGATTCACTTCGCAGTGGTCCTCGGTCGATCCGCCGCACGGTCCGTTCAACAATCGCTTCGCGCAACGCGTCACCGGGCAGATACCACCGAATTGTGCCAGCACGCAATTGCCGCAGCCCAAACATTTTTCGTTCCAGACTGCCTGCTCCTCAAGAACCCCCAGGAACTCGGTGTTGAGCCCGGCATAAACCGGTTTCTCAGAAAACCTTTCCGCAATTGCCTGCACTCCGGCACCACAGGCGAAGGATACAACGGCCTCTACTTTGGAAACCGGTTCCGCCAGCTCTTTCAAAAACTCGTTGTCGCACTGCCGTTCAATTGTAATCTGGCTTATTTCAATAGGTTTGCGGTCCAGTTTGCGCGCCATTCGTACTGCGTAGGACGTAATACTGACTTCGCGTTCGCCACCGGCGAGACATACGGACACTCAGGTTCCGCAACCGACGAATAGAACATTCTTATGTGCCGATATGATATCTTTCAGTTCCGTTATTGATTTAGGTGAAGCAACAATCATGGTATCCCTGCACTTTCTGTCTGTTTGGATGTATGGAGGGGATTCATCCCCTCCGTCCAAACCAATGGTACAATCTCCCCTGCAAACTTCCTAAATGCCGGAGATTTAATAATCATCCTCTTCAATCTGTGAACCGGCCAATACGGAAAGCTTCACGGCACTGACTTTACGGTAAACTTCTTGGGGAGCCTTCTGTTGACCATCTACCGTCAGCAGATCCTTCAGTTGTATTCCAAACAACCGTTCATTCTCCTCCAGGTACGGACGGATTAAATTCCAGTCCGCTTCGGCGATGGTAGAAAATACGCCCCCGTTAAGCTGGCGCTCAACTACCTGTCTATGAGGATCCCGTATATAAATAGCGCCGCCGCTGGCCAGCGAAAAGAGGTTGCTCCCCGGATATGGAGCCGGCTGGGCTACGAGTCGGCCGCGACCGTCGAATTCCATTCCGTTCAGGATAACAAAACCTCCACCTGATAGCGGATCTCCCGCCATAAAGGATTCTGCAAGGAAATCCAGAGACGTTCCGTTGATGACGACTCGAGGCTGCCCTACGGCGTTGATCAGAGGACGGCCGGCGGCATTTCCCATCACGAATACCTCACCCCCCTTGGCCCCGTACATGAAGGTCTGCCCGACATCCCCGTAGATTACAAGCTTACCGCGGTTCGCAATCTGGGCCACCTGATCCTGGGCATTGCCGTGAACGTAAATCTGCAAACCATCCATACCGCTGGCGGTATAGTCTCCGTCCGATCCGTACAGATCGATTCGCACACTTTCCGAATTTTCACCCAGGCTGGCACCATGGAACCTCTGACCGCGAAGGCGGTAAACAATAAAATTTTTCCAACCCAGTTCGTAGCCCTTGCGGATCATAAGGGCGTCGCAATCATCCCCTTCAGGGGAGAAACCCCGCGCATCGATTACAAGAACATTTTCTCCTTCTTCAGGCGCCGCAACGCGTTCCCGAGTGTCCCAGTTCACCCGACGCCAATAGCCGCTCGCCGGCTCATTGAAGAGAGGCGCGCCGTCAAAAAGCTTTTCCAACATATCTTCCACGACCCGGATCACGGTAGCACGCCGTTTGTCTCCCGTATAAAAACGCCTATCGTGCAGCATTGTCAGCACAGACACGCCGGTCTCCCGCGACTTGGCATTTTGGGCCCCCTCGACAAGCAGGCTGCAGAAAAGCCAAAGATCTCCCGCTTCCCAGGACTGAAGATCCTGGGCATAGTTAAAGAGTTCCTTGACCCCCCCCTGAGGGAGATGCCGGGACACCAGTTTTTTCATCGCGTCCGGGGCCTTTTCATTGCGGCCGTTGTCCGAAACCAGGTCACACCGGATGGTCCCAATATCCAGGGTAACGGGACGACCGAACTTGTCCGCGCATGAAAGTTTCTTGCTGCCGTTTCCGTTGGATTCAACCGTGAAAATAAAGGCTCCGCCGTCCGTGTGGGAACCACCACGGGCGTTCCAGTATTTATCGGCCACGGGACAGAATCGAAGATCTTCAGCAGCGAGGCTCCGCAAGGTCGCATCGATCGCCTGTTTCTCGGAACAGATCAATCCGATTTGGACATCCCCGTTATCGGACAGTGCAAACACCTGGGGTCGCAACATGGAGGTATCCGTGATACCCATCAGTTGTACTTTCTTCTGGTCGGGCTTGCTGCGTGCAATAATGAAAAACCATGGACCGTCAGGGGAAGCATGTATATGGGTCGCCTGGATCTGGCGGTAGATCTCTCTCTTTTCCTGCGATAACTGGTCGAAATCCAGATCCGTCGTCGGCGCCAGTGCCTCGATAATATATTCCAGAGGATACTTGTACACGCGATCCCAGAGATCGAAAAGCTGTACCGAAACTTCCGTATCGGTCAGGAACTGCTGCCGTATATTCCTCTGTCGCAGATACTCACCGACCGAATGGTAATTGGCAAAGTCCCCATTATGCACCAGGGCTTCGTTGAGACCTACAAACGGATGGGCGCCTCCTGGATGCCACACCCTGCCTTTGGTCGGATAGCGCTGGTGGGCGATCCATGCGTGGGCTTTAAAATCCTGGAGCTCATAATACTGAACATTCTGTTCGGCATACCCGACAATCTTGAATACCAGCAGGTCTCGGCCGTGCGACAGCACAAACGCCCTTTTTTCGCCCAGGGAAGCGTAAAAGGCATCGTTCAGTCTGTAGGAGTTTCTCCAGACGAATTCATCTTCGAGATCCCTGGGATCCATTTTTTCAAGACCGTTCTCCTCGGCAAAGGCTTTCAATACATCCGGTTTTACACGAACGACGTAGCGGTGCACATCCGGAGGACATACTTCCAGCCCCGGTATATCCCGGTAGTCGTCGATATGGGGCTGCCTGGTAGACAATGCTACTTCGAAGTAAGGGAGGATATAATCTCGCTCCAGTGCCGCATGGCATCCAGGATCCAGCAACGCGATTTGATACAGATAGTAATTGTCCAGAACATCACGGGGAACGCCTATCTGTTCACAGGTCAGTCCGACAGCCGCGATACCGCCGCCTTTTCCGTTGCCGCGATTCTGCATCTGGATCGAAGGCTCGTAAATAAACCGGCCGGCCAGAGGTACGGTACAGGCAAAACCCGTGACTCCGCACCCGCCTTCTTCGGCTGATTTAGAAAAAGATGCGGGTCCGGCTGCAGAATAGACTTGAGACCGGGTTTTCAGAATTTGTTCGGAATAATCTTTCACTTGGTTACATCCTTGGTATTGATCTATTCATCGGCGAGATAACAGAGGAGGTCCGTGCGGCCGCGAAGGTTCTTTATCGAAGACAAGTCCAGTTTCCTCAGGACAGAGATCATCTGTTCGCGCCAGGCGTTTTGAAGATTGATCAACCTTTGGGTTGCCCACTCCAAGCTCATTAAATCCACCAATTCGGGATCGGTGGAAGCAATGCCCCGCGGACAGCCCCTGCCGCTTTCGCAAGTGGAACAGCGCACGCAGCCGACAGCGATCATTTCGGCAGTGCCGATAACTACCCCGTCCGCCCCCAATGCAATCGCTTTCAATACATCATACGCAGTGCGGATTCCGCCCGACGCGATCAGGGTGACTTTCTCCCGAATACCCTCTGCAGTGAGGAACTTATGGACCTTGGGAATGGCATATTCAATCGGCATCGCGATATTCTTCTTGGCGATATCCGGGGCGGCTCCCGTTCCGCCGTAGCTGCCGTCCAGATGGATGATATGCGCACCGGCATAATAGCTTCCGACCGCGACCATATCCACATCCGTAGGAGTGGAGACCTTTACACTCACAAGGCAGCGCGGATTCACCTCCTTAATCCAATCCAGATGCTTTTTATGGTCCTCCACGCTGTAGACGCTATGAAAAGGGAAAGGGCTGAACAATGCATTGCCCGGAACGGCTCCCCGCATTTTGGCCACATCGGGCGTATTTTTATCCCCCAGCAGGTGTCCTCCCAGTCCCGGTTTTGCACCCTGGGCATACTTGAATTCAACAATTCGTACTCGCTGGATCGTTTCCTCCCGGACGCCGAAGAGCCCGGTCGCGACCTGCGTTATGACATGATCGTCATAGGGTTTGAGCCGTTCCGGGTATCCCCCCTCTCCAGTGCATGTAAAACTGTTCCAGGCGGTCATGGCCCGGGCCTTGGCCAGGATCGTGTGGATACTGACGGAACCGAAGCTCATACCCCCGCCGTAAACGGGAATATCAATATGAATCCGGGGCCGGTTGTCATCACGGCGATTCAACTCCAGGCCGGTATCTATTTCAGATTGATTCTCGGATTGANNCGGGGATCCCCGAGGCATTCCACATTCGGATTCAACCGAACCCTGATCGCTTTCTCAGGGCACTGACTCATACAGTCCTGACCTGTTTCGAGGCAGGCCGGACCGACACATCGATAATCCTGCGGCCGGACGGTGTATTTATAACCCTCGGGCTTTGAGTGAACCCCGTACGTGCAAACCTCAGCGCACAACCCGCAGGCGATACAGTTTGCCAGTCGGTCCACTTTAAATTTTCCAATAGCGTTCCGATATCGATCCGGAACCGGGCGGACCTTACGCTCGACGGTTTCCTGCGGATAGTTGCTGTTTCCCGGACGTTCGGATTGTGTTCCGTTTTGTATTTTCAGATCGGCGATAGTTGTCGTCATACATTCACCTGTGCTATTAAATATATTGTTCAGTCAGAGCCGATAATTCCAGCTGATTACCGGACTATTTGAACACCCTTACGGGGCTCGGTATCTTGGAGCTCTCAAACGGGGACTCACAAATGATCCCCGTCTACCTTCTGTTGCCGCCAGGAGGAGCCAACCTGTCCGTACGGCTGCAGAATAGTTTCGGGCTCGATACAATCACCCGAAGTTGAGACAAAACCCGTAGCCCTGTAAGGGCCCTGACAGAGCAAGTTCAGATCGCCAGCTGATAATCCTGCACTGTCAATCTCCAAATATCCGGCAGGCATGTGTATCATGCGGGCACCTTCTCCAGGGGCATCCGAACCAGATCCCCGAATGCTTCCTTTTCAATCTCCTCCATAAAAATCGCTCGTCCGACTTCGCCGCGTAATCTTCGTACTTCGCGAATCCCCATAGCACCCAGAACTTCGATTAACTGGCTGTGCCAGGCTCCCATAAGATTGACCATTCGCCGGGTCGCATACTTAATGTCTTTGACGGCGCTGTTTACGGGGCATTCAGGATGCCTGGATTCTGAGGATTGCCGGTCCGCTCCATCTATAAGCAATGAATGGGCATTGGTGCAAACACGACATCCGAGTGCCACTAAGAGTGCCGTGTCCGCAGCTACAAGATCGGATCCGCAGATAATTGCTTTGGCCATGTGCTCGGCAAGGGCGATGCCTCCTGAAGTTATTAAAGTGACTTCATCGCGAAAGCCTTCCTGAACCAGACGGTCATGAATTTCACGGAGCGCATCTTTGATATGCCGCCCGGAAGTGCCGTTTTCCGATCTTTCGCACCCATGCAGGTCGGCACACAAATGAAAAACCTTGAAGCCCTTTCTCGACAGCGCAACCACACGGTCGGCGGTATCCGGGCGAAGCGTTAACCGGACCGAAATAATGACTTCAGGCTTTAATTTTCGAAGTTCTGCAGCCAAAGTCTCAATTTCAGGATCTTCCTGCAGTTGAACCATGCTGCTGGACTTTTTAATAAGATCCCGGCGCTTCTGGATGTCTTCCCCGTTGAGAATCGGTACCACGGACGCGATATCGCTGTCGGGCACCTTTTCGGCATCGTCGGCAAAAAGCACTGCCACCGTCCGCAGGGTTTTAGCTGCGGAAGCCCGAGCCAGGGCCAATCCGGTTTGCCGGACGGGCCATGCCGGAATATCCAGGATTACGGGTATGGGAACCTCTAGAAGATGCGAGGGCGGCGTGATCATTTTTCCGTCAGGAGAAAAGGCAAGTCGCATCGGTTTCGGGCCGATATCTACGGATGTTGAAATATATTCACGCCCATGAATCCCGTCCCTGGTAGGTCGGACAATTTCGGACATATCCGTCCAGATGGAATCAAAACCGGGGCCATGAAAAGGACCGCGGTATCCGGCGCCCGACACGGGAATTTTCCCCATATCCGCCTGGACCCAGGTGCTGAAAATTAAATCGGGCTTCCAGTACTCATCTCCCATTTCCAGATACTCCGGATTGACTGAAAGGCTCAGCAATCCCTTGGTGCATCCCTGAACACAGGAAAAACAAGCCTTGCATTCGTACAGCGGCTGAACGGCCGACAGGGGATTCCGATTGTGGTCCGCTTCGTTTTCGTGGACCTCATAATTGCATCGGGGCTTGACGCACTCGGAGCAACGTGCACAGTCCTCGCGCCAATCCACGCCGCCGAATTTTCCGACACGGTGAAAACGCCCCNNTTCTGCCCCCAACCTCCTAACTGCCATGCATCCCCAGCCAAAGGCTGGGGTATTCCGGCTTTTTCCCGTAAATCAAGCGACACTGCCCAGGCTTGTTGCATCGATGCCTGCCTGCTTGATAACGGCGGCTGCCAGGGGTTGCGGCCCGGGGCTAAGAATATGAATGCCGCGTATACCGGGCATATCCTTAATTTTTACGGCTATTTCCGAAGCGATTGCCACGGCTTCCACTGTAGCGTCGGCAGCTTTCTCCAGCCTGTCGATCACCGCATCCGGAATGGGCCCGTACGTTCCGCTCCGTTGAAGATCCCGGGCTTTATCTACATCCGCAATCGGCATGACACATGGAATAATGGCGACACGCTTATCGAATCCGGCCTTCCTTATGGCTTCCAGCCACAGTTCAAACCCTTTAATATCAAAAACCGCCTGGGTTAAAATAAAATCGGCCCCGGCGGATATTTTCTTCCTCAAATGCAGGAGATTCAGTTCCAACGGGCGCATATAAGGCTGTGCAACCGCCCCGACCAGAAGTGCCGGTTTTAAATCCAGCTTATTGCCGCCCAGTCCCACACCATGAAGAATCATGTCCTTGAGTGCATGCAGGAACTGCACCGAATCGAGATCATTTGCAGCGGCTGCCTGTGGGCAGATATTTATAGACTGATGGTTTCCCGCGACACATAGTATGGCGGAAATATCCAGGGCAGCTGCTCCCAAAGCGTCGCTCATCAAGGCAATTCGATTGCGATCCCGCGTGGTCATGGCCAGAATGACGTTCTTGCGTCCCTGTCTCTTGAGTAAGGACGCTGCGGAAAAGGCGGAACTCCGTATAGCGTCGGGATTATCCGCAACCACGACCGCATCGAGGTTTTTAGGAAGCTTGTCCGAAAAGTCCTTTACGAAAGCCGCATCCGCACCTCGCGGAGGAACACACTCCGCCGTCACCACAAGCCGGCCTGAGTTCAAAGCCCGGCCAAAATCACTTGTCTGTATTGTCATCCGTTGTATCCGTTCCTTCCCGGGAATCGCTTCCGGGCACTTCTTCGGCATTCATAAGCCGTAATGGATTTGGGGGGAGGATCTCGAGCGCTTTGACTATTTGCTCCCGAATCGAGTCAATTTTCTGCTTCAAGGATTCGGGATTTATTGCTACTGCCTTTTTGCCGACCGACACCAGCATGTCCTCTGCGGCAGAGCCTGGGAGGAAAAATAGAAGCAGGCGGTCCTCACCCAATCCGATCTCTTCCAGAATGGACCGGATGAATTCCACGCGGCGGCTACACCGCTTGCTTCCTTCAATATAATGACAGTTTTCTCCTTCACAGGCAATGACCGTAACCAAATCGGCGCCCGATTCAAATACCTTCAAAATATGCTCCGGCTGAATGCGGCCGGCACAGGGCACTGTAACCAGTTGTACGGGGACCGGCCAACCGAACTCGGGCATCGACGGTTTGGACCGGCCGGATGATGTTGTCGATTTCCCAGGGCGCGCGCAATTTGCACATACAAAAACGCTTACGGTCGGCTTCTGCACTTCAACATCCTGTGAAAGCGTTTCAGCCGCAATCTCCCGTTCATTACTCATTTTTCAAAATAACCTTATCCATAGTGTTGTTTTTTAGTAACAATAGCATCCTAGGAGGCTAAAACATTCTATCTCAACACATATTGATTAACAACCGAACGTCGGAGTCTTTCTTTATGCTGCAGATCTCGAATGGCTGGACTGTACCGAAGGTATTTCTCCAGCTTCGTCCAGGGTATATTCCTCACAATGCAAAACACCGCGACGTGCATTAGGGAAACCGCATGAGTGGACATTCAGGCAGTTGGAACAAATTCCCAATTGAGCCACGCGGGCATGGTCCTGAAGCCAGGAGTCACCCGATCCCTTCAGATTCCTCTTCTCAAAAGAACGAAAGGAAAAATCCTCGCATTGGACAATTTTCAATCGGGTGCTGCGCCTGAGTCTACACGTGCCATCCCGCTTACACGATTCACACAGACCATAGTATTTTACTGCCATGGTATGTATCCTTTCCCGCTTCACTCCCCGGAGTGTTTGGTACTAGCAAGTCGCGTGCCAAAAAGACTAAATATTTAATTGTAAGTATTATAATTATATTATCATTAATGACAACAATATATACCATTTATGAAAATATATTTCAATTATAAGAACCCAGGATTCCAAAAGAACTGGTATAAATAATTACTTTTTGTAAAGAAAATATACCAATTGTAATTGGAAATCGAAATTACCGTCTATGTAGCAATAAAGGAAAGAGCAGGAAAGAATCAGAGTGGGTAGTCAGCAGCCCGCGTTTCCAGCAACAACACCTCACGAGAAATGCGGACCAGGCAGGGAACGGTATGATCCTGTGATCAAATGTCTTGGAATTTCCTCTAAAAGGTNNCCGGGTTGCCGGTAATTTACATGATTGAACGCATTGAAGAACTGCACTCTGAATTCGAGCAGGTGTCCGGTTTTCGTCACACGCGTTCTCTTCAGGAGACTGATATCCCACTGTGTCGATCCCGGAGACATCAGTATGTTCCGGCCTGCATTGCCGAACCACTCCGGATCGGCCCCGTAGTAATCGGGCATTTCGAAATCAGACGTTTCGAACCATTTGCTGATGGTTCTTTCGGAACTGGGAAGCGTGCCCGGACCGAGACGGTTCGGGCGATCGCCCCAAACACCGTCATTGTTGGGATCACCGAAAACCTGGACACTGAACGGCCGCCCCCCTTCGAAGGCTGTGATTCCGGAAACTCTCCATCCTTCAATCAGAAAAGCCAATTTACCGGCCCACTTGCTGGACAGCAGCTTATCCTTTCCGACCGGAAGATCGAGGATGTAGTTCACACTGAATATTTTTAAAGGCCGAAAACCCTGCACCGAACGCTCGGCGGAAAGGTCGCGAGGATTATTGGGATCGGCGTTCATCCAGCCCCAGGAATTGGTCAAGGCTTTATTCCAACGGAAATCGGCGCTTAAAGAAAAGATACTGGTCAGTCGGCGCGTCACCCGGGCTTCCACGCCGTTACTGGAATAGGACGAGTCGCTTTTGAGGATTTCCATAAAGCCGTATTCCGGATTGGGACGCTTGCTCTGAATATCCCCCGGCCCCGGCAGGGGAACGTTCGCAGGAATTACCCTGTAATACCTGTCCGTTTTTCTTCCCTCATAGGCTAATTCAAGGCTCCAGTTGGGCAGAAATTCGTACTGAACGGAAACCTCGCGCTCCTGAATGAAGGAATTGCGCAGGTTGGGATCCGCAGTTTTGAATGTCAAGGCCGGTAAAGTGGCGGATTCAAATGGGTTTCCGATATCCAGGTTGGGCTCCGTCGGCGAATCTGTTCTTTGGGTATAAAAAAACGGATAGTTGCGCCCCATATAAGTCAGAGCCTGGAAGGGATTCATATCCATGTTAAAGATACTGTAGGACCCGCGAAGCACCAGTCGGTTGTTGCCCAAAGGGCTGTAGGCAATCGCCACGCTCGGCTGCCAGTCGTTTTTATCGTTATAGGCGGCGCGTCCAGGATCCAGATCCAGGCCCAGTTCCCTGGCGCGGTCGCTTCCCGTCACAATCACTTCCCCGTCCAGCGGCGGCTCAAAAAGCACAGGATAAAAGAACGAGACATTATCGCGAATCGAATGGAAGAAAGGGGAAAAGGCGTAGGCAAGTCCCGCGGTAAGAGTAAAATTACGATTAATTTTCCAGCTGTCCCGGATAAAAAGGCGCCAGGATTTTTGTCGCAGATCGGACCGGTCCGAACCGAGACCTCTTGTCGCGGTATACGGGATCCCGAGCAGAAAATCGGCGAACGAATCACCGGTAAAGAACCCGGAATAACCGAACTCGCCCCGGCGCTTTCCCCACGTTCTCATATTGTTGAGTTGGGTGATATCGAATTCACCCCCAAATACAATATTATGGCTGCCGCGAACGTACGTGTAGATGGCTTCGATGCCGTACCGGTTTTCATGAAAGCTTTCCGGTGCCTCGCCGGAAAAGCTGCCGGGGAAGCCGCCGAAAAATCCGAATCCAGAAGTAGCGCCGATCCCGGCATAATTCAGGATATCCATCTTGGGATACCCTTCATCCATGGAATCCAGCACCTGCACGCCCTCAATGCCGATGGATGCCAGAAGGCCGTCCTGGAAGGAATGTTCCGATAGCGTCAGGCTGACTTCCCGGTTAAAACTCAAACCAATGTTCAACACCTTGTTGGCACTGAAGGAATGGGTCAGATCGATCGACACGTCCTGGCGTCTTTCAGAGGTGGTGTTTGCGAATGTGGGAAGGTCTACAGCTCTTTTCCGGTCCCCGTCACTGATGGCATAGGTTCCGAAGATTTTAGTCTGCGCGCTTAATTCGTAATCGACGCGCGTGGAAATGGTGTCATTGTTCTGCACGTCCGGATCGTTGTTGACGTAATTGTACCCATCCCCGCTGGCGTTGGNNCCCCGGATAATGCGAAGGCCGTCGTAGCTGCCGAAAACTTTCAATTTATCAGTGACAAAAGCCCCCAGGCTGAGGCCGAACTGGTTCCGTTTGAACTCCGGTTTTCTACCCGGATCGAACGCATTCCGGGCGTCGAAATTATCGTTCCGATGGTATTCGTAGACGGATCCATAATATCGGCCGCGCTTGCGAACGGTAAAGGGATTCACGATCAGGGCAGTTGCTTCATCTTCCGCGTCCATCTCGGTCTGCAAGAACTCATCCATTTCCACTTCGAACGATTCGATCTGCTGCAGATCGGGCGACAGATTCATTTCCAGTTCATCGTCCACCCGACTCGTTTCCGCCTCGGCCTTTTGCTGCGCGGATTGCGCTTCCCCGGCTTCCGGATCTGATGCTGCGCCCGTGACCGCCATCTGGCAGAAGATGGTTAAGGCTATTAACAAACGTATAATCATATCGGGTCCTTGCAGTGCCGATAGCTGCGGCAAAAAATTAATTATAGGGATTTTGCCTTCTAGATAATGATCCGGCCGTCGACGATCATCGATTCCACTTCAAAAGTGGTACGGAGCCTGGAATCGCTCCGAGCCCCGGATCCGGTTCCCGGGACATCGAGCAACTCGAGACTGATGCTCGAGCATTCCTTGGTAATTACCGGCAAACCGTCATACTCCCTGGGAAATACCATTTTTGCTCCGACACTTTCTTCCTTTTGCGGGAAATAAGCGATGATTTCCACCTGGGGGCAGGTCGGAGTGGAGAGAAAAGCCTTTGTCTTCAGGGTTTCGACGGTTTCACTCTGGAAAAAGCGTCGAACGCTGCTTTCTTCGTTCGGATCGTTCGAACGGAAGCTGACGGTCAAAACAATATATTTGGATACATCGAGGTCCAGATTCGGCGACTGGATTGCATCAAATCGTATCCTCTCTTCGGGAGACATTGCATCGTATCCGTGCTGGATCTGCTGTATCCGGGCGTAAGCCTCTCGAATCGGACGGGCGGACAGGAATCTCACATAAAACGTATTATAGATTTCCTTTTCACCCGAAATTCCACTGCCGACTCCGCGTATGACACGCGTAAAAGTCTCCTGTCTGGCCCACGGGGAATCATTCAACACTTTGACAGCCTTATCCTGGGACCACTTATTGAAAGGCTCCAGATTCGTCCATGAAGTTGCAGCGACCGCCAATACGGGGGAAAGTATCGCAACAATAAAAAATCTAAACATATAAAACCTGATCCTCTTATTTGATTATCTAGCTATCGACCCGCCAATTTTTAATTTTACAGTAAATACGATCGCGTCGCCATAAGCTTTCTCACCAAACTTAGCCCAACCAGTAAATTACGGTCGGGGAATACAATTGTTACAGATATCAAAAAAGGAAATCTCGTAAGCGGCAGAATCCGGTAATGTGTCAAAAAGATTCGGGTTATCAGGTTCTATGTCAGGAAATTCCGTAATGGTCCAGCTTCTTCCGCAGGGTTACGCGGCTAAGCGAGAGAAGATTTGCCAGTTCACGCTGGCTGTACCGGCCCGAATCCACGAAATACCGCAGCACAGTCTCTTCTACCGTATCCAGAATCGCATTGCGGATACCGGCAGGATCTCTCCTGGAAGACAGAAGTCGAAGAACCGACTGACGGAGCAGGACTTGTGGATCTTCGGAGTCTGTTGAGACCGGCAGCATAAATTCATCCGGCCGGTTTTCACGTATTTCTTCGGGAAGAAGATCGAGGGAAATGCTGTCGTCCGGACTCATTACTACCGCCCGCTCGATACAGTTTTCCAACTCCCGAACGTTTCCCGGCCAGGAGTGCGCCAGCAGCACATCCAGGACCTCCCGGGAAACCTGTCGCACCCGGCGTTTGGCCTCGCGATTGTATTTTTCAAGAAAGTGATCCACCAGCAGGGGGATGTCCTCCCGCCGCTCCCTTAAAGGCGGTGAATGGATCGGGATGACATTCAGACGGTA
Organism: Acidobacteria bacterium UBA6911; assembly: GCA_002451015.1. GTDB lineage: Bacteria > Acidobacteriota > UBA6911 > UBA6911 > UBA6911 > UBA6911. The sequence continues at coordinate 13,524 of DKBB01000053.1, forward strand.
GTAAAGATCGTGGCGGAACCTGCCTGCACGGATTTCAGCCTTAAGATCCTTCCCTGTGGCCGCTACGATACGCACATCCACAGTGATTGTTCGGCTGGATCCGACGGGTTCCAATTGCCTCTCCTGCAGAACGCGCAGAAGTTTGATCTGCAGCCGGGGACTCATTTCACTGACTTCGTCCAGGAAAAGGGTCCCGCCGTCGGCGGCACGGAAACGGCCCTCATAATCCCGGACAGCCCCGGTAAAGGCCCCTTTCACATGGCCGAACAGTTCGCTCTCGAGAAGCGACTCAGGGAGCGCGCCGCAATTCATCTTGACGAGTGGGCCTTCCGCCCGATCGCTATTGTAGTGCATGACATTGGCAATCAGTTCTTTGCCGGTTCCTGTTTCTCCGGTGATAAGAACCGAGGATCTCGACCTGGCGGCTGTCGCCGCGATTCCCAACAAACGGCGAACGGCTGCGCTGCCGCCCACAATACTGTCTACACGATATTTTCTACGCAATTCCTCGCCCCGGCGTGTCATGCGATCCAGATTGTGTTCCTGTCCGGATTCGCCGTCCGACTGCAAGGAATCCACATCCAGGTCGAGTGGTTGCGGCACACCGATTGCAGCTTTTCTCCCGGCTGCTTTGTGGATAGTCAGCGCCCGTTGTCCGTCCGAGAGGGATATGTCGATCACCACTTGTGTTATATGCCGGACTTTGGCCAGAAAAGCATCGCTGTGCGCTTCCTTCTCGATGAGCCAGTATGCCAGAGTCGAAAGATCGTACAACCTGGGGCAAAGGTGCCCGAATAAACGCACGACCCGATTTTCGTCGCCCCAGAGGTCCAGCATGCCTGTAAGCGAATCGAATACGTAGTTCGCCGATCGCCCGCCACGGGTGCCCACGTCGATCAGCGCCTGCTCCAGTCGCGACGGATCCGAGGGATCGGCTATATGAACGGGAGCGTGGACAGTGTTTCGAACGGGATCATCGAAAAATTTCAGGAACATCTCATCGCTGTTCCCCTTACCCGATGAAAAACAGTCGATGAGAGAAAATCGTCCGGACGACATAAGACGGGCGTATTTTGACGCAATTGTCTGCGGGGAACGGTTAAAGCTGACATAAACGATGGGAATACCGTCCTGCTCGCAGGCGCGGACAAAGCTCGAGATAAAATGATCCCCGGCCACCCCGGAATCGATTTCCCAAACAAGGTTATCGCCCGGAATCACACCCCCGATGGCCCGGTCTACTTCTACGATACCGGTGGTAGCATTGCTCGTTATATCCATTTTTCAATGTTAGAGCGCCCCCTAACCCCCGTCAAGCGCTTCGAAATTTGGTATCAGGCTAGATTGGTACCAAATTACTGTGCTATGTTTTTTGATCATGGAAATGCGAGCACTCCTTTGGTTCCGGCTCGATCTTCGATTAACGGACAATCCTGCGCTGAATGCGGCCGTAGAGTCCGGTTACGAAATCATTCCCGTTTACATCTGGGCGCCCGAGGAAGATGGCGATTGGCCGCCCGGTGCAGCCAGCCGCTGGTGGCTGCACCAATCTCTTCATTCGCTCGACACCGAACTGCAGCGTCGAGGATCCGGACTCGTTCTGCGTCGAGGCCCATCCCTTCAATCCCTGCGGGATCTTGTTCGCCAAAGCGGAGCCCGGGCGGTCTTTTGGAACCGTCGCTACGAACCCGCTCTGCGCACAAGAGACGCCGTCATCCAGGAAACCTTACAATCCGATAGGCTCCAGGTAGAAACGTTCAATTCCGCTCTACTGTTCGATCCTGAAGAAATCAGAAATAAAAGCGACGGACCGTTCCGGGTTTTTACCCCATTCTGGAAGGCTTGTCTGTCGGCTACAGGGCCGGATTTCTTCAAGAATCCGCCATCTGTCACGTGGGCCAGGGAACGCCCTGAATCGATTCCGTTAGATTCCTTCAAACTGGAGCCCCAAATCGATTGGGCCGGGGGCCTGCGGAACTCATGGAAACCGGGAGAATCCGGAGCCGAAAAATTATTGCAACATTTTACGGACACTTCGATGGATGCCTACGCAGAAAAAAGGGACTTCCCCGCCTCACCCGGGACCTCCCGCCTTTCACCCCATCTGCATTTCGGTGAGATATCGCCGCACAGAATCCGTGCCGCCTGCATCCGCAAAAACCGGAAAGCATCCGGTGAATTTCTGCGTCAGTTGGGATGGCGGGAATTTGCGCATCACCTGTTGTACCACTTTCCGGATACCCCCGAAACGCCACTTCGTTCTAAATATACGCGATTCCCCTGGAGACAGGATCATCGACCACTTCAAAAATGGCAACAGGGACGAACAGGATATCCGATTGTAGATGCAGGTATGCGGCAACTGTGGTCCACCGGATGGATGCACAACCGGGTCCGGATGATAGCGGGATCCTTTCTTGTCAAACATCTGATGATTTCATGGACGGAAGGGACACGCTGGTTCTGGGATACTCTGGTGGACGCCGATCTTGCCAACAATACCTTGGGATGGCAGTGGGTCGCCGGATGNNGGTGCGGATGCCGCCCCCTATTTTCGTGTCTTCAACCCAACGCTGCAAGCCGCCAGATTCGATCCTGAGGAAGCCTACATACTGAATTGGATACCTGAGTTGAAAACATCCAGGTATTCCGAACCGATCGTCGATCACCGCATGGCCCGGCAACGCGCATTGGAGGCGCTTGCTTCCATCAAACAGTAGTTGTTTCCTGATTGTCTTTGCTTTCGCGCTTACGGAACACCGCAAAGCCGATCAATCCACCCAGCAGTCCAAAAAGAGGGCAGAGGATAAAAGAGAATACTATACTTAATATTGAAAATCCCTGAGTGGCTAATTGCTGTTCCACCTGTGCGGCTTGGTCCGGCGGCATCCGGCCCAGCATGCCAGCCGATCGAATCCACTCAAGTATCACTTCATTCACAACATTTCCGAACATCAAAAAGATTAGACCGCCCAAAATTGTGCTGACAACAGCGCCGAACAAGCCGGCAAACGCGCCAAGCCCCATTCCGTCTGCGCTTGTCAGGGCTCCCATCTCTTCGGTCAAGGTCTTCTTGTATAAATACACACTCATGAATCCGCCGAACATAATGCCCGCACAACAAAGGCAATTGACAAAGCTCAGAAACGGTGTGGCTGAAAGTACACCCATGATAATTCCGCCGTACATCGCAGGAACAAACTTATCGGGTTTCTGTGGCATTAGAAATTCCTTTATGTTGGTAAATCGTTAACGACCTGAAACCGGCAAGTTCGGAGACCGCTTGTATTGCCGCCGGCACAATAAAGAAGGCTAAAGTGAATCCGACGATTCCCCCGGTAATGGCACGCGATGTAATCGTGGTCTCATACATACCGAATCGCCAGGGAAACGCGTCTACAATCATGGGAATACAGGCGATGACAAGAAATAGCCGGGAGGGCATTGCCGCTCGACTGACGCCTCGCCAAACAGGGTAGATCAGTACTCCAATGAGAAATCCAAAATAGATTGCTGCGCACCGGGAGCATACGCCAAAGGGCATTCCCTTAACAAAAAAAGATCGTTCATCTATCTGATGGCATATCGAGTTGAAGAAGGTATAAAAAATTTTACCCACTTCCCCGAAAATTCCCGAGGAAGCAGCGAGCATCGGTGCAAGTACAATGGCGGCACACCACAATGCTCCCCCGGCAAAAATGACTGAATAGGTAATTTTGGCGTATTTCATAGAATCGGAATGACAATATTTAATAATTTTCCTATTGTCAAGTAAACGAATCACCTTCATTAAACTACAAGAGGCACGGTAAAAACCGTGCCTCTTGTAGAATGGATGCCATCACGAGGATATTTCGATTTCGACCAACCAGTTAGAGCTATTTCATAGAACCTTCTTACGTTGGAACTTTGAACGTCCAACATGAAACGTCCAACATGAAACGAATAATTCACACCTCCCATATTCCAAGATTTGAGGAATTTAAGGAAATAAAGCGTCGTTAAAACGTTGGAGGTTTGACGTTAGAAGTTCAACGTTCGAATGTTCAACCCCAAACATGCACCGAAGCTTTATTTCTACATGTTGTACCCTTCTTCACCGTGTTGGCTTAAATCGAGGCCGGTGATTTCCTCATCTTCCTTGACCCGCAATCCTATTGTCGCGTTGACAATCTTCAGAATTACATAGCTACCAACGGCCGCGATTACGATCGTAATTAGGACTCCTGCTGCCTGGTTGAAAAACTGCCCTATATTCCCGTCTATGAAACCGACAGGCAGGGCCTCTCCCTTGGCATTTGTAAACACTTCATTGATGGCGCCTGTTGCAAAAATACCGGTCAACAAAGCACCGAGAGTCCCTCCCGCGCCATGGATTCCGAATGCATCCAGAGAATCGTCGTAACCGAACCAGCCTTTGACCTTGCCTACCATGAAGTAACAGAAAGCGCCCGAGATTAGTCCGATCAACAGGGCGGACATCGGGGTCACAAATCCGGCGGCGGGAGTTATCGCCACCAGTCCGGCCACCGATCCTGAAATAGCCCCCAGCACACTCGGCTTTCCGGTTCGCATCCATTCAACGACAACCCATCCGAGAGTCGCGGCCGCCGCACTAAAATGCGTCGTTACAAAGGCGCTTGTCGCCAGGGAACCGGACGAAAGGGCGCTGCCGGCATTGAAGCCGAACCAGCCGACCCACAGAAGACATGCTCCGACGGTACTCAGAACCACACTATGCGGGGGCATTGGTTCCTTGGGATATCCCAGTCGCTTGCCCAGGAAAATGGCGCAAATCAATGCCGACACACCCGAGGAAATATGGACAACGGTACCGCCGGCAAAATCGAGAGCCGGAATCCCGTTCCCGGTGAAGGCATTGAGAAATCCTCCTTTACCCCAGACCATGTGTGCAAGCGGGCAATAGATAAAGAGCACCCAAAGGATCATGAATAGGACCATTGCGCTGAACTTCATCCGTTCGGCGAACGCGCCTGTAATAAGCGCAGGCGTAATAATGGCAAACATGAGCTGAAAAACCATGAATGTCTGCAGCGGGAATGTCGAGGAATAATCCGGGTCCGGAGCAGCCCCCACACCGTTCATGAAGAGATGGTCGAAACCTCCTATGAACGGGTTGCCGGAAGCGAAGGCCAGACTGAAGCCGACAATAGCCCAGACGACAGTAACGATTGCCATCAATACGAAACTCTGCATCATAGTCGACAGAACATTTTTCTTGCGCACCAGTCCGCCATAGAACAGCGCCAGACCGGGTCCCGTCATCATCAGTACGAGGGCGGAACAGACAAGAATCCAGGAATTATCCGCCGCGCCCTCCGACGCTTCCAGTTGAGCTTCCAGCCGTGCAATGCGCGCTTCTGTGGGACTGACCGACTCGGAAGCCTGAATTATTTCGGGCTGTGCGTAAGCAAATCCGGCAAGAAGTAGGAAAAGCGTTGAAAGCGTAACAATCAACCAACGATTCTGAAACATAAGTAATACCCCTGATATTTTTTAATCCATGAATGCGGAAATGCGGGATTCATCCCCACGGCTTAAAGCGAGTTCTCTCCCCGTTCCCCCGTGCGGATTCGCATGGAATCCTCCAGTGGGGAGATAAAAATCTTTCCATCCCCGATCTCACCGGTATGCGCCGCGTCTCGGATGGTCTTGATAATATTTTCCACCTGGTCATCCTCAAGAGCGACTTCAAGCTTGATCTTGGGAATCAAATCTATGCTGTACTCCGACCCCCTGTAACGCTCGACCTGTCCTTTCTGCCGGCCGGCCCCGCGGACATCTGTCGCGGTCAATCCTACAACGCCGACATCTGCAAGAGCCTCTTTCACCTGCTGCAACCGATGAGGACGAATAATTGCGCTAACCATTTTCATAATAAAATCCATCCTCTCCAATGAGGGTTGTTCCCTATCCTGTTTAAACGCCGGGACACAACCTTTGATCCCGACCTTCAGACGTCACTATGTATAGCAAGACACATGCCAAAAGGCGAACCGGATGGACACACGATGTCTTTATTTTATAAAACGCTGTGTTTAAATGGGATATTCAGATATTTCCCGGAGGAAAGAAACGCTGCTACGCCGTAGATTGATTACTTTTTTGTGTTATTGATAATATTTTATTACATTTATGTATTTATTTTTAAATAATGCCGTACATCTCAGGCCAACAGGGGATCCAAGCCGAAGAATAGGGACACTATTGTATTTAAAGCGGAATTTTCAACATTCATGTAATTTATGAGACACGAAATTTCGCGGTGATTCTTCGGGCGGCGCCTTCTCCCCGAATATATCTACAATTTTGTAATATTATCAATGGTCAATACAATTACGTAGAATAAATCGGACGTGTCCCGGCAACAGGGTAGAATTATTTCTAATTCCGTAGAGCTTTTAAAGACGGCGGATCCTACCCGTTAGGCAATCCGGATATCAGGGTTCGATACGGACCAGCCAGTAGTTTTTACGACCGCGGCGCAATACAATAAGTTGACGATCGACGGCGTCCGCTAAAGACACTTTTAATCCCGCGTCGGAAACGCGATGGTTGTTCAGGTAGATGCCTCCGGCTTCGACCGCCCTGCGAGCCTCTCCCTTGGACTTTACAGCTTTACATTCGGCCAGCATATCCAGAAGGGGCATCCCGTCCCCCTGGAACTTTTGCACAGAGAGTGTGCCGGAGGGCACATCGGCAAAGATATCGAGAATCTCGTTCGCCGACAGGCCGGTCACCTCACCACCGAACAGGACCTGGGACGCCTGTTCCGCTTTTCCCAGAGCCGTTTCATCGTGGACCGAACGGGTCATTTCCCGCGCCAGTCGGCGCTGCGCTTCACGCTTCTCCGGGTGCTGCGCCATGGCATCCTCAAGTTCCTGAATTTCAGCCTCGTTCAGCCAGGTGAAATACTTCAGGTAGCCGATAACATCGCGATCATCCGTGTTGAACCAGAACTGAAAGAACCGATATGGTGAAGTTCGATCGGTAGACAGCCAGACGGCACCGGATTCCGTCTTGCCGAACTTTGTTCCGTCCGCTTTGGTAATGAGGGGGTATACCAGCGCTCCGGCAGGTTTTCCCCGCATGCGACGGATCAGCTCCACTCCGGCGGTAATATTGCCCCACTGGTCGCTTCCGCCCGTCTGAAGCGTGCAGTCAGCGTGATCGTGCAGGTGCAGGTAATCGTAGGACTGCAGAAGCATGTAGCTGAATTCGGTAAAGGAGATTCCGTCCTCCCGCGCCAGCCTGGATTTCACCGAATCCTTGCTGATCATATAGTTCACGGTGAAGTATTTGCCGACATCGCGCAGAAAATCGACCAGATTGAGAGACAACAGCCAATCGGCATTATTCATGAGGCGCGCAGGATTGGTCTGGATATCAAAATCGAGGAAATGGGAAAGCTGTTCCTTTATGGTTTCCACATTTGACTCAATGATCTCGCGGGAAAGTAACTGGCGCTCTTCAGCCTTGCCGCTAGGATCGCCGATCATACTTGTGCCGCCCCCTGCAAGGGCGATCGGAATATGCCCGAATCTCTGAAGACGGGCCAGCGCAATCAAGGGTACCAGATGCCCGACATGCAGGCTGTCGGCAGTTGCGTCAAAACCGTTGTAAACGGTCACCGGACCAGCGGCAAGCATTTGCGGCACATTCTCGGTTGCATCGTAAACCAATCCCCGCCATTTCAGTTCGTCAAACGCACTCTGTTTCATATATTCTTGTATCTCCCGTCGATCAGCCCGCTTTCTTCATAATTGTATCATTGCCACGCTGCTGTAAACCATTGCCGCTGTTTCGCTGCAAAATCCCTTGTAAAATGGGGACTGAATGCAAAAGTGTACCATCTATGGCACACGCCGCCTACAGGCATCAACGATTCTTTTTTTGAATAAAAACTATTTGAATGACGGCAACGGCATGTGTGAGAAATACTCACCGCCGGGGCGCGGGTTACCCGATCATGGAGCCGATTCCCGCCCCGATCAATGCAATGATTCCATAAATGATAGACAACCATGTGGCAACCGTAGCGGTTTTCAGCTTCTTCGAGACCGCTGCATACCCTATAGACAGAAGCACAATGTGCCAGATGGCAAAAACCTCTACGTAGCCCGCCAGTTTCATAAAGAATTTCGGCAGGATATCGTCGCCAAATAAATTTGCAAGAATCGCTCCAAGGCTGGAACTCAAAATATTGGAAGCGTTTCGAATGTCCAGCCCCTCCGGGCCTTTTAAAGAAATGACTATGACCAATAATACAAAAGAAACAATCGTAACAGCGGTAACGGCATACAACGTTGCCGCATACACAGCCTTAAAACGGTTCTCGACAGCTATGATTTTACTGATCAGCATAAAAACAGCTGCAATAACCAGGGTACCCAAAATGGTTCCGATACCAGAACTCAACAGGATCATCGCTTTTATCAGGGGGCCTGCTACAGCCATTTGTTCCGGAGTCACCTGTGCCTGTGCGTTGGTTGCGGACAATAACGTCGCTAGGTCGATATAGGATGCTAGATAGTAGCCTTGTGCAAACCCGATAATGACAAGGGCAATAATTGGAACCAGCAGTTTGGGCACACGGCCGATTTCAGCGAATGTTTCTCCAGGCGACATATAGACACCGCCCAAGCGTGAAAAATAATTTCTTGGAACGGCATTTTCTTCTTCCGGCGCAGACGTGCTATTGGACTCGGACATCAGAGGGCCCTCCTCGGCTATTTAAATTTTCGTCAAAAAGAATATTTATAATTATAAGGAGAACTACGAATAAACGCATATAAAAATTCCGAGAAAACCATAGCCATGGATTGAGTGACTATTTTCCTGTAGCATCCGGCCGGTATTGCAGTAAGATGGGTCAGCCCGTAATTCCAGATCCATTTACGGTAACCCGGGAACACGGGTTCGAAGGCATTCTGGGGACTCTGATACGATGCGTCTTACGTATTACAAACACCTTTCCATTGATGATTGCACAGAATTCCCCATAATTTTTATGGTATCCCTAAAATCTGTAATTAGAACCTGTCACAACATCCAGGAATCTCCGGAAGAATATAAATAGGAGGATTTTCATGCCTGACGAAACAACCAACAAGAGCGAGGGAGCAGGCCTGAACCGCAGGAATTTCCT
>DKBB01000284.1 GCA_002451015.1 Acidobacteria bacterium UBA6911
TACATCATGATTCTGCCCGCCATGGGGGCCATCACCGAAATAATCCCGACCTTTGCGAGAAAAACCATTTTCGGCTACAAAGCGATCGCCTATTCCTCGATCGCCATCGCATTTTTCGGGTCCCTGGTCTGGGGCCATCACATGTTTACCAGCGGCATGTCCGAAACGGCCAACATAATTTTCTCCCTTTTGACTTTCCTGGTTGCGGTCCCCAGCGCCATAAAGGTTTTCAACTGGACGGCAACGCTGTATAAAGGCTCCATCGAAGTGAAGCCGCCCATGCTGTACGCCCTGACGTTCATTTTCCTTTTTTCTATCGGAGGATTGACCGGCCTGATGCAGGGCGCCCTTGCAATCAATGCCCAGGTGCACGACACCTATTTTATTGTAGGCCATTTTCACTATGTAATGTTCGGCGGAACCGGGATCGGTTTCTTAGCGGCGCTGCTGTACTGGTTTCCCAAAATGTTCGGCAAGACTTATAGCGAAAGAGGTGCGATTATTTCATGGGTGCCGATCTTTATCGGTTTCAACATGCTCTACTTCAGCATGCTCGTTCTCGGCTATATGGGGATGCCGAGACGGTATTTCACGCATCTGCCGCAGTACCACTCCTGGCATGTGCTGGCAACCATAGGCTCATTTATTCTGGCGGTAGGCCTGGTCATGTTTTTTGCCAATATGATAATCGCGCTTTTCAAGGGCAAAAGGGCGGGAGGCAATCCCTGGGGCGGCGTAACGCTGGAATGGGGGATTTCGAGCCCGCCGCCGAAGGAGAACTTTACGGACATTCCCGTCATCCGGGAACGCCCATATATTTTTAACCGGGAGACCTCCGAATGAACGACACGGCCGCGCTAACGCCCGTGCACCAGGGCGAACACAAGGACTACGAGGGTTCAAAACTTGGGATGTGGTTGTTCCTGTTTACGGAGATCGTACTTTTCGGCGGACTATTCATTCTTTACTCCGCCTACCGGTCGGTCTACCCGGCGGAGTTTCATGAGGCGGGCCGACATCTGAACGTCGGGATCGGGGTCGCCAATACGGTCATCCTGCTGACGAGCAGTCTTGCGATGGCACTATCCATAGCGGCGATTCAACGAGGAACGCGGAAACTGGCGATTGGATGCCTTTCCATTACAATTGTTTTGGGCGCAGTGTTTCTGATCAATAAGTACCTGGAATGGAGCGGCGAGATCCAGAAAGGCCTGTATCCGAATTCGCCGGAGCTTCTGCAGCAGTCGAATGGAACACAGATTTTCTTCGGCCTCTACTACTCTATGACCGGTTTGCACGGACTGCATGTTATAGCGGGCATTGTGGTTCTGGCCGTCATGCTGGCATGGTTGGTGCGGGGAAAGATATCCCGGACCGACTTTAACAGGCTTGAAAATTCCGGTCTTTACTGGCACCTGGTGGATGTGATCTGGATATTCCTCCTGCCGCTTTTCTATCTGGCTGCCTGACCGTTGGAGATGTCATGGAAGAGGCGCAAAAAACCGTACATATTGTCTCCTACCGGACGTACCTTTTCGTCTGGCTGATTCTTTTGGCTTTGACCGCGGCGCTTGTGACTGTGAGCCGGCTCTTTCATGAGGCACTTTCCGTCTGGGCCATGCTTATCATAACGCCCGTCAAGGCGGGTTTGGTATTTTTCTTCTTTATGCATTTGAAATATGAAAAGCCTTATTTAAAGGCCCTGGTTTTTTTAACACTGGCGCTGTTGATTATAATAATCGGGATTCTTTTCTTTGATATAGCTTACAGGTGACGCATGCCCTTTCTAGAGCAGGCTTCGAGTGCCGCCGGCAAAGTGGATTCGGTGTTTCTATTCATCCTGGTGCTTTGCGCCGTTTTCCTCTTTCTTATTACGGCGACACTGATCTATTTTGTCGTCAAATACAACAGGAAGAAGCATCCCAGGGGAAAGGATATCGAAGGGAACGCCTGGCTTGAAACGGCATGGATTCTTATACCGACCGTTCTGTTTCTGGTCATGTTTGTTTACGGGTGGACTAATTTCAGCTACATGCGCGAGGTGCCCCGGGAAGCGATGGTGATAGAGGTTACCGGGCGACAGTGGGCATGGTCCTTTAAATATCCCAACGGGAAGCAGACTACGGAGTTATTGTTGGCGTTGGATAAGCCCGTGAAGCTTGAGCTGCGGTCGTTGGATGTCATCCATGGATTCTTCATCCCCGCATTTCGAATCAAAGAGGATGTTGTTCCCGGAAAGGCGAATTACACATGGTTTGTTCCGATACAACTTGGTTCCTTCGATATTGAATGCACCGTTATCTGCGGCGTAAGCCATGCGGATATGCTTGCAAAAACAGTAGTGGTTCCAGTGGACGATTTTGAAACCTGGTATTTTGGCGATGCGAATACGCCTCTGCCCGGGCGTTCTGCTCCTTCAACGCCCTCTGTTGAATTGGCGGGCAACTCCGCTCTTCAAATCCTGCAGGATAAGTTCTGTACGACCTGTCATTCCATTGACGGTACTCCAATGGTAGGCCCGACTTTAAAAGGGATCTATGGGGAAAAACGAATTGTAACGGATTCTGAAGGGATGGAATTTGAAGTACTTGTGGACGACGATTATCTGGTGAAAGCCATTCAGGATCCAACGGCAGAAAATATAAAGGGATACCCGCCGGCAATGCCGAAAAATCCATTGAATGACACAGAGCTTCAGTTCGTCGTGGAATACATCAAATCACTGAATTGATGAATATATAATCTTCCATCCGCAAAGAATAAGGGCCCCAAAAATTTTGGGGCCCTTTGTTCGCAGCAGGTTGTTAAAGGCGGGAACGATTCCCGGAGGGAATCGCCTGTTTATGAGGGTTGTTTGCTCGCGCTTGGTTGTGCCAGCATTTTATAAAAATAATTAATGCCGGCTTGAGAACTAGTGGGGTTCTCCTCGTGCCGGTCCCCCCCTAACAATACCGTACACTCGGATAAAAACCCCACATCCTATTGGCGGCTGTGATTTTCACTATCGCCGCTCGATCCTTTATATATCATTGCTTCCAAATCTTGTTCTGGTAATCGTACGGGATTTGTTCCCCTTTCCTACGACTACTGTTGTTACTATATATTTAAAGATCGTTGCATCAATTATGCAATTCGCGGAAGTACTCATTTAAACATGAGTAGAATTACCCATGCGGATCCTTGCCCATAGCTTTCTTTTTCGCATTAAGATATTTTATGGACAGCTCCGTCTGTATGCGGGAACAATTATTTCCCGCGCCGGTGAGCCTGACATAATAGTGGCATTGTGTTAATGTCCTATTTTTATTTGCAGGTCTCTCGCCTCCCCATGAAATTTCGGGGAATGCGGGGTAGGAATTACGGAAACAGTATGTCTTTAAATAAAATTATTCGCATTTTCCCGGCGGCTTTTTTCTTAATTATACCTCTCGGCTTCGCACAACAGTTGCCCAACGAGACCGTGATTGTAACCGCGAACGCCACTGCCGTGCCGTTTGAGAATCTTTCCAGGACGGTACAGGTCTTCGACAGTGAAGATATCGATTCACTGCCGATTCGAAATATAACCGATGTTCTTGAGCATGCAACCTCGGTGGATCTCCGTTCCCGCTCCCCTTACGGTATGCAGGCGGATATATCCATTCGCGGCTCCGCTTACTCGCAGGTCCTGGTCCTGGTGGACGGTGTACCGATCAACGACTCCCAGACCGGGCATCATAATTCGGATTTTCCGGTTCAGCTTCAGGATGTCGACCGCATTGAGGTGCTGCTTGGCTCCGGTTCTTCGATCTACGGCGCCGATGCACTGGGCGGGACTATCAATATCATTACCCGGCATCCAGTCAAGCGGGTGAACGGTTCCATCGCCCTGGGTCAGTACGGCCTGGTGGACGGGTCTTTTGCGACGTTTTTTGAAAAGGGTAATTTCAAGCAGTCCGTCAGTGCTTCAGGCTCCCGGTCGTCCGGTTTTCAGTCCGGCAGGGATTTCAACAATGTAGCGGCCAGTACCCGTATTACACTGGGAGGGCATTCAACCTTTTTTGTTTCGCATGTGGATAAGGAATTCGGGGCTGATGGTTTCTACGGACCGGCACCGTCCAGGGAATGGACGAACCAGACGTTGATTTCGGTAGAGCGCAAATTTGAAAACAAGGCAGGCAACAAGGCTACCCTAAAGGGATTCTATCGCACTCACGGGGACCGTTTTCTGTACGATACCGAGAGACCGGCGCCTTTTGAAAACCGTCATCGCACCCATGCTGCTGCGGTGAATCTGAAGGCGGAGTACCGGTTGGGATCTTCCGGCTTGATGACGCTTGGAGGCGGCACAGGCGGCGACTGGATCGGTTCGAGCAACATGGGAGATCATTCTTTTGCCAAAACAAGCCTTTTCAGTGAATTCCAGTGGACACCCGGCAGTTCGACTGCGATCTATCCTGGAATCAGGTTTGATTATTATTCTAATTTCGGGGCCTCGGTGAATCCGTCCCTTAGCGGGAGCTGGTGGGTGTTGCCGCGTTTGCGGCTGCGCACATCCCTGGGGCGCGCATTCCGAATTCCTACGTTCACCGAACGGTTTTACCACGATCCCAACCACGAAGCCGACGCCGGTCTGAAGCCGGAAAGCGCGTGGTCGGCGGATGCCGGTGCGGAATACATTCCGGCGGACAACTGGTTGGGTTCCCTGACGGTTTTTGCAAGAAGAGAACGGAACGTTATTGACTGGGTTCGTTCATCCGAGTCCGAAAAGTGGCGGACTTCCAATATCAGGAAACTTCGTACTGTGGGTTTCGAATTGGGTCTCGAACGTTCTTTCAGTTCGAAAATCCGGTTGGGCACACAATACAGCTATATTTCCACGAACACCGACTCCATTGATTCCGAATCGAAGTATGTACTCGATTTTGCACGGCATTCCTGGAATCAATTCGTATCTTTCGAGCTGCCGCTCGATATGGATTATAAGCAGACGCTCAGCTACCGAAGACGCTCGGACGGGCGAAGCTACTGGCTGTGGGATGGATGCCTCGAGAAGCGTTTTTCTAAATTTATTGCCGCTTTCGATTATACCAATCTACTGGACAGTCACTATCAGGAGATCCGTGGCGTGGACATGCCGGGGCGCTGGTTTGTCGTAAGTCTGAGGACGCAATAGATCGAAGGTTGGTTATTCGGACTTTAAAATCCGAGGGCGGGAAAATTCGGTGACAGGCTTCAAATTAATAATTCCCGCTGTTTGATAGCACTGTAGAATGTGGAATTAAAAAAAGGAAGCGCTGTCACCGGAGCTGTACTTATTTAGCGCGCTTGGCTACAAAGGTTTCCCCTTCCTGGCCGGCTACAGTACGGGAGAGGTTCATCTCATTGCCGGATACCGTGCCGGTATATTCAATGCTAAGCTCCATGCCCTGATAGTCTAAATTCTCGACAAACGAAATCTTATCGCCATCGATTTTCCCTTTGGCAATGACCGATTCCATATCCGTGCCGCCTATATTAACAGACGCCTTCCCGGAAATATTCGTACCGTCAACCTTAAACTCATAGGTGTATTTCTGCAGACCTACCTGGGAATCGAATTCCGCCGTCCATTTTCCTGAAATATCCGCAGCAAAAACACAAACCAGACTGCACAGAATCAATACCGCCAGAACCGCGCTCGTGCGAAGTGCCATTTTCTGCCTCCATGTTTTAATTTAAATGCTGGTTTTACTGGGTTCAGTATATAACAAATATTAAGGTATTGTTCATGTAAAAAAAGATCGAAGGTCGAAGATCGAATTTATTTGACTACCGACCGGTTAAAAGGCGAACACAAGGTTCGCCCCTGCCGTATTCTCTCGCCTTTTTCATAGAAATATCAATCTCTGACTTCAGGCTTGCCCGTTGGCTTGTCCGCCGCAGCCGGAGGCAAAGGCGGAAGCCTGGCCGAAGCTCTGCTCCTGTGGGTGAAGGCGGAACAATCCCTGTATGTTCATCCTGTTCTCTGGTCTATAATAAATCGGACCCGGCTATGAACCAAACATCAGATCCTACAAAACAGCCCAGGCGAAAAGGATTACGGTCCCGTCATTATATCCTTGTATGCATTTTTCTGCTTGTTCTCGGACTGGTGGCTACTCAGGTATTTTTAAATCAGACTTCGGTCGGGAGCTCCCGTTTCATTCCCATGACATTTCTGCTTTATACCGGAACGGCCGTTGTCGTGCTGGCGCTGTTGATACTGGCGACGGTTCTGGGGCGAAACCTGGTTAAGCTTTATTTCGAACGGAAAAGCGGAAGGGTGGGGAGTGGATTCAAGACCAGAATGGTCCGCATTTTTATTGTTCTTTCCCTGCTGCCCGCACTATTGCTGTTTCTTCTGGCCTATGGGTTGATCAGCGCCCAGATTGAACAGTGGTTTAAAGCTCCGCTGGCGGAAATGATGGAGCACAGCAGGCTTCTGGCTGAGAGATATTACGAGGAAGCCGAACAGCGTGGAAAATACTTTGCTGCCGGGATTGCGGGCTATATCCAGGCTACGGACGGGATGGAAAATGAACAGCGGGCGGGACTCAGGCTGAAACTTCTGGAGTTCTGCCAGCAGTACGACATTGACAATGTGAAGATTTTCGGCACTCAAATAGAGCTTGTTGCGGAAGCTGGGAATTCGGTTGCGGGTGCATCCCACAGGGATTCCATATTGGAACTTGCTCAACGCGCAGTGGGGGGGCAACCCGGGTTCAAAGTGGCACGTCTGACTCCAAGGGATCCGTTTACCGAGATTTCCTGGGCGACGGCTCCGATTCGGGGAGAGCGGGGGGATATTATCGGTGTTGTTTTAACCGAAAGCGTGAATTCTCAAAGCGCCGGATTCAGGGCGGGAGAAGTTCAACTGGCGTATGAGAAATATGAGCTGTTACAAAGTGAAAAAAATACTCTTCGCTACAATACTCTTCTCATTCTGGCTCTCTCGACGTTGCTGATCGTCTTTGCTTTCTCCTGGTTTGCTTTGTACCTTGCGAAAAGAATTACTGTCCCGATACAGGCGCTGGCGGAAGGTGCAGAAGCTGTCGCAGCCGGAAATCTGGAATATCGTGTCCATAGCCAGGCTTTCGATGAACTAGCAAATCTGGTCGCTTCCTTCAACCAAATGACAAGCGATCTTCAGGAAAACGAAAAGCGCATCGAGGCGGCTCAACAAAAACTGCGTCAAACAAATGTCGAACTGGATGACCGGCGCCGCTATATCGAAACCATTCTGGAGACGATTGCAACTGGGGTCATATCGCTCGACGGTGACTATCGTATTCGGACGATAAATCGTGCTGCAATGGAGATGCTGCAGGTGAAAAACGCATCCGTGGAGGGCTTGCTGGAAGAGGTGATCCAGGATCCGTCCAGCGGTATTATCCGTGAATTACTGTTGAAATCCGAGGTGCTGGGAACGGTTGTAAAGAATATCTATCTGGCGTTTCCTGGCAAAAGCATGCAGCTGGCCACCATCGTCACGCCATTGGCCGACAGCGAAGGAAAAGGCACAGGATGGGTTGTGGTGCTGGATGACATGACAGAACTGCTCAGAATGGAAAAACTCACCGCATGGCAGGAGGTTGCTCGGCGATTGGCGCATGAAATCAAGAATCCGTTGACTCCGATCCAGCTTTCGGCTGAACGAGTTTTACGACGCTACAAACAAATGGGCCCGCCTCCGGAAAATATCCCGGGAAGGTGGTGCCAAGAATTTTCAAAATTCGAAAAGCTCCTGTCCGAGTGCACGCAGACCATTATCCAGGAAACCGGGTCACTCAAAGGCCTGGTGGATGAATTTTCACGTTTCGCCCGACTTCCCGAAGTACGCCTGCAGGAAGCGGACCTGCATGCTGTTCTGGAAAATACCCTGGGCCTTTACCGGGGACGTTTCCGGGATGTTCATATTGAGAAGCAGTACGACCCTGCCATTCCAATGTTCCAACTGGACCCGGACCAGATGAAACGCGTGTTTATTAATCTTTTCGATAATGCACTGGAAGCCATGGCCGGGAGTACGGGCGTTAAAACACTGCAGATTCACACGAGCCTGGATGCCAGGAGGAATTCCGTAAGTGTCGAGATCGGTGATTCCGGGCGAGGATTTCCCGAGGAATACCAGGGCAGCCTTTTCCTGCCTTATTTTTCAGCCCGTAAGGGAGGGACCGGACTGGGATTGGCGATCGTTCGCCAAATCGTATCGGACCATAATGGAAACGTACATGCGGAACAGAATGCCCCCGTAGGGACAAAAATCGTAATTGATTTACCCTTGGTTTCAGACTGAATCCGGACCACAATAATTCTCTATGAATCGTTCTTCCGTTTTAATTGTTGATGATGAAAAAGGCGTACAAACCTCCATTCAGGGGATACTCGAGGATGCCGGATTCGAATCCTGTGCCGTATCCAGCGGCGAGGAAGCCCTGGACATGCTTTCTCAAGAGAAATTCCCGGTTGTTCTGCTCGATATTTGGCTGCCAGGAATGGATGGGCTGCAAACGCTGGCTAAAATAAAGCAGTCGAATCCCGAAGCCGTTGTAATCATGATATCGGGACATGGATCGATCGAAACAGCTGTTCGCTCCACAAAATTGGGCGCATTCGATTTTGTTGAAAAGCCGCTTTCGCTGGAGAAAACTCTTCTAGTTGTCAAAAACGGATTCCATCAATATCGGCTGGAGGAAGAAAACCGCAATCTCCGGAGGCAGATTGAGCGGGAACATTTGATGATAGGAGATTCCGTGCCTATGCAGGCTCTGCGCCAGCAGATTGCGTTCGCTGCGCCAACAAACGGCCGTGTTCTCATCTGCGGGGAAAACGGCACCGGAAAAGAGCTTGTGGCACACTTGATTCATTTTCACAGTCTGCGCAAGGAAGGCCCCTTTGTGGAAATGAATTGCGCCGCTATTCCGGAAGAATTGATTGAAAGCGAATTATTTGGCCATTTAAAAGGCTCGTTTACCGGGGCCTCCGAGGATAAGGAAGGGAAGTTCGTACAGGCGAACGGCGGAACTCTTTTCCTGGATGAGGTGGGTGATATGAGTTCCAGGACGCAGGCTAAAGTGCTTCGAGTTCTGGAAGAGCAGAGATTTACTCCTGTCGGCGGAAACACTTCAATCAGCGTGGATGTTCGGGTTATAGCATCGACCAATAAGAACCTGGAACAGGAAATTGAACTGGGTAATTTCCGGGAGGACCTTTACTACAGGCTGAACGTGCTTCCCTTTCAGCTGCCGCCTCTAAGGGAGCGACGGGAAGATATCTCCCTCCTGGCCGGATTTTTCCTGAATGATTATGCGCGTAAAAACGGCCGTAAGGCTCCGGCTCTGACCCGGAAAGCTGTAGAAGTCCTTGAGACATATCCGTGGCCGGGCAATGTGCGGGAATTGAGGAACATTGCGGAGCGGTTGATAATTATGACTCCGCAAAAACGCATTGATATTTATGATCTGCCCGAGACCATGCTGAACCGCACGCTGCCGGTGCCGTTTGAAAATGAAGAAGCGGCTTCTTTACAGGATGCAAAAGAAAATTTCGAAAGGGAATACATCCAGCAGAAGCTGATAGACCATAAGGGAAGCGTCAGCGGCACAGCCCGGGCCCTGGGGATAGAGCGCAGCAATCTTTACCGGAAGCTGAAACAGCTAGGCATTCCATATACCGGAAAGGACGACGGGGATTAATACGGCGGGCCCGCCCGGCGAAGTCAGCCGGAGGCTGACGAAGACGGGCTAGATGGAAAAAGTGGCCACGTTGCGTATGGAATCGTATTGAATGGCGAGGTCCCGGAAATTCACATGGTCGATGACCCGGGATGTTGCATGATGTATATCTTTCCAGATATTCCTGAATACGCAGGTGTACATTTCTTCGCATCCGGCATAGTCCTGTTTGACGCACGAAATCGGTTCCGTCGGTCCTTCTATCAGCCGGATGATTTCCCCGACGGTGATTTTCTCGGGCGGTTTGGCCAGCAGATATCCTCCGCTGCTTCCCCTGCGGCTCTCGATAATACCGTGGGATTTCAATCCTGAAAAAATCTGCTCCAGGAATTTGACCGGCGCGTCAATGCGTTTGGCCGTGTCATGAATGCTGACGGGTTCCCGGCCTTCATAGCATAGTGCCAGGTCCAATACTGCTTTCAACGCGTAATCGCTCTTGTACGAGATTTTCATCCGCTCAATACCCTATAATTCATACGGAATAAGTATAGCATTAAAAAATGGGACCTGGTTATTCTGACACCATTTTCATAAATTGGTGCCTTTATAACCAGGTCCCATTTTTCGTCCTAGGTCCCAGACCTCAAGTCGCAGATCCAAGGTCA
>DKBB01000403.1:0-579 GCA_002451015.1 Acidobacteria bacterium UBA6911
GCAACGACCGTTTCGCATTCAATCGGGACAACTCATCCCTCTGCAAACTCTGACTTTCTATCACATATGCGTCGAGAAATTTCGGTCGGTTATTGAGGAAACGGACAGGAATATTTTCCTTCTCCAGGAAACCCCGAAGAGGATTTTTCCGATCCGGCCAGACGGGAATCCAACAGAGGCAGAGGAAACCCATTATGGGGATTATTCGTACCAGATTGTTGTCCAGGAAAGCAGGCATCTTCGGGACCGGATATTGAATGCAGACAATAACCATGGAAAGTAAAAACAGAATTCCAAAAAGAACCTGCATCTCGGTGATGATCCCCTCTCGAGTCAGTTTCGGGAAAAACCGTCGATCGCAAAATTCCATTAATATTTGATCCCGACAATCTTTTAAAAACCGGATTCTCCGTCGATAGGCGGAACCTGTCGCAATTCCCGTTATTGCAATAAAAAAACAAATAAGCACGTTAATGGCCATTAGCGGCAAACCGGTCGATCCCGGCACCAGAAAGGTAATTTCTCCACAAAAAACACTCATCCCCGACAACAATCCCAGGATAAAAGTCCACACCATGC
>DKBB01000403.1:604-2770 GCA_002451015.1 Acidobacteria bacterium UBA6911
AGCCCTTTCGGCTCCCACTTTTTCTGTGTTTTTACCGGGATATGATCCCGTGCCGCTCCTCAATTCAATGGATTTATAAAATACCCATTCAACGAACAGAAAACGGTCGCTTACCCTGCTGCTATCGGCACATTAAAGGCTTCGGTTTACTAGATATTTCTTTCGGCATTAAGGTTCATTTTTTTTATGAACTAATCCCACAGAGGCCGTTTAACTGTAAAAACGCACACGCCTCTTCTCAGCCTAATCGAATTATCAAAATATTTTTAAAAATTAGATTATTTAAATAGCAAGCGGGATGACGGTGGGATTTATCCCTATTCTTTCAAAAAGATACGATATATGGAATTATACCTGCCCCAACCTGTCACTCCGTAGAAATGATACGTCTGTCCGGGTAGAATGTTTCGCTGACATCCTGATACAGGTAGAAATAATCAGTCGAAGGGTCGATAGTTTTCAGTGCAGTCCCGACAAACAGAGTTGTTCCACGATAAAATTGTCGGGTTCTATGAATTCTTTCTGGGAGAATCCAATCGCTTCTGCAACTTTTTCCCTCTTCCCCGGACGTTTTACGTTTCCCGACTGAAGAAAGGTGACACTGCATATTTTGGTGTTCCGCCAATTGAAATCGGCTTGATATGCTCCCATATACTGCTATGTAACTGGAAATATGGCCTACCCGTTCTTCCCGGCTTCTTTAGTTTCAATCTTCGCCCAGGAATCCTTGAGGGAAACACTGCGGTTGAAGATCATCGCGCCGGATTTCGAATCCGGATCGACGCTGAAATACCCCTGGCGTTCGAACTGGTAGCAATGGCCGGCAGGTGCCCCCTCCAGGCCGGCTTCAATAAATCCGGATACAATTTCAAGCGACTGCGGATTCAGATTCGACAAGAACTGTCCGCCCGCGTCCGGATTCGGCTTCGTAAAAAGGCGGTCGTACAACCGGAATTCCGCCCTGCGGGCGTGCTCTGCGGACACCCAGTGTGATGTTCCCTTGACCCTGCGTCCTCCAGGCAACCATCCCCCCCTTGTCTCGGGATCGAACGTGCAGTGCAGTTCGATCACTTCACCCGTATTCGGATCCTTGATGACTTCGTTGCAGGTTATGTAATACGCATACTTGAAGCGGACTTCGCGCCCGGGCGACAGGCGGAAAAACTTCTTGGGCGGATCCTCGCGGAAATCGTCCCGTTCTATCCATAACTCCCGGCTGAACGGGATTTTCCGTTTTCCAGCCGAGGGGTCTTCCGGATTAATGTCTGCCTCAAACTCTTCCACTTTCCCTTCCGGATAATTGGTCAAAACCACCTTGAGAGGCCTCAAAACCGCCATGGTGCGGGGGGCTTTTTTGTTCAGATCTTCGCGCAGGCAATGCTCTAAAAGGGCGTAGTCGACAATGCTGTGCGCCTTGGAAACCCCGATGCGGTCGCAGAAGTTTCGTATGGCGGCGGGCGTATATCCCCGGCGGCGCAAACCTGCCAGCGTCGGCAGGCGCGGATCATCCCAACCTGAAACAAGGCCGCCTTCGACCATTTGAATCAGCTTGCGCTTGCTCAGCACCGTATATTCGAGTTCCAACCTGGCGAATTCGATCTGTCGGGGATGATGGATGCCGAGTTGTTCAAGGTACCAGTCGTAGAGGGGACGATGATCTTCGAACTCGAGGGAACAGAGTGAGTGACTGATCTCTTCGATGGAATCCTCCAGTCCGTGCGCCCAGTCATACATGGGATAGATTTTCCAGCGGCTCCCCGTCCTGTGGTGCGGTACGGCCAGGATACGGTACATTACGGGGTCCCGCAGGTTCAGATTCGGCGAAGCCATGTCGATCCTGGCTCTTAGAACCCTGGAACCGTCCGGGAATTCCCCCGCCTCCATCCCCTCGAAAAGCTCCAGGTTTTCTTCGACGCTTCTATCCCGGTAGGGGCTCGGCTTGCCCGGTTCGGTCAGAGTGCCCCGGTTTTCACGGATTTCTTCCGGCGTCTGGTCGTCGACATACGCTTTGCCGGCTTTAACCAGTTGGATCGCCCACGCATACATGCGGTCGAAATAGTCGGAAGCGAAATACAGTCGATCGCCCCAGTCAAATCCGAGCCAGCGCACATTGTCCTGGATGGCATCGATGTAGTGCTGCTCCTCCTTGGTCGGGTTGGTGTCGTC
>DKBB01000172.1 GCA_002451015.1 Acidobacteria bacterium UBA6911
TTGACCCGGTGTGCCTCCTGTGCCCGGGAGTTCGGCCTGCTGACGGTTCCCCGACGGATCGCGCAAACTATTTCTCCTTTCGAAACATCCCCATACTTCTACCGGAAATTGAAAGCCGGCATCGAAAACGAATCCCGGAACGCCGCTATACTTCAATTATTATTCGGCTTAGCTCGTAGAATCATTCCGTCGATGGCAGCGGTCACGCTTGTTCTCCTTACCGTTTTTACATACCTCCAGTGGAACAATCCACAGGACGATCTGCATACGGCTTATGAGAAAATGTTTATCGGAGCGGACCTGCCCCTCCATTTGATGGTTACGGAAGAAAGAAACATCACAGACGAAAGGATTCTCAACGTCATTGCCACCAAGGGAATGTGGCAAGATACAAGTTTGGAACCGGAATAGCAGCAGCATTCTCACATCGGGATTGACACAATTTAATCATATGAAATCCAAGGCAACCATCGTTCTACTGGCAATTCTGGTCTTCCTGCTCGGTGGCATCACGGGAGCCGTCTCCCATTCCCTGTACCAGGAGTATTTGAAAGCCGCCTTTTTTAAAGCCGGTTCTCAGCCATTNNCTGGGGCATCCGGCAATTGATAGAAAGATTCTATAAAACCGGATCGGCGTCATGCAGCGACCGTGCGGGCCAGGGTCAGTACCGACACACGCAATGCCCCGCTTCTGATCAGAGCCTCCGAAGCGCTCGAAACGGTAGCACCGGTCGTCATGACATCGTCTATCAGCAGGATCCTGCGCCCGGCTATTTGCCCGGGATCCACACAACCGAAAGCATTGCGAACATTCGCCGATCTCTGAGAATCCGTTAATCCGGTCTGCGGAAGTGTCGAACGCTTCCGAATCAGCAAGCGGTCCCTGTAAGGGATGCCGATGCGGGATGCCAGGGACCGCGCCAGGAGTCCGGCCTGGTTGTACCCCCGTTTGCGTTCCCGATCCGGGTGAAGCGGGACAGGAGTCACCGTGTCGAAATCATCCCGATCCCAGGCCTGCTGGAAGGCATCGAACAGGAAAGGGACCAGGAGGTCCGCCAGGTTTCTTCTTTTATGAAATTTCAATTCCCTGGCCAGCATTGCGAGTTCCCCAATGTAGTAGCCGAAAGAGCGGGCGCCGCTAAATGCCGGAGGCTCCAGGATACAGTCCCCGCACAAACAGCCCGAATCCGCTTGAAAGCTCGACATGGGCAGGCCGCAGGAAGGGCATACGGGCGGAAATATTCTCAAAGCACCGGCTTTATTTCTGCAGTCCAAGCAGATGCTCCGGTCCCTCCAACGGGATACCTGGGCCGAACAGAGAAGACACACATCCGGGAAAAGCAGGTTCAGCAGGCTGTCGACAATATTTGTCAGTGTCGATTGGGCAAGGTCCCGGTTCGTAGACAAATACGTTTTTTGAATCACCGGCATGCAGGGAATAGATAGCGGCAAACCAAGCTTAACAGCCCGTGGTAAAAGTACAACCGGTCGCGCGGCCAGCGGCCGTGGATTTAAACGGATGCATCCAATAATCCCTTTTCCTTCAGGTCCTGGCACTGAATGCAGTAACCGGCCCATGGAACGGCTTCCAGCCGTTTAGGCTGAATCGGATTCTCGCAATGAACGCACAAACCATAGGCCTGGTCTTCGATACGTTCCAGCGCCTCCTCGATGAGCTGGAGAATCTGGCGATCCCCGGCGCTTTTCCCGAAAATGAATTCCTTCGTATAGGACGCCACGGCCATATCCGCGATATCCTGTATATTCGGATCTTTCTCCCGGCCGTATTCTTCGGTTCTGTGGACCATATCCGTGAGGGCGATCCGTTTCTGCACCAGCTTGTCTTTAAAGTATTCCAGGTCCTTGAGATCCATCATCAATCCTTCATACTCCCTTTATAACAATGCACATGGTAAAAAAGTGATTCAAAATATATCACTCTTACAAACGAAAAAAATTCAATTTTCAGGCTTTATGATACGGAATCCTGCGCAGAATGCACAGAGCGCGGTACACCTGTTCCAGCAACAGCGCACGGCACATTTCGTGCGTCCATGTCATTTTCCCTATCGACAACACCAACTGCGCTCTTTCGGTGATCTTGGAACTCAGCCCTTCCGGGCCGCCTATCACAAAAGACAGGGAACGACCGCCGCTGTTCAACTCGGACTCCAGCCATCGGGAAAACCCCGCGGAGGACAACTGGGTGCCGTTCTCGTCCAGGGCAACAATCTTCCCGGAGGAGGAGAGATGCCGGGAGAATTCCTCCGCCTCGCCCTCTACAAGCGCTGCAGCCTTTAAGGATCTCTTCTTGGACAAATCATGCGTCTCGATAACTTCACACGGAATCATATGACGGACCCTCTCCAGGTAGTCCGTTGCAAGTCCCCGGATGTATGAATTTTTCGTTTTCCCAACCCAAAGGAATCTCAGGCGCATAAAAAATAATCGAAGATCCAAGGTCTAAGGCCGACTTTTGACGTTTTTATTTGCTTCCCTGATAAGCTTCCCGGCATTCAGCTTTTTTCCGTCTCTCCACAGCCTTTCCAGGTCGTAAAAAGCCCGGGCTTCTTTCGAGAATATGTGAACCACCAGATCGAAGTAATCCATGAGGATCCATTCCGAATTCTGATACCCTTCGATATGGGATGAGCGCATGCCGACGGCCTTCAACTGCTTCTCAATTTCGTCCGCTATAGCCTGGATCTGCCTGGAAGAGTCCCCTGTGCAAAACAGAAAATAATTGGCAAACGTGGCAATTTCAGAAATATCCAGCGCCAGAAGGTCGTACGCTTTTTTATCGTCGGCGGCTTTTAAGGCTATTTTCAGGGCATCCATTGTTTTCCACCATATAAACGCAGTTTTTGAATGTAGGAATATACCGGTTCTGGAACCATACTGCGAAAATTCTTCCCGGCGGACGCCAGGTTTCGAATCCGGGTCGCCGAAATATCCGGGGCATCGGCATCTATGATAAACAAACGTTTTTTCTTAAAACCCTCCCCTTCAAGCTGCCGCCGTATTCC
Source organism: Acidobacteria bacterium UBA6911 (assembly GCA_002451015.1). Taxonomy (GTDB): domain Bacteria; phylum Acidobacteriota; class UBA6911; order UBA6911; family UBA6911; genus UBA6911. The sequence continues at coordinate 3,027 of DKBB01000172.1, forward strand.
GGTCCTGCTGAGGCCGGTGAGATCGCGCACCCGCGGAATTGCCTTTTCGGGCAGGGAATCCACATAATTGCCTGCCTCAGCACCCGGGCGCAGGACAAAAATGAAATTATACTTAGTCAGCAGTTCCTCGCTATCCTTCCAGGAATTCACCTCCCTCAGGGAATCTCCACCGGCGATAAAATAGATTTCCCCTTCTTCGGACCGTACGCTGCGTGAAATCTTTCGCATCGTATCCACCGAGTAGCTACTGGCATGAGACTCCAGTTCAACCAGCGAAGGAATAAAAAACGGTTCTTCGGAGGTCGCCAGACTGACCATTGCATAGCGATGTGCGAGCGCAATCAGACTTTTCCGCGGTTTGTGGGGAGGATCCGCAGCAACAACAAACAGAACTTTCGATAATGAAAAAATTTTCTGAACGGACCGGGCTATGTGCAGATGTCCTGAATGAATTGGATTGAATGTGCCACCCAGGACACCCAGCCTGTAGACGCTCAATCGGAACCTCCCATTTATTTTGAATCCGTCCGCACCCTTAAAAGATTCCGCTGACTCAAAAAGTTCCTGTTGCGAATAGATTTCCCGTTCCAGGTTCAAAACCGGAAACGGGGAACGGGGAAACCTGATTATATAATTATGCCCACAGAAAATTTGCAATAATCCCGATCAGTTCCCTGATGCCTCGGCCCGATACGGCTGAAATTCCGAGAAAGGGCAGGTTGCGCTGCCGGCACATCTCTTTCAGACCGGACAGCCTTGCATCGTCCGCAAGCACATCCATCTTCGATGCCACGACCAGTTGCTTCCTGTCCAGAAGGTCGGGATTAAAGAGTGAAAGCTCCCGGATAATGGTTTCATAGTCGGCCACCGGATCGCGTTCTTCGTTCGATATATCGATCATATGAACCAAAATCCTGGTACGCTCTACATGTTTTAAAAACTGGTCTCCGAGCCCATGCCCTTCATGCGCGCCTTCAATCAATCCTGGAATATCGGCAACCACAAAACTGCGAAAATCGTCGATCCTTACCACTCCCAGGTGAGGTTCCAGGGTCGTAAACGGGTAGTCCGCAATCTTGGGCTTTGCCGCGCTTATTCTTGAAATCAGAGTCGATTTTCCCACATTCGGGAATCCTACCAGGCCGACATCAGCTATCAGCTTCAGACTCAGGAACAGATCCGCCTCTTCCCCCGCTTTTCCGGTCTCGAAGTGCCGGGGCGCCTGGTTTGTCGCAGTGGCAAATCTGGCGTTCCCCCTTCCGCCGCGGCCGCCCCGGGCAAGGACCAGCCGCTCTCCCGCACTTGCAAAGTCATGTATCATAATACGTTCCGGTTCCCGGAACACCTGGGTTCCCGGAGGAACCAGGATTGTAATATCGGAACCGTTCCTGCCGTGCCGCTGGGAACCTTCCCCATGCCGTCCCCGCTGTGCTTTGAAAATCCTTTTATACTGGAAGTGCAGGAGCGTATTGACACGATCGGAACACTCCATATACACGTTTCCACCGTCCCCGCCGTCTCCTCCACTGGGACCGCCCTTGGGAACGAACTTTTCCCTGCGGAAAGCGACGCAGCCGTCCCCTCCCGCTCCGGAAACCACGCGTATTTTCGCACGATCTATGAACAAGTCCGTTGCTCCGTCGAGGTCAACCCGCTTCTCTCAGTGGATCGACAGTTCCGGCATACCCCGGCGGGGGGCATGCAAAAAAAAAGGACCCGCATCGGGGTCCTTA
>DKBB01000356.1 GCA_002451015.1 Acidobacteria bacterium UBA6911
GGGCGCTGGATGTGCGCAGGAAGGAGAAAAGGATGACAGGAATCGATGATGCCCGACTACAGGACATTCCCGCTCCACCGGAATTTCCTGCAGCCCTGGAACAGAAAGAACAGTTGACGGAGGTCCTGGATGTTCTCCGCACCCTGCCGGCCAATCAACAGGAGGTGCTCCGGCTGAAATTTCAGGGGGACTTGAGCTACCGGGAAATCAGCCGGGTCACCAATGTATCCATCAGCAATGTCGGCTTTCTTATTCATACCGGCTTGAAAACGATCCGGGAAACAATCCAGACCAGACCTGATTTTAAGGTGGTGAGGAGGAAGAAATGAAGATAGACAAAAACGATCCTCGATGGACCGCCTACGCTCTCGGCGAAACAAAGGATGAAAAAGAGAGAGCGGAACTGGAACAGATTTTACAGGAATCCGAGGAGATCCGCCAAATGGTGGAAGAGATTCGCCGGACCGCGGATTTATTGAACGACGGCTTAAAATATGATTTGCCCGACGGCTTGACGGAAGCCCAGCGGGACCGGATCGAATCACAGGGGACAATACGAACCAGCTGGATCTGGTCCCGGCCTGTGTGGGCTCTGTCCGGTGCAGCCGTCATGATTATCCTGGCTTTGTCCGTCTGGATGATTCAGTCGAGGTATAGCGGAAAGGGTCCTGCAGTTGCGCCGACATTAATGCAGGAACTTCGTACTGAAGATACCCCCCCTGTGCCTGAAACGGCGACTGTCGCACCCGTCGCACCGGAAGCCGGAAAGATGGAACCTGCAGCGGAGACGGATCTGCCCGTGGAATCCCTTGCCGAACCTGCAAAGAAAACCCGGGCGAGTTTGACAAAAGCTGCGGATGCCGGGATTTCAAAACCAGCCCGGACTGAGACCGGCAGGAAGGTTCCGAATGTGGAGCTTGCCGCGACTTCCGTAACGGTGGTCGGATCGCCGGAAGTAACGGAGGTCGAAAACAGGGAGGATGCACCTGTTGAGGCTCCGGTTCTTGCTGCGGATAAGAAGCCGGAGTCGAAGCTTCCCTTGACGACGGACGCAGCTACCGAAGCCTTTGCCCAGTCTGTAAAACCGGCCATAAGAGACACATCCATATCTGGGCTTGTGATGGACGAATCCGGCGGGATTTTGCCGGGCGCGACGCTAATCGCGACGAAAGTTGATACGGGTATTTCCGACACGATACTTACCAACGATGCGGGCCAATATGAATTTTCCAACCTTGATCCGGGAGAATATCAACTCAGTGCCGAAATGGACGGTTTCCAGAAAAAGACCTATACAAACATTCAGCTTGCCGAAGCAATCACCAGACGGCTGGATTTATCCCTACCTGTAGCCGGTCTTGAGCAAGAGGTTCTGGTATCTGTCGAAACGGAAAATATCTTGCTGGAATCTAATCCGTCGGCTGGAGTTGCCGCTGGTGATGGTGGTGCTTTAGGTTCGAGATATGCGGGAGGTGTCAGCCCATCAATGGTGAATGTCCAGCGCGACGGTGTGACGGTGAGTGATGTACGGCATCAGGAAGGAATGCCTTCACCGGTAAGACTCAATCCTGAAATAGTTGGTAAATTGAACCTGGTTACGACGCCGGTCGATGCCGAAATGGCTCGCAGGCGCTATCCGATGCCGCCTCCGCCGCCGAAGCCGGTTCCACCGCGCTGGCCGGGCGAGAGGCGAATGCCCCCCATTCCGGGCGAAAAATTCAACACCGAATCCTATGAAAACATAGTCGACAATCCTTTCATGGAAACGACGCAGAATCCGCTCTCCACCTTTTCCATCGACGTGGATACGGCTTCCTACTCCAATATCCGGCGTTTTCTCGAGGACAGCCAGCTTCCTCCGAAAGACGCGATCCGAATAGAGGAGCTCGTCAACTACTTCGACTATGACTACAAAGGGCCGGACAGGGAAGATCCTTTCGCCGCCCGTTTCGAGATGACCGAAGCACCCTGGAACGCCGAACACAAGCTGCTGCGGATCGGATTGAAAGCGCTCGAGATGGATAAGGAGGAACGCCCGGCCACCAACCTGGTGTTCCTGATAGACGTGTCCGGATCGATGTCCTCCTATAACAAGCTCCCGCTGGTCAAGGATTCCCTGCATATGCTGGTCGACCGGCTGACCGAGACCGATCATGTCGCCATCGTTACCTATGCAGGCTCGACACGAGTGGCGCTTCCTTCCACGCGGGGAGACCAGAAGTGGAGCATCCACCGGGCCATCGATTACCTGCGCTCGGGAGGCAGCACTGCCGGGGCTTCCGGAATCCAGCTGGCGTATGAAACCGCCAGGAAAAACTTTATCAACGGAGGGGCCAACCGCATCATCCTGGCGACCGACGGCGATTTCAATGTCGGCATCACGAGCCACGGGGAACTGACCCGCCTGATTGAGGAAAAGGCCGAAAGCGGCGTCTTCCTGACTGCCCTGGGTTTCGGGATGGGCAACTACAAGGACGACACCCTGGAGCTTCTGGCCGACAAGGGCCGTGGCAACTACGCCTATATCGACACGATCGAGGAGGCCAAGAAAGTGCTCGTCGAGCAGATCAACGCCACACTGGTCAGCGTTGCAAAGGACGTCAAGATCCAGGTGGAGTTCAATCCCGGCCGGGTCGGCGCCTACCGCCTGATCGGATACGAAGACCGGGTGATGCCCAAGGAGGATTTCAACGACGATACCAAGAAAGCCGGGGTTATCGGTGCCGGTCATGCGGTCACGGCCCTGTACGAAATCGTGCCCGCCGGGAAGCCGATTCCGTCTTCCGGTGTCGATCCGCTGAAATACCAGAAGCCGGTCGAGACGACCCGGGATGCTTCCGGCGACGAAGTGGCGACGGTGAAGATCCGCTACAAGAAACCGGAAGGCGAAGAGAGCCGCCTGCTGGTGTTCCCGGTCAAGGATTCGGACAGGAAATTCGGCAAAGCTTCGAAGGATTTCAGGTTTGCCGCATCCGTCGCCGCTTTCGGCATGGTGCTGCGCGATTCTCCCTACAAGGGAAGCTCTACCCTGGAGGATGCCTTAGACTGGGCGAAGGACGGCAAAGGGGAAGACCGCTACGGCTATCGCGCGGAATTCATCCGCCTGCTTCACCGTGCGATTTCTATTAAGAAGTAAAGCTTCGCGGGACGTTGAACGTTCGAACATGTAACGTTCAACGTCCCACGTCTAACGTTTGAACGTTCCTATGCTTGTCATTTAAGAACGCTGTTTTTTCCTTCCCAACATGCTACCTTTAAAACGTGCGACGATGGTTTTACTTACCGTTCGCACGTTCAACGTTGTAAGTTTGACGTTCAATGTTTAACGTTCCAACGTTCGACGGCTTTATATATGAGGTCATACCATGAGCGATCTTGATGATATCCGGAAAGAAATCAATTCCGTCGACGAGACAATCCTGGAAGCACTCTCGGCCAGGCGAAAGCTGGTGGATAAAGTCCTTCAGGCAAAAGACCAGACCGGTGAGCCCATACGGGATGCCTTAAGAGAAGAACAGCTTCTTGCGGCCTTAATTTCCAAGGGCCGGGGCCGGGGGCTGGATGCCCACCTGGTTACGAGGATTTTCCATGAAATTATCGACGATTCCATCCGGTCCCAGCAGCTCCACCTTCTTGATTACGACAAGACCGGATTAAAGAGGGTTGCCTTCCAGGGGATAGAAGGCGCCTACAGCGAACTCGCCGGACACAAGTATTTCGCTCCGTATACGGAGCAGACCCTGTTCTACGGAGTTCAGACATTTGAAGAGGTCGTCACCGCCGTTGAAGACGGGGATGCCGAATATGGTCTGCTTCCTATTGAGAATACCCGGGCCGGGAGCATCAACGAGGTTTACGACCTTCTGTCCGTTGCGCAAATATCGATCGTGGGCGAAGAAGTGCTCCGGATCCGGCATTGCCTTCTCGGGGTAGAGGATGTCCCGCTGGGCAACATCCGGAAAATCTATTCCCATCCCCAGGCGTTGACCGATTGCATGGAATTTGTTTCAAAGCTGCCCAACTGCCAGGGCTTTCCGTTTCCGGATACCGCCATGGCCGTGAAGAAAGTCAAGGAGGAGAACAATCCGGAGATCGCCGCCATCGCCGGCGAAGAAGCGGGCAGGCTTTACGGATTGAAGATCCTGCGCAGGAATATTGAGGACCAGCAGAACAACTATACGCGGTTTATAATCCTGTCCAAAAAGCCTTCCACCGTGGATGTGCGCATTCCGTGCAAAACTTCGATGATTATCGCCACATCGCATGAAGAGGGATCTCTTGTGAAAGCATTGAGCATGCTCCACAACTATAAGATCAACCTGTTGAAACTCGAAAGCCGTCCGATTCCGGGCATGCCATTCCAGTATATGTTCTATATAGATTTCGAGGGGAATACGGCCGAAGACCGGGTCGCAAATGCAGTCGAGGAACTGCGTTCGGTGACGACCTCTCTGAAGGTTCTGGGCTCGTATCCGACGCAGCACAGGGCCAAGACAGCCCCTAAGATCGAGACCCTGGCGGAGACTCCCCGGGGGGAACCCGAACCGGAACCGTCCGGTACGGCCGAGAAAAAGAAAGAGAAAGTCAGCTATAAACTCGTCAGCCGCCAGCGGAAATCGGACGACACGATTATTTCCGTAAAGGGAGTCAAAATCGGAGGCCCCGGCTTTGTCGTCATCGCGGGGCCGTGCGCCATCGAATCCAGGGACCAGATCCACAAGTGCGCCCGGTACGTCAAGGAGTGCGGCGGCATGCTGCTTCGCGGCGGTTGTTTCAAGCCGCGCACGTCGCCCTACAGCTTCCAGGGGTTGGGTTTCGAAGGGCTGGAGATGATGGCGGAAGCGGGGAAGGAATACGACCTGCCGATCGTAACGGAAGTCCTGTCTCCGGGGGATGTGGAGCCCGTAGCCCGCTATACGGATATCCTGCAGATCGGCGCCAGGAACATGCAGAACTTCAGTCTTCTCAGTGAAGTTGGCCG
>DKBB01000050.1 GCA_002451015.1 Acidobacteria bacterium UBA6911
TCAACTAACGTTGGGACAGCATTGATTAAACATAAGGATTTAATCCAATCATAGAAAGCGGTCTATAATGGATAGACGATGAAACCATTGATACTTTTGACAGGAGCTACCGGATACATCGGGAGTCGGCTTCTCAAGCTGCTTGAATCCGAGAATCATTCATTCCGATGTATTGCCCGGAGACCGGAATTACTTCGAAAGCGTATCGGTTCACAAATAGAGGTTGTTCCCGGTGATTTACTAGACAGGGAATCGATCGAGCGGGCAATGCATGGCGTGCGCGCCGCGTATTATCTTGTGCACTCCATGGATTCCTCACATGATTTTGAGGAAACCGACCGTCAGGCTGCAGAGAATTTCGGCTATGCAGCGCGCGTTTGGAAAGTAAAACGTATCATTTATCTCGGAGGCCTAGGCAGTTCAAGCGAACTTTCCCCACATCTGCGAAGCCGCCAGCAGGTAGTAGAAATACTGCGGCAATCGGGCATACCGGTTATCGAATTTCGTGCATCCATCATTCTGGGGTCGGGCAGTCTTTCCTTTGAGATGATTCGCGCTCTTGTTGAGCGGCTTCCGGTCATGATCACTCCCCGCTGGGCAAACATTCTCGTCCAGCCCATTTCTATTGAAGATGTCCTTCAATATTTGATCCATGCTCTGGATACAGATATCAGCAGGTCTTTCATATACGAAATAGGGGGGCCGGATAGGGTGTCCTATGGAGAATTGATGCGTGAGTATGCCCGCCAACGGGGACTGCGTCGCATCATGATTTCCGTTCCTGTTTACCCCCCCCGGCTGTCCAGCTTTTGGCTGGGTCTGGTCACTCCGCTCTATGCCCGCATCGGCCGCAAACTGCTCGATAGCATTCGACACCCTACTATCGTTCAGGATGATGAAGCATCCCGCAAATTTCCGGTCCGTCCCGTCGGTGTCCGTGAGGCAATCGCTCATGCCCTGCAGAATGAGGAACGAAAATATGCTGAGACACATTGGGCAGATGCTCTTTCGTCAGCCGGTCCGGCTCCTCGATGGGGCGGTGTGCGTTTTGGTAACCGATTAATAGACTCACGCAGGATTCATGTGGCGGCACCTCCGGTTGCCGCGTTCACGCCCATTCGTCGCATCGGTGGATCGACCGGTTGGTATTACAGCAATTGGCTTTGGACTCTTCGCGGTTGGATCGATTTGCTTCTGGGTGGTGTAAGCATGCGCCGGGGTCGACGCGATAGCGAATGGTTGCGTGTGGGGGACATTGTCGATTGCTGGCGTGTAGAGGCGTTGGAGTCGGAACAAAGACTCCGGTTAGCGGCGGAAATGAAATTGCCCGGACGCTCCTGGTTGGAGTTTGAAGTCACTGAGGATGGGAACGGTTCCGTCATTCAACAAACAGCCATGTTCGATCCCATCGGCCTTCAAGGACTTCTGTATTGGTACTCCGCATACCCTCTGCATCATTTTATATTTGCCGGGATGCTGCGCGGTATCGCCCGTGCAGCCCAGGGCACGGCGAGGAAAAGATGAAGAACTCGAATTCCACGGCAATGCTGGTTTTATTCGTTGTGGCCTGTATTGCGATTTCTGGCTTGGGAGCCCTATTTACCGCCGGTTCGGTACAGCAGTGGTATCCGGCCCTGCAGAAGCCTGTTTGGACACCCCCTTCCTGGCTTTTCGGGCCGGTCTGGACAATTCTCTATCTGATGATGGCGGTCGCCGCCTGGCTTGTCTGGCGCAGAAGGAAGTCGGTTCATGTCAAGGGAGCCTTGGGATTATTTTTTATTCAGTTGGCAATTAACGCCGCCTGGTCTCCTCTTTTTTTCGGACTGCAAAATCCGCTGGCGGGTCTGCTGAATATTGCACTGCTTTGGGCGGCAATACTGGCCACACTGATAGCCTTCAGGAGAATCTCTTCCACCGCTGCGGCACTACTGGTTCCCTACTGGCTATGGGTCAGCTATGCATCCGCCCTGAACTTCGCCATCTGGAACTTAAACCGATGAGTTACTTCAAAACAATTCATAAAGGAACGAGATTCTCATTGAGGTAAAGTAATGAAACGCCCTCCTTCAGCAGTCAGCGGTGAGACAAAGATTTATTACGATGGGATGTGCCACGTTTGCTCCCGTGAAATAGAGCATTACCGACAACGGAGGGGCTCTGAAAATCTACGATTTATAGATATCACCGCCGATGGATTTAATCCTGTCCACGAAGGTCTCGATCCGTTTCTAATCCACCGTGTGATGCACGTCAAACTGGAAGACAGCTCGTTAAAAACGGGAGTGGATGCGTTTATCGAGATATGGAAACGCCTTCCCGGTTATCATTGGCTCGCAAAAGCGGCGCAAACAAAAATATTAAGGATTGTACTGGAGTTAGGCTACCGGGCATTTATTCAAATACGCCCTTATCTTCCCAGGAAAAAACAGGCCTGTTCGAACAGTCCCTATTGTGATCTTTGAGCTTATCCCCCATGATGCAACCGGAAATACAACAGTGTCATCATACAGATTGGTCGAAAACATGATCCAAATCCATCGACTGCGAAGATACTTCATTCCGTTAACGATTCTTTACAGCTTCTTTCTTGCATCAACCGTTAACGGCCAGGAAAACGACCGGGAATCCTCACATACGAAACAGCAGACTCCTTCCGCGGAAAGCGCTCAAGCGGAACAGTCGGGGGAACCGGTTGACGGGAACGAGGAATTCACATGGTCCCTGGGCGCTGGCGTCATCGTAAGTCCCAGGCCCTATGTCGGTGCCGACGCCCGCGTCATTCCCATTCCATCTCTGGAGATTCGTTACCGGAACTGGTTTTTCCAGGGAATCCGTGGGGGATACAGTTTCATAGATTCGGAACCATTTACGGCCAATTTTTTTGCCCAAGCACAATTCAGAGGCCTGGATTCCGAAGACAGCCCTTTTCTGGAAGGTATGGAAACACGAAGCAGGTCGATGGATGCAGGCGGCGAATTCCTTTGCAGCACAAGGCCGGTCGGGTTTCGTGCAAGCTTTATTTCCGACATCCTGAATCGAAGCAACGGGCAGGAACTGGCTCTACTGGCAATTACCGGGGCTCCGCTCGGCGGCCGTGGCGTCATCCTTTTCGGCATTGGACCCAAGTTTTTGAGCCAAAACCGCACTGATTACTATTACGGGGTGCGCCTTTCCGAATCGACTTTAACCCGTCCGGCCTACAGCGCTCCCGCGACCTGGAATCTCGAAATCAACATTACCGGAATCGTAAACTTCGGCTCAAAATGGCGCCTGTTTGCAATGATGGACCGTGAATCATTCGGCTCGGGAATTGAAGACAGCCCCCTGATCGACCAGACATCTTCATACAGTTTCATAAGTTCATTAAATTACAGATTCTGATCCTGGATTCATTGTGCATGTTGCAATTAAGTTTTATATTTAGATAAATACAGGTAATTGGAATTATATATTAATACACGCCTGAACTTCATGGGGGAAGCGCATGAAACGATTTAAAAACATACTGATGGTAGCCGAGGATCGTAAAAACAACAGGAAACCGCTTCATAGAGCCATGGAACTGGCCGAAAGAAACAATGCCCGGCTAAGCATATTGGAAGTAATCGAAATTCCAGAAAAGAAAATTGCCAGGCTGAATTCAAAATTAAAGAAAAAAAACTTAAAGGAGCTTTTTATCCAGGAGCGCAAAGCCGCCATAGATGTTTTATTAAGAAAAGAACAGGTCAACGCCGATCGAATTGACGTTGTTTTCGGAGTACCTTTCATAACAATCATCAAGCACGTGCAGAAGCATCGGTTCGACCTCGTAATAAAATCGGCTGAAGGCAAGGGCGGATTAAAGGAAAAAATATTCGGAACGACATCGCTTCACCTGATGCGCAAATGCCCCTGTCCTACATGGATCCTTAAACCCGGAAGAATCAGGGGATACAAAAAGATACTCGCGGCAGTGGATCCTGTGGATCTAGATCCCGTCAAGGAAAGCCTGAACAGAAAAATTATGGAGCTGGCCACATCCATGGCGGAAATCGAGCAGGCCGAGCTTTATGTGATCCACATATGGCAATTCCTGGAAGAATCAATGTTAGTTAATAGAGTCGGCCTGGACCGTCAGGAGGTAAAAGCGTTAGTGAAGCAGGAGAAGGCGCTGCACCAGAAAGCTCTGGATTCGTTGCTGCTGAATCATCCTACGCAAGCGCCCAGAATTTCACGCCTTTTTAGAGGAAATCCAGGAGAAGTAATTCCGAAATATGCGGAAGAATGTGGCATGGATCTTTTAGTAATGGGGACTTTAAGCCGTCATGGCGTTGCCGGGCTATTGATAGGAAATACCGCGGAACAGGTTATCCAAAATGTAAACTCAGCCGTTCTGACCATCAAACCGGAAGGTTTCGTAACTCCCATTCGGTAGTTCAGCCTGCATTTTGTGCCAAGAGCCCGGGGGTACCTGCAATCAGTTTTTTTATAATGAGTATAAAGACGCCTGTCAGAGCCAGATTGAGAGAAAGGGAAAGCATTGCCACTGTTACGATGGGTCCTCCTATCCCGTAACTTAAACTGAGCACGAGAATGCCGGCTCCGACTTCACCGCGCGGCCACATTCCGATTGCCACCGACAAGCGCTGACGCCAATCCGCCTCTTTTCGATAACAGAAAAAGGGGTACATTTTCCCCAGATTGCTCAGAATCGTCACCATAAAAACATGGAAGGCAATCATAGGCCAGGACATATTAGGCATTCCCGCCGAGATGGAGGTGACGTACCGGCCTTCCTCGCTGCCGCCATGCACCACCGGATCGTCCACGGAGCTTCCCGGCGCCGCAGCATGAAGGGAGACAGGTTTCGGTATATTGTGCTGTATGTCGGAACTCTGAAAAAGGGAGGGCATACTCAATCCTACCAGAATCATAAAACACGCGGATACTATGGTCACCACCCGTTTTTCTTCGTACTTATCCAAATTCTTATGAAGGGCGCGTTCGACATCCGTTGGCTTCGCGTCCTTTGCGATTCCCTTGGGACGGGCCAGGCATCCTACTACAAACGCCGGCAAAAGAACTTCGATGTGAATCGGGACCGAAGGATCAATTATTTTGCTGCCCATATATAAAAGTTCACTGACGCCTACGATCACGATCGCGTAAAACAAAACCCAACCCCAGGAAGTGGGGATAGTAATGCGATGAAGATATATGTAGGCAATGAAGATATAGGCGGCCATTACAATAATGCTGAAGCCAAGCTGCCAGGCGATTCCTACCATCAGTATTTTTAAAGGAATCATTAAAAGAACCGTGTCCAAATCATCGAATATAGCCAGGACGCGGGCTTTTTTAAAAACCCAGGTCGCCCCCAAACCGGCCGCCGCAAGCATACTGAAAAGGACGCCGGCGGAAGTCGGCGCGGCAAAGCGTCCCGCAAGCAGGATTTCCTTCCACGCTGAAAAACTACTCCAGAATTCTATGGGCATCATGGCAAATACAAAGTAAGCGGTCACAAAAATCCACGGGAAGGAAGCCGCGGTAAAAGCTACCAGATAGTCCTTGCCATAATCCCGAAGCCGATTTTTATCTATATGAAATTCGAATCCGACATGGATCATTATGAAAGCCAGCCCGATCATCGTAAAGATGCGAACCAGGAAAAAGAATCCTTCGTAAGATTCTACCAATATCAGGGGGAGCGTTTGCGACAATCCAAGCCCTGCAAAAAGCAGGATGGAATACAGCAGAACCGTTCTCATAAATATTCTTCCTAAATTTGAATTATTCAGTATTGACGGCGTCTCAGACAACTAGACGACAAGCCCGACAAATCCCCATTTCTCCCATAGTCACAAACAGGTAAAATCGATCGCTTCGTCTTTTCTCGCACGACATCCCATAAAAAATGAAGATTGATAAGTCTTCCACATGGATTCAAGCAATCAATATAATTCTTTATCATAATAAGAGTGAAACTCGAATCAGCTACACGGCTTTTCACCTACAGTTTATTTCAAGGATTTCCTATCACCTTCGAAATTTCAGCCTGGTACTCCGATACCGGCTATGCCGCCAACAATCTTTGCTTTCTGCAACAGATTCCGTATGATCGTTTCAGTTCCCATGATTTCTCGATAAATTCGATGATCCAGTACCCGAAGTGTTCGGCGGAGAATCCGCCTGATAGTCGGTTCTGTAATTCCTGTGGGCAGGAAATCAGCTCCCTTTCCCAGGCACCCACGGTTGCGGCTCCAGAAGGAGAAGCCCCCCAATCTCCATTATCGAACTATCGCTTTGATCCATAAATATATTTGATAACGTGCCTGCTAAATGGGCAGTCTTCATCACACACCAACTTTTACTGATCAGTTCGATTTCTCAGTCCACTAACTGATCTTCCCTAATCCGAGAAGTGAACATGATAAGCAGCAGGACTCCTGCAATTATTAACATTGTCTTGTGCAAATTCCAGTCTGCAAGCACCCCTGCTATTGGATTAAGAACGGCCATTGCGAGCATGCGAAACATGGATGCCGTAGATAAGGCTGTAGCACGCTGGTCTGAAGGGATGAATTTATTCATATAGCTAACGAATAGCGGGCCTCTGGCCAGGCCGAAATTGGCTACCAGCAGAACTCCTAAAATAGTCATTGGTAGATATTTTGTCGTGCCCAGAATTATGAATGCTGCAGCCGGGATGAGGGCACTCAGCAGCAGCAGTCTCCTTTTAGATCCCAACAGCCTCTCGATTCTTTCTACGTTTGTTAGGATCAGGATCTGGCCGACAGTCATAGCAGCGTGAATTGTACCGAAATAGATAAGGTCGAGGCCCGCTTTTTCTACCAGTGGCTGATAGAACCAAATGATCACAAAACTAAGGGCATTGACACCAACCATATCAAACGCCAACACCTTGAGAGTCTTGTGGCTTAGGAAGTACTTGACACCATCAAACATGATCTGCCGATAAGTCTTGCTTGCAGCCTTTTCTGATGCTGTTGGTTCCCTAAGAAGAAGGGCAAAGAGGAAGGCTATTGATAAAGGCACAATGTGCATCCTGACAGGTGCTACCAGGCCGTAGCTGTTAGCGATCACGCTGCCGAGTAGTGCACCTACAAGAACTCCAGCTAGCTTGAATGATTCAAGTCGTGCAAAGATTCGTTTTGACGCTTCTGTCACTCCCGTTTCCTGCAAGCTGTCATAAATCAAGGCTTCATCTGCTCCAGACATCAGTGTAAATGCGACTGCGAACAGGAATTCACCAACCAGAAATATCCAGAAGTTCGGGAAAGAAGTGTAGAGAAAGATAGCTCCTATGCTAACCGGGCAGGCCAGGATAAGGGATACTTTGCGACCAAAACGATCAGCGATAGTGCCAGTAGGGATTTCAGCTAAGAACACGAACACCATGAAACAGGCGTTCAGAATCATTATCCTGGTAAGACTTAGTCCACCCCAATCACGGAAAAATGGAATCAAGACTGATGAAATGAAGTGCATCCAGAAGAAGAAGCGGACCGCAGCCATCTTCCAGATATTGTTCTTGCTGTTTATTAACAAATAATTATTCATGTCACGGCTCTATAATGAGGCGCGATTCTTCCTTCAACCTGCTAGTGTTGTATATACAAGTGACTCTATACACCCTACATTATCAATAGTTATGCAGAAAGAGGGATTGCGTGTTTATCAAAGATCCCGAAGCCTTAAGGTAAATAGGATCAAGGACGACCCGGAAATATAAACGAGGGCCGTATTGAGAGAAAGGGATTGCGCCTGAGATCTTCGACCCAGCGGATGAAAAGAACATTGAATCACAGCCAATGACGACAAAATGGATGTCAGTTCGTCAACGGAAGACCTAATCATCAATACAATGCAGACCCACTCGATGGACGCCGTGCAACAAGCGAATCCCGATTATCCGGGCATTCCGATGATACCGGCTCCGCTGGCCTTTACGCTCTGGGATCGAATCCTAAAGTACAACCCCGCTAATCCTGACTGGCCTAACCGCGACCGTTTCTTGCCGTCGGCCGGCCAGGCCTCCATGCTGCGCTACCGCATCCTGCACGGTGGGGAAAAAACACAGGTTTTTAGAAATGGATCGCAATCAATGTTTATGTGTTAGTAGCGATCCTGAAAAAAGAACATGAACTAGAGGCCAGCATGTACGATATTTTACAGGTTTTAGGAGTCATGCTTTTCGAGAAAACCCCTATAAAAAGTCTGTTTACTGACGATTATTATAACTTTTTAAAGACCAGTTCCGATAAACAGTTGAATTTATTCAACATTTAA
>DKBB01000239.1 GCA_002451015.1 Acidobacteria bacterium UBA6911
GAATGTGCCCGGCGCGGACACAGGTGACACTGGGATTCGGATTGTCGAGATGCGGACGGATTAGATCCAGCAAACTCAATGCGGTGCCCGAAGGGGCGTCCTTTTTTGCGCTGTGGTGCTCTTCATGTACATACGAATCATATTGGGGAATCATCCCAACCACTCTGGCGGCGTGCGAAACGATCTCGAAAAAAAGATTCATTCCGAGAGAGAAGTTAGCTCCGTAAACCAAGCCGATTTCCGAGTCGAGCACAGTTTTTTCAACCTTTTCGCGTTTATCCGCCCAGCCGGTTGTGCCGACAACCACATTGATGCCTGCTCGGGCTGCGGCTTCAATGTTGGCCAGTACTGCTTCGGGCTGGCTGAATTCTATCGCGACATCGACGCCGGCCATCGATGCGGGTGTTATTCCGTCACCCTGTGGATTGTCCTGGATGTCCAGTTTGGGGCCTACTTCCCATCCTTCACGCAGGGCAATCGTTTCCACCAGCTTGCCCATTTTACCGTAACCCAGCAGTGCGATTCTCATTGTCCGATCTCCTGGTTGTTATTGTTTCTTTCCGGCCCGCATTATTGAAAGATGCGGGGGTCGACCTTTAGGAACAGGGAATCATGTAATCTCCGGACCGCTTCCGGTAGGCGGTCTTCACGGATCACGAAAGTGATATTGATGGACGATGCTCCCTGGGAAATCATGTGGATGTCCATATCCTGCAAAGCGCCGAAGACGGTGTAAGGCAAGCCCGGAATATTTCGAAGGTTGTCCCCGACACAGCAAACAATGGCCCGGGACCCTTCGACGTTCACCTCTCCAATTTTCTTAAGGTCGGTTACGATGTCCTGAAGCGCAGAGGTTTCATCGACCGTAAGCGATACGGAAACCTCGGACGTCGCAACCACGTCTACGGACACCTTGTAATGATCGAAAATCTCGAAGATTTTCCTGAGAAATCCATATGCCATAAGCATACGGGTTGAAGCGATGTTTACCACTGTAACGCCTGTTTTATAGGCGATCGCCTTTACCGGATTCTCGCATGGCAGGGTTTCATTTGTGATGATTGTGCCATCCTGGTCCGGTTTGGAACTGTTGAGGACGCGGACTGGAATTTTTTTCCGAACGGCTGGGATGATTGTGGCCGGGTGCAGTACTTTTGCACCAAAGTAAGCCAACTCGGCGGCCTCGTTAAAAGAAATTTCTTTAACTCGGTGCGCTTCGGGTACCATGCGCGGATCGGTTGTCATGATTCCGTCTACATCGGTCCAGATCTGTATTTCGTCCGCTTCTAGCGCCGCTCCCACAAGGGATGCGCTGTGGTCTGATCCTCCCCGACCGATCGTTGTCGTGATCCCTTCCTCGTTGCTGCCGATAAAGCCTTGAAAGACTGGCACTTTACCTTCATCGAGAACGGGGCGAAGGTGCTTGATAATAGCCGCTTCCGTTTTTTCCTGCAATGGATTTGCGTTCACGAAGTTATTGTCGGTGATTACGCATTTCCGGGCGTCCATAAGCTGCGACGGAATTCCCTGGTTTGCCAGTACCTGCGTCAGAATAGCCGTGGAAAGGCGTTCTCCGTAGCTGGCCATCGCATCAGTGATCCTGGGAGTCAGTTCGCCCAGTGCGGATAATCCGTGCACGAGATCCTGCATTTCCTTGAAATAGGAATGAATTTTTTCCGCTACCCAGTCTTCCGAGAGCGCAATGCCGAGTTTGCGGGCTTCCTTTATATGGCTGTCCTGGAGGCTGGCAAGGAGATCCAACGCTTCCTGCTGTTTGCCCTCGGCGGCTGTTCGCGCTACCTCGAGGAGTTTGTTGGTTGTTTTTCCCATGGCGGAAGACACCACCACGGGTTGCGAACTGCGTTGCGCTTCGATGATCTTTGCCAGGCGCATCATCGCCTCGGCATCCTGTACCGATGTGCCGCCGAATTTACATACGATCATAATCTGTTCCAGTAATCATGTGAGTTGAACCGTTTCACAAAGGGAACGGGATATCGCCAGATCTTGTTTTGTATTCACCCTGAAAGAGCCGTATTTTCCCATAATCCGGCTTCCACGACAAGGAGTCAGTCTGCGGTATAAAAAGGTCCAAAGTCGAAGATCCGAGGTCGAAAGTCAAGAATATCGATTGTTAAAATGATTTTCGGGTTCCTGTTTTTAGACCTTGGACCGTTTTCTGAGAAATACAGTCATTTCAATCTTGGTCACTGTCCCTTAAGGTCCTGCTTACTGCCTTCTCCCATCGCCCTAAGCACATAATCGGAAAATACAGGCGGTAAAGATGATATCGAAGGTAGAAGACGCGCGGGAATCCGGTGCCCGTGAACCAGAGTTCCTCCCAGTTCCCCGTGTCGGTCTGGGTGTCGAGAAGGTAGCGAATCCCCTTGCGAACGCCGGGATCTTCGGGGCCGTATATTGCCATAAGCGCCATCGTACCCCAGGCTGTCTGTGAGGGGGTGGACGGTCCGACTCCCTTCAGTTCGGGATTTTCATACGTATTCGCCGATTCGCCGAACGATCCGTCCTCTTTTTGCACCTTGCGGAGCCACTCGCCCGCCTTTTGTATCCAGGGCTGGTTCATGTCGACCCCGACGGTTTTCAAACCGCAGACGACCTGCCAGGTGCCATAGATGTAA
>DKBB01000348.1:0-63558 GCA_002451015.1 Acidobacteria bacterium UBA6911
GGAGTGACACTTCCGGCCCGGCTGAAATCCAAGGAGAACGAGTTTCAGGTAGCCAGGGAAAACCTGTCCGAATCGGTGGAGGCTTTCCGATCCAGCGTGGCCACAAATCAGGAAGAAGTTATCAAGGAAGCGATCGAAACATTGCATGACAATTACCAGGCCGTTCAGGGAATTTTTAATTGAGGCGCTCCAGGCGGAAGATTTTAATCACCCGTACCGATGATCGATCCGGCGCTTTGACAATCAGGAAGTTCCCGAAAGACATGCAATGAATCAACAATCGCCGCTTAAAGACAACGGCATCGTGTAGAATGCGGAATGAAACACAACGGCACTTATGTTTCAAATACAACAATCTCGCTTAGGAGTGATGTAATGAAAAAGGCTGGCACACATGCGGCAACAACTTGCCTGTTCCTGATAATCATCCTGTTTACGGCCTGCTCGCCAACCAAGCGGCTCTCTTCTTTCGATCCCCAGGCAAAAGAACTCCTGGAGCGGATGACCCTTGAAGAGAAAATCGGGCAAATGACGCAGCCCGAGCAGGACCGGGTTCTCGGCAATCCGGGGGATATGCAGGAATATTTCATCGGCTCCGTTCTCAGCGGCGGCAATTCGGATCCCGCCGAGGGCAACAGCCTGGAAGCGTGGACGGATTTATACGACAGGGTCCAAACGGAAGCGATGAAAACACGGCTGGCCATACCCGTTCTGTACGGGATCGATGCCGTACACGGCCACAGCAACGTCCTGGGTTCGGTTATATTCCCGCACAATATCGCCCTAGGATGTACTCGGGATGCGGACCTGGTGGAAAAAATCGGACGCATTACCGCCATGGAAATCCGCGCAACCGGGATACAGTGGACCTTCGGTCCGTGCGTAGCCGTACCCCAGGATATCCGATGGGGACGGACCTATGAAGGCTTTTCGGAAAATCCAACACTTGTCCGTGTCCTGGGTAAAGCGGCTGTCATGGGTCTTCAGGGAACGGATCTCTCCGATCCCCTGTCCGTCCTGGCCTGCGCAAAGCATTATGTCGGCGATGGAGGCACGACAGCCACAACAGCGGCCCGCCCCGGATTCCCAGGCAGTAAAGCAGGACGCTTGTGGCTCGATCAGGGAGAAACGAAGCTGGACGAACCCGCCCTGCGCCGCATCCACCTGCAGGGATACATCTCCTCCATTGAAGCGGGGGTCGGCAGCATTATGCCCTCTTACAACACCTGGAACGGAGTCCGGTGCTCCGCCAGCAAGCGGCTGCTTACCGAAATCCTTAAAGAGGAGCTCGGATTTGAAGGATTTTTGATCTCCGATTACAATGCGATCAACCAGATCGATCCGGACTACAAAAAGGCCGTAATGATTTCGATTAATGCCGGGATGGATATGGCAATGGCGCCTAATACATACCGGGAATTCTTCAACACCCTGAAAGAGCTTGTCGAAGAAGGCAAAGTGCCCATGTCCCGCATCGACGATGCCGTCACGCGCATCCTGCGGGTTAAATATGCCATGGGCCTGATGGATAAGGATCGTCCCCGGACGGCCGACCGGGCATTGCACAAGAATTTCGGCTCGGCGGAGCACCGTGCCCTGGCCAGGGAAGCGGTGCGGAAATCGGTCGTCCTTCTGAAAAATGAGAATCAAACCCTTCCGATTTCCAAACAGGCCGACCGGATTCATGTTTCCGGGACAAGCGCCGACAATATCGGCAACCAGTGCGGGGGCTGGACAATACTCTGGCAGGGTCAAAGCGGCGACGTCACCCCGGGAGGCACGACTGTTCTGGAAGCCGTCAAAGCTTCAGTTTCCCAGGATACGGAAGTAACATACTCTCCGGACGGCACCGGCGCCGAAGGGGCGTCGCTGGGAATTGCCGTAATAGGCGAACGTCCCTATGCCGAGGGGGTAGGGGACCGCGCAGACCTTTCGCTGGACCCCCAGGATATTGCCGCCATTAACAATTTAAAGAGCGCAGGAATTCCGGTTGTGGTCCTGGTAATCTCCGGACGTCCGCTGATCATAAACGATATCCTGCCGCAGACCGACGCATTGCTGGCTTCCTTTCTGCCCGGAACGGAAGGCCAGGGGATCGCCGACGTTCTCTTCGGGGATTACAATCCGACCGGGAAGCTGTCCTTTTCCTGGCCGAAATCGATGGACCAGCTGCCTTTGAATATCAACAGTACGATATCGGAATACGATCCGCTTTATGCATTCGGTTACGGATCGAGTTATTGAAATAAAGAAGACAGCAGGCAAACCGATAACTTCTCAGAAAAGAAATATGTAATTTTCCGTGAGCCTCTGCGTCTCTGCGGTGATTATTTTACCAGTTACCCCGGAAGCGGCGAAGACGTTCCCCTGCTTCGGCCAGGGTTTCCGGTTTCTTGGGAAAGCAGAAGCGGATTTTTCCCTTCCCCAGTTCCCTTCGATTGTAAAAAGTGCTGCCTGGAACAGTCGCCACGCCTCCTTCCCGAATCAGACGGAGTGAAAATTCCACGTCGTCCGTCACACCCCAGTGGTTCACGTCGGTCATTATGTAATAGGCGCCGGACGGCCTGTATGTTCTGAATCCGGCATCCTCGAGTGCACTTAATAGAGTTTCCCTTTTCTCGCGATAATCCGCCGCGAGCTGTTTGTAATAATCACCGCCCAGGGAGAGCGCGAAAGCGGTTGCTTCCTGGAGAGGATGGGGCGCCCCGACAGTCAGAAAGTCGTGCACTTTCCGAATCGAGTCGGTTATGGAGGGCGGGGCGATGACCCACCCCACACGCCAGCCGGTAAGGCCATAGGTCTTGGATACAGAGTTGACGGTCACGGTCCGGTCCTCCATCCCCGCGATGGAAGCCATACTTACATGATCCACGCCGTCGTAGAGGATATGTTCGTATATTTCGTCCGTGACGGCCACCGCGTTCCATTTATTGCAGAGTCGGCCGATAAACTCCAATTCCTCCCGGGAAAATACCTTGCCGGTCGGATTGTTAGGAGTATTGATTACAATCACTTTCGTTTTTTCGTTGAAAGCCTGCGACAATTCTTTCTCGTCGAAGTGCCAGTCCGGCTCTCGAAGAGCGACGAAGCGGGGCTTAGCGCCGCATAGAACAGTATCCGGGCCGTAATTCTCGTAGAAGGGCTCGAATACGATCACTTCCTCCCCTGGATCCACAATGCCGACCAGAGAAGCAATCATGCCTTCCGTGGAACCGCAGCAGACGGTAATTTCCCGTTCCGGATCGATGCGGATGCCGTTGTAAGCGGCGAATTTTCCTGCAATAGCCCGGCGCAGTCTGGAAGTACCCCAGGTAATGGAATACTGGTTGAAATCCTCTCTTATGGCGCGCACGGCCGCTTCTTTTATCGCGTCCGGCGCCGGAAAATCGGGGAATCCCTGAGCGAGGTTGATCCCCTTATGCTCCAGGCAGACGCGGGTCATCTCCCGGATCACCGACTCCGCAAAACCCCGTGCCTTTTTTGAACTGAACTGTTTCATTACTTCCTTTCCGCCTCCAGAAAAATAGACCGGTTGCCGTATCTCTTGAAAAAACGAAAAGCAGTCAGAAATGCAGGTTACAGGCGAACCCCATATTCGCCCCTGCCGTCACCCGCAACGGAAGAATATAATTATCAGGATTCTGAAGGCAAATCAGCCCGAATCTGCAATGTGTAATGTTTCATCAGAGATTAGATGTAGTGTTTGCGAAGGGCGTACTGCACCAGCTCGGCCGTTTTCCTTACATTCAGCTTGCTCATCATGTTTGCGCGATGCCGTTCTACCGTACGAACACTGATACAAAGCAAATCTCCTATTTCCTTGTTGGATTTGCCTTCGGCGATAAGTTTTAGGATCTCTCTCTGTCGGACAGTCAGCGGCTGCGCTTCCCTATGACTGTCCTCCCCGCGTCTCATCCGTGCCCAGTTCTGCATGGACTGGTCCGCCAGGCTGGGTGAAATGTAGATCCGGCCGTTCCGTATATTTTCAATAGCCGAAAACAGCTCCTTCTCGGCATCTTCCTTCAACAGATACCCGTCCGCGCCGGCGGATATCGCCTGGTACAGATACTCTTCCTCATTATGCATTGTGAGTATAAGCACCTTTATATCCTGTCGAACGCGATGTATTTCCGGAATAGCCTCAATACCCCGCAGGTTCGGCATGGAAACATCAAGAATAACCATATCGGGATTGGTTTTATTCAAAAGACTCAAAAGTTCGAGGCCGTCTCCAACTTCACCGTTAATTTCAAGAGTCTGATTCTCCTCGAGAATCCTTCTCAGGCCACGCCGCACCAGCACATGGTCGTCGGCCAGGATCACACGGTAGCGTTTCGCCATTCGGTCCCCATTTCCAGACTTTGGAGAAGGTACCATGGTCTTTACCCTATTTAATTAGTGGAGTTTTCAAGCTGCTGCACTTCCTACCATCCCACTAAATGCAGCCGATGTCAACGATCTTAATCCGTATTTCTCATAAGGTTTCACCCCCTTCGCTAACGGCGGCCTTACGGAAGATCCTGTCTACTGCGTACCCAATTTATGCAAGGCATAAATTGGGTACGCTCACCTCGAGCTCCTCGACATACTGTCAAGTATGACTGCGGGGCCCTCCGCCGTGCGCCTTGTATCCACGCCCACCTGTGCCTCCTCGTGTGAGCGAAGCGATCGGAACCTCGTGAGACATGCGGGCTAAATACCTGTCTGGATGCTGTATAGGCGATGTCCAATGATTAGACACCAATAAGTATTTGTAAATAAAAAACATATAGCAAATCCCCCCATTTAGTGTCTAAATTATTGACGCTTTCCCGGTTTTCCCTGTATTTTCCAGTAAATAATAATCTATTGATTATAAATGACTTAAATGGATATGCCTGGTTGGCATTCTAATTGCATTAGATCAAGTGTGGATTAAACGGAAGCTGCGAATTGGAAATGAGGTGAAACATGGCGACAATCGATACCCAGCAGTCGGAAGGGAATAATTTAAAAGCATTACAACACTGCATGGCAAACGATCCTGATGCCTGTTATGAATTTTTTTCGAAATATAATCGAAAAATTTTTAATACCGCTTTTCGTATTTTAGGAGAGGAAACATCTGCCGAGGATGCTCTTCAGGAAACAATGCTGAACGTATATCGTGGAATTTCCAGCTTTCGCGGCGATTCCAAGCTTTCAACCTGGATCAGCCGGATCACGATTAATGTATGTCTGGGAATGTTGCGGAAAGGAAAAAAGCGACAATTCGTTGAAATGGACGATGATTCATTCTGTGATCTGCCTGCAGAATCGAACAGTTTCTCCGACCCACTGGCTTATACCTCCATGGAAGAGCTGAAATGGCGTATTCATGAAACTTTCAGCCGGATGACGAGTCGGCAGGCCCTTGTGGTTCGTTTGCACGATATGGAAGGAAACACGATCCAGGAGATTGCCAAAATAATCCGATGTCCCGTCGGAACCGTAAAATCCCGTCTTTTCTACGGCAGGCAGGAATTCAAAGCACTATACAGTTCTTTGGAGCAGAAGGGCTTCAACGGTACTCCGGTATCGGTCAATTAGAAGAATCGAGGAACCATTTTCCCGGTAAGGATTTTTCCTGAATCCCCCCTTCCCCAAAAGGTGTCATGTATTTAGTCGATCCGCGATTGAGATACCCCTCCGCTGCGTGATAGAATTTCCATCTTGCATATTCAGAGCAATGTGTTTTACTGCGATGGCCCTTATGTTGAAGACTCCTGGAACTGTAAAGAACCTGATTTGGATTTCGGAAAATCCCGAGGAACGGAAATATATTTATGTTCCTCATTTGTATCTGGAATCCAAAATAGATTTAAGCGATGTTCGGACCGGTTTCAATGAAACCTACAACATAAATCGCGCGATGGAGATACCGTCAGACATATCTGAACCGTTTTGGGATGACGATGTCGTATGGGAAATCAATCCGGGGAAACTGGCAAC
Organism: Acidobacteria bacterium UBA6911; assembly: GCA_002451015.1. GTDB lineage: Bacteria > Acidobacteriota > UBA6911 > UBA6911 > UBA6911 > UBA6911. Next base: position 5,971 of record DKBB01000348.1, read on the forward strand.
CACCGTCCCGGAGGAGCGTTCTTTCAAAGATTTGCCGGAGTACGTGGATGGAAAATATCTCGCATGGATAGAAACTCAGTTTATTCAGTACCTTCTCAGAGCTTTTAAAATCAAAGTTTATCGAAATTATAATTTGGATGTGTATTCTTTCTCCGGGGAATCTCTCAACGATTTCATCATCCGGTGTGTGGATCTTCACAAAGGGATGATGTACAGCGAATTTGACTCTGTGCACGGGATATTCAAACGGCAGCTTGAGCGGTTACAACAAAAATACCTGAGGGTAGAAGGCGCTGAAGAGCTGGAAAATTTTAAAACGGAATCCTATAACAGAGAGCTGTTCCATCGAATATCCGAACGAATTTCCGCCCTTTTTTTACGCACTGAATTCAGCATACAACATGTTGATCCGCCTTCCGAGTCCGCCTCTCGGATACACGAAATGGAAGAAAGGCTCTGGGAGTTGCACAGGCAGGCGCGTAATGCCGTTATCAGGATCCTGGATTCTTATGAGGAAAAAATAAAGTCCATTGACGAATATATACTTCATCCAGCCATGAAGGACATTCATTTTGTCAGTAGCTGTATCCTGTGGATGCCCGAGCAACCCGTAGCGTAAGAACATATCGTCTTGCGCAAAGGTCCTGCGAGGCAAGATCGGAGTGTGGGGAGGTGGTGAATGCGCCCCAACGCTTGTGTTGAAGCGATCGTTGACGATGCGGTGTGAGTCCACCGGGCGCAGGAAAGTGAAAGCCAGCATGAATATGCCGGCTCGATTACGCTGCATTCCCTATATGCCCGGAACGGGACCCATTGAAATTTTACGGGAAAAAGCCAGAATGCCCCAGCCTTTGGCTGGGGTCCCAGCCAAAGGCTGGGGATGCATCGCAGTTGGGAGTTTAGGGGCAGAAGCCCCCGTGGCTTTTTCCTTAGGCGGAAGCTCCGACCGTAGGTCGGAGTTCTTCACTAAGGGTTGCTTAAGGGAGTGGATTAGATGCCGGAAGGCAGAATCGCTATTGCTATGAGCGGCGGAGTTGACAGTTCCACCGCAGCCCTGATCCTGAAGGATGCCGGCTGGGACCTGGTCGGCTTTTCCATGCAGCTATGGGACCGGACACGGAACCTTGCCGGAGATGAGGAAATCCCGGCAGGCGGTTGCTGCTCCCCGGATGATTTTTACGATGCCCGGGAAATTGCGGCAAGACTGGACATACCCTACTACTTGGTAGACTTCCAAAAAGAGTTCGAGCGCACGATCGTGCACGCTTTTATTGAGGATTACCGGAACGGTCTCACACCCTCCCCCTGTGTGCTCTGTAATTCTCTTATGAAATTTGACCGATTGGCCCGTATGGCGGACGAAGTGCAAGCGACTCATATTGCAACCGGGCATTATGCAAGGATTCAATATGACTCGCTAAGAGGGCGGCACCTTCTTTTACGGGCGAGAGACAAGGGCAAGGACCAGGCATACTTCCTTTTTGAACTCAGCCAGGATCAGCTTGCGAAAGCTGTGTTTCCCCTGGGGGATTTGTCCAAAAATCAGGTCCGTGAAATAGCTCGGCGACACGACCTTGTCGTCGCCGATAAATCGGAAAGTCAGGAAATCTGTTTCATTCCGGACGGGGACTATGCGGCCTTTATCGAGCGTAATTATGACGAGGTCGTTGGGAATCCGGGTGCAATGAATCTGTTCGCATCCGGCCAGATCGTCGATACCGACGGAAAGATACTGGGTACGCATCAGGGTATTCACCGTTTTACCATAGGGCAGCGGCGTGGTCTTGGAGTCGCGCATACCTCTCCTCTATACGTACTGGAAATCCAGCCTGACAGGAACAGGGTGATCGTGGGAGAGCGCTCTCAACTGAGCCGGGTTCGCTGCCGTGTCGTCCGGCCGAACTGGATATCCGTTGCAGGCTTGTCTGAACCGCTTCGGGTGCAGGCAAAGATTCGTTCGCGCCACCCCGAAGCACCGGCAACGATCACTCCAACGATTGACGGAAATGTTGAAGTAATTTTCGACGATCCCCAGCCGGCCGTCAGCCCCGGCCAGGCCTGTGTTTTTTATCAGGAAGATGTGGTGGTCGGTGGCGGTTGGATCGATCGGGATAAATAGTGGTCAAAAGTCGAAAGTCAAGAATATCGATATTTTTTTGTTTTATGAGTATCTGCCTTTTCACAATCTTATTTGACCTTTGTATGGATTATGGAGAGTAATCGAAAAAGGATACTGATTGTTGCGGGAGAGGCCTCTGCGGACAGGTACGGCGCCCGCCTTGTCGCGCGGCTTCGCTCGATAAGGGGAACGGATTCGTTGGAATTTTTCGGAACAGGAGGGGACGCCATGGCTAAAACCGGGGTCCGGCTGCTGGGGCATGTTCGCGATCTTGCCCATATCGGAGTCCTGGAGGCGCTATCAAACCTGCGAACCTATTATAGAGTCTACCGTCGCCTTGTAAATGAATCCGTTGCACGGCCGCCGGCGCTGGCTGTTCTCATGGATTTTCCCGAATTCAATCTTAAAGTGGCAAAAAAAATGAAACGGCTCGGGGTTCCGGTAGTCTACTACATAAGCCCGCAAATCTGGGCCTGGCGGAGCGGGCGTATCCGGGACATAAGAAGCCGTGTGGATAAAATGCTGGTGATTCTTCCGTTTGAAGAAGAATATTATCGACGGCGGGGCGTGGCCGCGGAATATGTAGGGCATCCCCTGCTGGAAGATTTTAGCCCCAGGTTCAATCGCGATGCTTTTCTGCAGGGATTGAACCTGGATCCCCGGCGCAAGACCGTCGCCATCCTGGCGGGCAGCCGCACCAGAGAGATCGACTATATCCTGCCGACGCTTTTAGACGCGACGAAACATATCCTTAAGAGAATCCCGGCTCAATTTCTAATCTCCACGGCGCCTTCGATCAGCCCTAAACACATTCGGAATGTAACGAAACGGGTTTTAGGGGACTACGCAGAAGGAGGGAATTACCGGATTTTAACCGAAGATTCCAGGGATATTCTTGCCAATGCCGATTTTGCTTTTGTTAAAAGTGGAACGAGCTCCCTCGAAGCGGCACTGGTCGGGACTCCATTCCTGGTAACCTATAAAATCTCCCCCTTAAGCTGGTTTGTCGGGTCGCTTTTAATTCGCAGTCCGATGCTCGGATTGGTAAACTTGATAGCAGATGAGAGAATTGTGCCGGAAATGTATCAAAACCGGGCCACACCGGAGGCCTTGGCCCGTCAGGCATTGGAATTTCTGCGGGAACCCGAAAAAGCGGATGCAATGCGGATGAGATTGGCTGAAATTCGAAAGCGGCTGAGCGTGCGCTGTGCTTCAGAAACGGCAGCTGCCGCAGTAACCAGATTTTTGTAGCGATGGAAGGTTGAAACATGCATATGAGATCTGCGCTGGTTCCAAAGCTTGTTCTATTCATGATAGCCGCAGGAGTCGTTCCTGTGTCGTTCCCCCAAGCAAGAAGGGATTCTTTTCCCCGACCCTTGATAGAAATTAAGCAATACCGGATTGAAGCGACGCTGATTCCGGATACACACGAGCTTGAAGCTGCGGCAACAATCCGTTTCCTGCCGCAGGAGGCGGCGGATCTTGTTGTTTTGGAACTCAATGAAAACCTGTGGGTGCAGAGAGTCCTGAATGAGGAAGGGCTAGAACTGGAGTTCGAAGACGGTGCCCTCGGTCCCGGAATTTTATCGGTATTATTTTCCCCGCCTCTGGAAACGGGAACAAGTGTAACAATTCGCGTGGAGTATAAGGGAGGATTCGACAGGGATAGATACAGCCGGATGTACAGCCGTGATGAAAGCAGCGCATATATCGGTATGGAAGGCAGTTATCTGATGTATGGCGCAAAGTGGATTCCGGTTAACCGTTTTATGGCCGGCCGGGCAAAGACAACCGTTGAAGTGACGGTCCCCCTGGGGATGACCGTGATAGGGCCGGGAACGCAGCAGCCCGTAGTAACAAAGGGTGTCAGTGAGTCCTTTACGTGGAGTACGGACGTACCGATTCTGCCGGTCACCATAGCCGCAGGGCAGTATTTTCAAAGAGAACTGGAGATTGGAGACTTTACTCTAGAATGTTTTGCGAAGGCTGAAAATCTGGAATCCATTCAGGAAGCGGCGAAAACAGTCGCCGGGATCCTGGATTTCTATCAGAAAACCTACGGACCTTCCGCTTCGGGAAATATTTATCGCCTGGTGGAAGTGGACGACCGTCTGAAAAATCAACATGGAATGCTCGGGACAATTTTTATCACCCGCGGGGAACTTAGCCAGCCTTCGAATTCATTACGCGATCTCGCCCGCCGCATTGCCTATCAGTGGTGGCAGGAAACCGTCGGTGCCCGCGATGCCGCAGACCTCTGGCTCGAAGACGGCATGGCCTACTATTCCGCGGCAGCGTATATTGAAAAAGAAATTGGACTGGATGCATACAATGAAGAAATCGAATCCCTGGCGATACTGGCCCTGAAATTCGAAGATACCAGCGCGGTTCGTGACGGATTGGAATTAGGATACCGCACCGACCGATACGAGTCCGTTGTTGCGGGGAAGGGGGCCTGGGTCCTGAAAATGCTCCATGGAATGCTGGGGGATTCGAAATTCGACAGCCTGGTTCAACAGTATATTCAGAGATGTTCCGGTACGGGAGGAAGTGCGGATGAGTTTCGAACCCTGGCGGAGTCGCTCTACGGTAAGGAACTCGGCTGGTTTTTTACTCAATGGTTGGATACCACCGGGATACCCTCCCTCGAATCGGATTATGTCGTTTATAAAACGCTGAATGGATTCAGGGTGACCGGTGTTATAAAGCAGGACCGGGACCTGTTTCGAACGCCCCTGGAAGTTGCCTTGATCAGCGGTAGCGAGGAAAAAATTGAAAAGATCGAATTAAACGGCAGGTCGACATCTTTTGACCTCTCTTCCTTTTCCTTTCCCGATAAAATTGTACTGGATCCGAATAATAAGTTGCTTCGGGATTCTAGCGAACTCAGAGCGTCGGTCCAGCTTGCACTGGGTAACGACAGGAAGGATCAGGGGGATTTTATCGGAGCGATTCGTGCCTATGATAGCGCATTGAAAATAAACCCACAGCGCTCCCTGGTCCATTTCCGGTTGGCGGAGATCTTCTACGAACAGTTTAATCTTCAGTCTTCGGCCGATTCTTTCCGGAATGCCCTGAACGGCGATATGACCCCCCGGTGGATTGAAGTATGGTGCTACATTTATCTCGGTAAGATTTACGATATTTTAGCGCAGCGGGAGCGCGCGAGGGCTGAATATCAAAAGGCAATCAACACAAAGGACGATACCTACGGAGCCCAGGCCGAAGCAAGCAAATGGATTGCCACACCTTTTGTCAGAAAACGTACGATACTGGGTGAATAGGGCGCATACTGCACGATAGAATATGTCTTCCTGGAAACTTAAAGCACAGAAAATGCGGGTACCTGCGGGAACGGTGCTGGGTGTCATCTTCCTACTTTTCATGCACCCTTCCATACGGTCTCTCTGGCTCGGAGGCCTTATTTCATTAGTAGGGGCATTGCTGCGTTTGTGGGCTGCCGGGCATATTATAAAAGGGCGGGTGTTGACGCGGAGCGGTCCCTATGCCTACTCCCGCAATCCCCTTTATCTGGGATCCTTTTTTATGGCGCTGGGCATCATTATCGGCGGTCAGGGATACTGGCTGTTGCCGGTATTTGCGCTCTTTTTTATAACTTTTTACTTCCCCGTAATGAAGGCTGAGGAACAGGAGCTGCTGCGCAGCTATGGAGCCGAGTTTATTGAATATTCGGAAAAAGTATCCCTTTTCATTCCCCGATCCCGTTCTGCAGGATATCCCTTTTCCGGTTTTTTCTGGAGCAGGGTCATCCGGAACAGGGAGCATCGTACGGTCACAGGTCTGCTGATTGCGGAGGCCGTTCTCATCCTGGAATACTTCTTCCGATAAAGCAATGATGTGGGCCAACCGATTTGAATCTTCAAATAGCGGTATGTTTCAGGACGAGTCTATGATTTTGTCAGATTCCGGGTCTTCCGCACAGTGAAGATTAAGGATTGACGAATCACTACCGAAGATTGATGATGGACCGGCAACAGAACAGATAAGCCGCAGACGCTTATTGCAGGCCTAAATCGCCGAGCGGAAAAGGAGCATCCTATGACTCAGCCCGCGGTTCCCGTGTCTCAATCCCCGGTTAAAGAGCGCCCCTACGCCTGGATTATACTTCTCGCGGTGTACCTGGCCAGCCTTGCAGCGCCGCTCAACCAGTTCAAGGTGCCGCCGGTCTTGGAACTGATAAACGCTGAATTCAACATGGATCTGAGCGGCGGTGGCTTTTTCATGGCCGTATTCTCCATCGCCGGTTGCATCCTGGCGATCCCTGCCGCTTTAATCATTCAAAGACTGGGACTGAAGAAGGCGGGACTCATCGCCGTTGGTTCCGTCTTCGTAGGAGCCATGATCGGATCGCTAGCCGAAACCTCGGCCGTGCTGTATGCCGGCCGTGTAATTGAGGGTGTGGGGATGGGCCTGATCATGGTGATAGCACCGGCGGCAATAGCATTATGGTTCCCGGCGAACCGGCGCGGCGCCCCTATGGCCCTGTGGGCTACCTGCGTCGCGATCGGAAGTATCGTCATGTACAATGTCGCCCCCAGCCTTGCAATATCTTATGGGCTGAAGTCGGTGTGGTGGCTAGGTGCCATGGTCGCTCTTGTTGCATTTATACTTTTCGCACTACTGTTTAGAGCGCCCAGGCCGGAAGAGAGACTCGAGGAACCCAAGCCGGCTGCCGACGGAGGGCCTGAAATATCCTTTAAGGACGTCATGTCCAATAGCCGGATGTGGATGCTCAGCCTGCAGTTCTTATGCTTCAACCTGATCGTTATGGCTTTCAGTACCTTTTACCCGACATTTCTGCTCGAGGTTCGAAATTTTACGCTTGCCAGGGCTGCTTCCATGTCCAGTCTGATAATGATTGTATCGATTTTAGCCGGACCACTGGCCGGCTACCTGACAGATCGAGTCTGGAAGCGCAGTTACTGGATTCTTTCCGCCTGGGTCATCGGCGCCGTATTGTATGCTTTCCCGTTCAGTGTAACCGGCTGGATGATTCCCGGATTGATGGTTGCCATGGGTATACTGACCGCACCAATCGTTCCGGCAAGTTTCGCTGTAATTCCGGAGGTTGTCGGATCTCCAAGGCTGGCCGGGATGGGAATGGCCGTCATGGCCCTTGGTCAGAATGTTGGAATGTTGATAGGTCCCTCGGCATTCGGATATTCTATAGAAAGCTTCGGTTGGATGACTTCCTGTTACCTTTTGCTTCCGTTTTTCCTTGTGGCGTTCGTCGCTGCCTGGTTTGCAAAGGTTAAATAATACAATCAAATAACCATAGAAGGCCGATTCCGTCTTGGTAGGCGTAATATATAGGAAGGAGGAAACGGAAATGTTTAAACCGAAGGGATTATTGCTGGTCTTAATGATTGTCGTGCTTGTGTCCGGCAGTACTGGATTTCTTTTCGCCGCCCAGAACGCTTCTAAAATGGCGCGCCCGGGAGCGAACTCTGGAATGGAACCGCGCATGGAGACTGCCAGATTTATCAGGCTGCAACGGTTCGCGAGGGGGCTTGGTCTGACCGTCGAGCAACGAATCCAAATCCGTGAAATTCTGGTTGAAAATAAGGATCGTATTTTGCAAGCCGGCCGTAATGTTATTGAGGCGCGCCTAAATCTGAATGCCGGTTCCGAAGAGTCCGCCGAAGCTTTTGGAGACGCCCATTGTGCTGCAGCGATGTTAAAAGTGCAGATATTCGATCAGATCAAATCACTTTTAACGGCGGAGCAACTTGAACAGGTGCAAAAAAGAGAGCAACTGAGAAAAGAGCGACTCGAGACATGGCTGGATCGGCTAGACAATAGGCTGGGCGAGTAAGACAGATACTCGAAGTGGATCGTATGATTCTGGTGTTGTCCTACGGTGAAGGGTATGAGTCCAGGGAGATAGCACAGTGGACCGGATAATCAGGGGAAAACGTCTTCCGTTCAACCGGCCTTTCCGGCGGGGATGTCTTGTGCTGGTACAATAATATCCTCCGGTTTTCCACGATATAGCGCATGCCTCAAGAAAGGAAATAGGGTAAAAATCAATCCCGTTCTTCAGTCCGGTGCGCGGGACAATTTCGCCTGTGTGAATACATCCCGTTTTGTACCATCCGTCATACACAAATCCGTTTGTTCAAAAACATCCTTCAAAATACTCCTGGTTGATGTTGTCATTTTTCCTCATATTCGAACATAATGCTGGATAGAGCAACGTTTGACCGGAAACCGGGATTGGAGGGGGTCGTGAAAGGGCGAGGTGAAAATCAACCTGCAGAACAGGGTGTCGGGGATAAGTTCCAGGCAGAAACCAAGTATACGCCGGAAAAGATCGGAGGGCGTTATCTGGACTGGAACACAATGCCTGATCGCTACAAGGATTATGACGAATCATTTCACAAGGTCCCGCTCCCTGATCCCAAGATCGACAGGGCGGCCGATATATGGAATGCTATTTCAAAGCGGAGGTCAGTACGTCAATACACGTTCCATAACAGTATGCCCTTGAAAGAACTTGCATTACTTCTTTGGGCGACCCAGGGCATTACCGCCGAGTCGCGACAGTTTCAATTCAGGGCGGCACCCTCCGCCGGAGGGTTGTATCCCATAGAGACGTATTTGATGGCAAGGAATGTCGAGGGACTGGAGCCGGGTATTTATCATTTCCGGCCTCACCGGTTTGACCTGGAATGCCTGAAGGCCGGCGACTGGAGTGTTGATCTGGCGAATGCCGCTTTGGGGCAGAGAATCGTCGCCGATGCACAGACCTGTTTCATCTGGACGGCCGTTGTCGAACGCTCCAAGTGGAAATACCGCCAGAGGGCCTACCGCTATATCTATCTCGACGCCGGGCATATCGCCCAGAACCTGTACCTGGCAGGTACGGCCGCCGGTATGGGTGTGTGCGGCATCGGAGCATTCTTCGACGACCGGGTGAATGACCTTCTTGGCGTGGACGGCGTGGAAGAAACCGCCGTATACCTCGCGTCCGTCGGTCTTATTGCCGGGTAATGGTTTTACTGCTCGTCGTGAAATCTGAGCGAGGTTTTCACTGTGAACTTGCGGTAGCTTGAGAATTCATTGACCGCGTTGAACCGGATTTTTTTAAAAAGCATCACACGTGCAGTTCCGTCAAACCGGACTTCGGCCGGCATCCAGACCTCCTCGTTGATAAATTGGCGGCGGAGTGTGGCTCTTGAGCCCTTGTGTAACCGCGCCAGCAGCCCCCAACCAAAGGAAAGATCTTCGATAAATTCTACTTCCGCACGCATCAGCTGGTAATCCTGTTCGCAAAACCAGGCCTTGCCTGAAATTTTTGCGAGAATCTTCGTTTCTCTGGAGGAAGGATTGTAGTCCGGGCGGGGCTGGAATTCCAGGATGATAGCTTCACGCCCGTCCATGGTTGTCCTGCCCGCAATCGAGATGTCGTATATCCGGGCCAGCTCCTCGATAATCTCTTCTTCTTTCCGTCTTTCCTCCTGCTCTGTTCGAAGCTGGTAGGTCTGAAAGTCAATGCCCTCTTTCGCCAGTTTCTCTTCCAGTTTTTTAAGTTTCTTGTCGTGTTCCAGATCCTGCTTTTCGATCTCCTCCGGATCCAGGGACTGATCGTTTTTTGACACCAGCCTTCTGTAGGTAAGTTCTTCGTCCAGAAAAGGATATACTTCGTATTCTTTCACCTCCGTGACCTGCAGATCCCCATTCTCATCGGGTTCGAAGTTGGTTTGTTTCATTTTGAAGGTATATTGGCTCTGCAGCAGGCGATCGCTTCGCAGGTTGTCCTGGACATTTTGGAGAAAAGTGTCCGGATCAGGCAAGTCGCTCCGGAATTCCATCTCGGCTTCTGCCGGGTTCCCCATAAAAAAGATAAGTATTATGGCTATCGGAATCATATTCTACATCCTTATTACAATCTAAGGCGGCTGCCTCTGCCTTGCAACCCGAAAAGTCCCTTCAGTTTTGAAACGTTAGATCTTTCTCCCTACTCCTTTGAAAAACGTATAGCAGAAAACTCCGTCCGGTTCGGTGGTTCGGTATAGATCGCGGATGCCACGGTCGAACAACTCGGGTTCGATAAGCTTTTCCGCAATGGCCGTGTCGCGGATTCCTTCAATCATAGCCGTGAAGGTTTTCCTTGTAAAACCGTCCACCAGCTCCGGCCGGCTCGAATCGACATACACCATTCGAGGCGAGACATGTACCGCTTCAAAGCCGGCCCGTACCAGTAGGGGATACAACTCACGGCCGATCAGGGCATTGCCGCCGCCCCGCTGCTGCATTTCCACCTGCGACTGGATCACCGCTCTTGCTGCGGCACTTTCAGGATAAAAATATGTCGATCCGTGATCCCCTTCGATAACCGTGATGGTTCCTCCGGGTTTCAGCCGTTTCTTGAGAATCGTCAGAACTTCTTCAGGGCGTGAGAGGTGCTCCAGAACGAAACAGACAAAAATGTGGTCGAAAAATTCATTCTCGAAAGGCAGGTTGAAAATGTCCGCCTGTCGAAATTCCACATTGGTGAGTCCGGCGGTATCGGTTCTTTTTTTTGCCTCCGCAATCGAATCCGGGGATATGTCGATCGATAGGAACCGGGCATCCGGGCTTTGGCGAGCCAGCGTAACGGTCTGGGCGCCGATCCCGCAGCCGGCTTCGAGCACAAGGCTTCCGGCCGGGTAGTGTGTGTCGGAATGCAGCAGGTCCACAAGGCTTCCGGCCTGATCCTGAAGACGCCTGTTCTCCCGAGGATCGTATCCGTGAACGTATTTACAATCCAGGATCACTCTTTCGGCAGGATAAATATGAAAGAGTGTAATGTCTGCGATCCCTTCCCATTGGGGCAGGCGCTTGTCGGGTCCTTCAATCCGGACCAGGGGTGGATTCCGTTCGGCCAGGGAATTGATTTTACTCCAGAGGGTGGTATCGCCCCAGAACTGCGGCGGAGTTTCCCGCTCCCGTGCAAATGCAAACACATCCACAGGGGTGTCGTATCCGGAACGCACGGCTTCAAGCGCCGTTCGCTCCAGTCGCCCCAATCCGGTATTGCTGTCCGGCTGTTCTTCCATCCACCGTCTTACCGCTGCGGGAATCCATGGTAAAGGCGCATCGGTCAAATCCGATATTTGTTCAAATGCCTGCATGTCCTGCTGGGTAAATGCCCCGTCGACCTGTTCGGCAAAAAGGAATTGATCGGTTGTGACCGGCAGCCTGCGGTCATACATGGACGCCATCTGTACAGGGGAAAGCTGTCCAAGGCCGTGGTAAGGATCGATGCCGGGAAAGGAATCGATACAGAGGAGTTCAGGCTCTGGGATCTTTAAACGGTGCAGGCACATGAGAATATGGCACAACATCGACTGGTCGAAAAGGCAGGCGTCAAACCAGAGCACGATGGCATTGTACTGGTCTGCCGATTGCAGCTTCAAATATTGATTTTTCAGTGTTTCGAATACGAATTTTCTGCCGAGGCCTCCGCCGGTGGACTCTTCAAGAAAACCCGCCCGTGCAAGGAGTATTTCTTCATCAGGCCATCCCGGCTTTCTCGGCCCGTCATAGTGGATGTCGTGCCAGACGAAAACTTCACCCGGAATGCCGCTTTTCCCAATGATGCTTCCCGCAATGTCCCCGCTGGTTATATGCAGTATCCTATGCATCAGTTTTGTTTTCCTGGAACTCTTTCTCTTCCCACATGTCGTAGACCGTTGCCACGGAAGACGCTTGGGCCAGGATCGCCAGGGCAATGACGATATGCACACCGTGGGTTATCGAAGCGACAAGAGGCAGGTCGAGAGCCAGATGACGGAGCGCTCCCAGCGCCAGGCCGGAGGCGAGCTGGAATACGGCGAATCCCGTCGTTACTTTGCTGATGCGTTTCAAGCGGGCCGGAACAGGCATTCTCGCCAGTTTTCGGGCATTGCCTACAGTCATGACCAGAAGGATCAGCCCCAGCAGGCCGTGGATGGGAAGTCCAATGGTTTCTCCCATCCAGCGCGGGATCAGCACGCAGGCAAAGAAGGCGAGCCAGATGGTGTTGTAGAGACGTTTCCAAAGTTTCATGAGGTTTTACCTTTAACTCCGCGGATGCGGAGGTTATTGATTTAACGCTATCAGATACTAATGCCTGATACCCGAAATTGTATGCATGTATTTCAATAAAAACAATCAACTTCCCGGAATGCTCCAATTAAAAAGCCTTAATAAACCTAATCGCAAAATAATGTGCTGTTAGATTATAAGATATCAAATTATTATTTCTTGCAGCGCCTTCTTGGTGTTCCGTGCAAAAACAATAATGGATTAGAGTCTATACGAAGGATGGGCCTGTGACCGGTTATTCTGCATCCGCTTATTCGATTGTGGTTGTTTGTGTCCGCGTTATAGATTTCACCCTGTTCTTTTTTCTGCGGAATGAAAGCAACGAAAAGCTATCGCCTTTCCTGATACCGGGCTTGCTCGCGGCCGGCATGCTCGGCACCGTCAGCGCCGTTATCATCAGCGAACTAGTTTCCGAACGAAGCCTCACTGTTGAGATTGGTACGCGCGGTTTTGATGGAAATCAGCCAAGAATGGGAAACTGAAAAGCTTTACTTACGCATGGAAAACGATGGCCTGATCATGCAGGAAGAACGAATTTACAGAAAAAAAGTTGCTTAGCCGTATTAAAACTCTCCAGTTTTCTCTGAATCCACTGTTTTGTTAAACCTGCCGCAAAGCATCGAAAAATCAATACATGAAATCCAAAGAAAATAACATTAGGATGAAATGGTTCGAGAGACTTATTTTCTGGCCGAAAGGTTGATGCGGCGGAAGGTTTCAAAGCATCGGCCGTCCTGTTGTTTCGTCTCCTCGATCATCCTTCGGATAACAAAATCGCGGAAAGGTTTTTTGTCTGGATCGTCCATGTATTTAAGGAAGGGCACGAGGCTCGGTTGGTCGATCCATCGAATCATCGTATCCGCGTCCGGAAAGTAACGGTCGGCGTTTTCGCCCCATACCTGCACTTCGGAGAATCCGCTCGATTCCGCCAGCGTCCGGTATCCCTCCAATGGCGGCATGTACCACGGCCACTCGAATCGGGTGAAGTGCCGTGCGAATTCCCATTGCGCCATCGCTTCGCGAATGACCTTAAAGAAACTGGAACAGTTGCCGTCTCCGGCAAAGTTGAAGCGCAGGCGGCCGCCGGCACGAAGCGCCCGGCGCACGTTTGCCAGCAGACTTTTATGGTCTTTGACCCAGTGAAGGGTGGCATTTGAGAAGACAATGTCGAAACGTTCCGAAAAATCGAGCCTGCTGATGTCCTCCATGAGGAAACGCAGATTGCCCTGTTCTTTGCCGCGAGCTACATCGATCATGCCACGGGAGGCGTCGATACCGACTACCTCTCCCCTCGGGACCAGTTCGGCGATCCTGCCGGTAAGACTGCCATCACCGCATCCAAGGTCGAGCACGGATTCCGTTCCCTGCAGATCAAGCTCCCCGATAAGTTTATGCCCCCATTCCTTCTGGTGGGTTGAAGCTTTCTCGTATTTCCCGGCGTCAAATTCGTATGGCATCTTCTTCCCGTCTGCGGAGGGATGGCGGATACAGGGCTATTCCCCCCACTGGAACTACCGTAAGGGCCCGGTTCAAAACACCCGCAATGGACACGCTCCGCTAAAATCTTGTTGCTCAGTTATTAATACATGACTGGTCGAATTTATGGTAGATTTTGGGAATAAAAAATATATCCGATTTTGAATGTGTCCTGCGCAATTCCCGGCTGCGGATTGTGTTTAATACGTGGACAATTCCTTGTCGGCCTCAACGGGACGGTCCGAATTGAATGGACGAAGATCGCAAATATTGATACTTTTATCGATGCGTAAATGATCCCGTTACGGAGTTCTGTTATAAAAATGCCCCAGAAAAATAATCAATCCGGCCGTTTTTTGATTCGCTTTGGTTCCGCTATGATCCCGGGTCTGGCGAATGTTGCCTGGAAAGCCTTCCAGTCTGTCAATACAAGGCTGCCGGAAGGGGAGCTTCCTTCCCCCAAGTGGGCTCCCGGGAAAATGGCTAAAAGCCGCGAACGTTCCAAGCCCCCGCTCGGATTCCCGAGGGAGACGGATTCCCTCTGTCCGCACTGTGTGCCCGAAATCCGGGATAAAATCGTCCGGGGAGAGGCGGAAATGGATGTTCTGCTCCGTGGTCGTCCCGGTGAAATAAAGGCGCAGCTTGTTGAGGAAAACGGTCGTATCCTGATGCGCAAAGTTTGCGATATTCACGGCTCCTTCGAAGATGTTCTTTCCACCAATGCCGATTTTACACGGCGGATCGAAAGTCTTTTCTTCGGCCGGGATTTTCAGTCGGTGCAGGACGAGACTCTTCATCGGCACGGTTCTTCTTCGATAAAATACGGCCGAGGGACGGTGCTGACCGTGGATCTGACCAACCGGTGCAATATGATGTGCAATCCGTGCTTTACCGATGCCAACCAGGTCGGGTACGTCCACGAGCCCGAACTTGGTGAAGTTAAGGCGATTCTGGACCGGGCCGTATCCTTCAAACCTCGTCGCCAGATCATCATACTGTTTTCCGGAGGAGAGCCGACACTTTCGCCCCATTTCCTGGAATCCGTCGCTTATGCGAAGAAAATAGGATTCTATCGTATCCTTGCAGCGACGAACGGTATCCGGTTTGCCCAGAGCGAGGAATTTACGCGCCAGGCCAAGGAAGCGGGACTGCACGGCACCTATCTTCAGTTTGACGGTATCGGCAATGAAATTAACCGGCACCGCGGCGTAAAGAACCTGTTTGACGTAAAAGTGCAGGCAATCGAAAACATGGCTAAAGTGGGGATGAAAACGACCCTGGTGACTACGGTGATCAACACGGTCAACCAGGATGCCGTCGGCCCGATAGTCGATTTCGCCATCAACAATGTGGACAAGGTCCAGACGGTCGTGTTTCAGCCTGTTTCCTTTACCGGACGGGATGAGGGGATAGACGATGCCGAACGGTCCCGGAAACGGTACACTCTCACGCACCTGGTGGATGATCTGCACGGGCAACTGCAGGGAAAACTGGAGCCGATGCGCGACTGGTTCCCCCTGTCCACATACAGCGCATTTACCAGCGTTATGGATATCCTGCAGGGGCCTGAAGCTCCATGGGGCTGGAGCGCCTGCAATTGCCATCCCGATTGCGGCGTGTTCAGCCTGCTGGTGGTAAACCGGCGAACCCGGAAATGGGTTCCGCTTTTCAGGCTGTTCGATTACGAACAGTTTATACGCGATGTCGCGGTGATCACGGATACGGCCCGCGGCAAAAGAATGATCGAACTGCAGCTTGCGTTGGCCATCCTGCGCAATTACAAAGCGGAAAACGCTCCCGAAGGATTTCCCATTTCGCAGATCGTCAACCTGTTCCGCCCCAGCTCCGAAAAAGCGGACAGCGACAGGAACGATCGCATGCAGACGCGGTCCGAAGAGGACGCATGGCGGGTCCTGTGCGTTGAAGGGATGTGGTTTCAGGATTTGTGGACTTACGATTTCCGGCGCACCGAAATGTGCGTGATTCCAAATGGCACCGAAGAGGGGGAGATCTCATTCTGTGCCTACAATACCGGACTCGGCTGGCGCCAGATCGTGGAGAGCAAACACCGGGCCGCCAGCATCGCGGAATGGCACAAGTCCAGAGGCAGGCATGAGGTTTTTGCCAACGGAAAAGAGGTGGCGTTGCACACGACCAAACACGAGCTCGTTCTTCCCGTACTTGATTCCGGAAATCCTCGCGACGCCGGTGTGAAGATCCCCGATGAAGCAAAAGAACCATTTGCTTCAGTCAAACGTTAACGGATGATCCGAAATGATGGGTGTCGCCTATGAGTTACCAGGTAAAACAGATTGCCGCATTTCTCGGCCTCGACTTTCAGGGGAAGGGCAGCCATTCTCTGACCAGAGTATCCAGTTGGGAAAAGGCGGATGCGGACGCTTTGGTTTTTTATGAGAGTGGAGAGGCCGGCGACCTGGAATTTCTGCCTGCCGGATGTATTATCGCACCCAGGGAGATGGCACCCGCAAAAAGAAACGTGATCTTTTCCACGCAGCCGAAACTGGACTTCGCCAGAGCCTCCGCCTACCTGGTCCCGCTGCCTGCAGGACGCGGAAGGCAGCATCCCACCGCGATAGTTTCAAAGAGCGCGAAGATTGAAGAAGATGTTGACCTGGGGCCGTTTACGGTAGTGGGCGCCGGAGCCAGAATCGGGAAGGGCAGCATCATATACACTGGATCTGTAATCGGGAAGGGATGCCGTTTGGGAAGGGAATGCATCCTCCACCCCGGGGTTGTTCTCTATCCCGGAGCGAAGCTGGGTGACAGGGTTATCCTGCACGCAGGCGTTGTGGTTGGCGGAGACGGATTCGGGTATGTGTTTGACGGGGAGCGCCAGCAGAAGTTTCCTCAAATCGGAACCGTGATCCTGGAAGATGATGTTGAAGTTGGCTGCAACACGACGATCGATCGCGGGTCACTGGGAACGACACGGATCCGGCAGGGAGCGAAGATAGACAACATGGTTCAGATCGCCCACAATGTCGACATAGGCCGTAACGTGGTAATCGCGTCCCAGACCGGTATTTCCGGCAGTACGGTTATTGAAGACGATGCGGTGATCGGGGGCCAGGTCGGGTTCGGAGACCATGCGCGGGTGCAGAAGGGCGTAGTGATCGGATCCAAAGCCGGCGTCCTGCCGGGAAAAATAGTGCGCAGTGGTCACATTTACTGGGGTATTCCGGTGCGTCCCCTCCGGGATTACAAACGCTTGAATGCGTATTTCGGAAAACTTCCGGCAATGAAATCGGAAATCGATGCCCTCAAAAAGGAAGTTTCAAAATTGCAGGATGCTCTTCGGAAGGAAAAACATTAATTCCTCGCGCGGGAATGCTACGTACAAACCCATCAGGCGCCTTATCGCACTATACGAAATTATAAAATGAGTTTTATTGAAGTAAAAGATCTGCGCAGGGAATTCCGTGTTTTCAAACACAGGGAAGGCGTCTGGGGTGCGTTCCGGGATCTGTTTCAGCGCAATTACCGGATACTTCCCGCCGTGGACGGCATAAGCTTCTCCTTCGAAAAGGGAGAGTTTGTAGGCTATATCGGGCCGAACGGAGCGGGCAAATCCACGACGATTAAAATGATGACGGGCATCCTGGTGCCTACCTCGGGCGAAATTGTCGCCAATGGTTTCCGGCCGTATGCGGACCGGGCAAGATATACCAAGAGTATCGGGGTGGTATTCGGGCAGCGCACCCAGTTGTGGTGGGATATCGCCGTGGTTGAAAGTTTTAAACTGCTGCGCCGGATTTACGATGTGCCGGAGAAGGATTACAGGGAACGTCTCGGTTTCTTCAGCGAGCTTCTGGGCCTGGATGAATTCCTGCATTCTCCTGTCCGAAAACTCAGCCTGGGTCAGCGGATGCGGTGTGAGGTCGCTGCGGCCCTGCTGCATAATCCTCCAATCGTTTTTCTGGATGAGCCGACAATCGGTCTGGACCTGGTTGCGAAAGACCGGATCCGGGGATTTCTGAAGGACATCAATCGCACTTTCAAAACGACAATCCTTCTGACGACACACGACCTTTCGGACATCGAAGAACTCTGCAGGAGGGTTATTATCATCGACAAAGGCAAACTCCTGTACGATGGAACTCTGGACGAACTCCGCCTCCGCCTGGGGCGCCGTCATATGATCAGTGTGCATCTGGAAGACCGGGCCCATCGGGAACGATTTGAGCATGCGCTCGATGCGGAAAACGGAATCACCTGGGACAATCTCGACGATCTTACCTTCAGAATCCGGTATAATCGCGAACGGGCTTCTTCCGCAGACATCATTCGCAGGATCATCCATGAAGTTCCGGTTCGGGACATTTTTGTTGAAGCCGAGCCGATCGAGGACATTATCAAAACCATATACGGCCAGGGCAAGGTTTGACGCCCGGATACGCTGGGTTTGTAGGCGCACCTATGTCTGCATTGAAGCGGGAAATACGGGCGGGAGTGCAGTGCTTTTATGAAACACCGATTTGCCGTCTACTTCGAATTTGCCAGGATCGCGTTCCTTAAGATTCTCGCATACCGGCTGCGATATTTTACCGGGATTGTGACTTACTTTATCAACGTCTCGGTGTATTACTTCATCTGGAGCGCCATATACGGTTCCAGCACCGATGTAGCCGGCTACGACCTGCCACAAATGACAACCTACGTGGCAATCGGATGGATCATCCGTTCCTTCTATTACAACAATGTGGACCGGGATATTTCCGCGGAAGTGCTGGAAGGGAAAATCGCCATAAACCTCATAAAGCCCGTGGATGTGCAGTTGATGTATATTTCCCAGACCGCCGGGGAAGCCTGTTTCCGGGCAGTTCTTTTCACACTCCCGATTGCGGCGGTTCTCCTTTTCATCTATCCCATCAGTCCGCCTGCATCCGTCATGTCCGGAGTCCTGTTCTTCCCGAGCTGTATTCTGGCTCTCCTTATTTTCACGCTGATAAACTTCTGGGTGGGCACGCTGGCGCTGCATATTTACTCGATTCTCGGCGTGATCCGGGCGAAGTACGCCATCGTTGAGTTCTTTTCGGGACTTCTGATTCCCATTTCATTCTTCCCACAGGGATTACAGGACTGCATGCGATACCTGCCTTTTCAGCATATCAGCTTCACCCCGCTACAGATCTACCTGGGCAAAGTAAGCGGAACGGCCGCGTTTGGAGCGCTGACGGAACAGATGCTTTGGGTTGTCCTGCTTTTCGGCGGCAGCCGGCTGTTCTGGAAATTTTCAACGCGCCGTCTCTCCATTCAGGGAGGTTAGTTTGGGAAAACTGTTCCTGATTTTCTGGCAGTATTTCGGGCAGTACGCCAAAACCCGGATGGCCTATAAAAGCGATTTCATTATCGCGTCCATCGCAAACGTTTTTGCGACAGTCGCGGGTTACGGTTTTGTCCTGGTTCTTTTCACGAAAATACCCCAACTGAAGGGCTGGCGCTTTGAAGAAGTTCTGTTTATTTACGGATTCTCCCTGATCCCCATGGGGCTGTTCAATATCATTGGGATGAACCTCTACCAGTTCGGGGAAATTTATATCGTGGAAGGGAAGTTCGACCGGGTTCTGCTGCGTCCCATCCATTCCCTGTTTCAGATACTGTTTGAGAACTTCCACCTGGAATCGATTCAGGAAATCCTTACGGGACTCGCCGCCGTTGCCTGGTGCGCCGTGCGCCTGGAAATTCCTCTGACCTTTATGAATGTGATCCTGTTCCCGGTCTTAATTCTGTGTGGCGCCGTCATCTATGTCTGTATTTTCATCATCCTGTCGAGCGTCAATTTCTGGGTTGAAGATCGGATCGGCCTTTCGCCTCCCGTCTTCAATATGATTGCCTTTGGGCGATATCCCCTCACAATTTATAATGCAGCGATCCAGTTTATGTTGAACTGGATCGTTCCGTTCGCGTTCGCGTCCTTTTACCCGACGGTCCGATATCTAGGGCGCATGGAGTTTCAGAGTAAATTTTACCTGGTCCCCGTTGTTGCCGCGGTGGTTCTGGGACTGGCCCTTTGGGTATGGGCTTTGGGAGTGCGGCAGTACAAAAGCACAGGCAGTTGAATCATTTTCAGAATAAACTGATATTTCGATGCAGAAAAATTTTCAATACATATTGAAGCAGGAATCCTTTGCGGAAGAGGGCCGGCGGGATAGTCTGAGCTCCGAGAAACTGCAGTGGCTCAGTGTCTCCGCACTGCAGGCCTCTTTCCCGGTATTTAGGAATACGGATATTGAAGCCGCTTTCTATCCCTACGTAGGATTAACCCATACTCTGCGCCGCAAAGAGGCCAAATGGATTCTTCGAATCAGCGACCATTGCCGAAACGCCCCCGAATACGTGATTGAAGCGATCGTAAAGATTCTGGCCTGGAGAGTAATGCGCAGGAAGCCTCCGAGAAAAATTGTGGAGATTTACGATCTGTACCGCCGGACTCCGGAGATCGAAAGTGCAGTGCGGCAACGTCGTGCCTCGAGAGGGCGAAAACAGTTCCGCGGCAAACCGGGCGAATACCATTCGCTAAGACAAATATACCGGGAACTGAACGGACTCTATTTCAACAACCAGATTGAAGTAAACAGGATAGGCTGGGGTCTTCGTAAAAGCCGCGACCGGCTTGGACATTATGACCCTGTCCATAATACGATAACTCTGAGTCCGGTTCTGGATTCCCCGAATGTTCCTTCCTATGCCGTAAGGTATATTGTTTACCATGAAATGCTGCATGCGCTTTTCGGAGATTCGCCGGTCAGCGGTTCCAGGAAGCATCATCCGCGCGAGTTCAGGCAAACCGAAAGTGCCTATCCCGATTATGAGAGGGCTAAAAAATTCCTGGCAAATTTCAGCAGCGGGCAGAGGCAACCGTCCTGATAGAATATTGCATTTAGACGCCATGTGTCGTAAAGTATTGGAAAATGCGAGGATAGTGCATGAATAGAAATATAGCACGTATTTTGCTGGACCTGGAAGCCGTCAGCCTGCGTATCGATCCGCCTTTTACCTGGACGTCGGGGAGGCTTGCGCCTATCTATTGCGATAACCGCCTGATCATTTCCGACCCGGCGAGCCGGAAACGTGTCACCGCGGGTTTCAAGACCCTGATCGAAGAAAAGGGATTTCACCCGGACGTAATCGCCGGGACCGCCACAGCCGGAATACCGCACGCCGCCTGGCTCTCGGACCTGATGGATCTTCCCATGGTGTATGTCCGGGGTGCCGCCAAGGGGCACGGCAAGCAGAATCGAATCGAAGGAAGGCTGGAAGCCGGGAAGCGGGTTATCCTCATCGAGGATCTCATTTCAACCGGCGGCAGTTCGGTGTCCGCAGCCGAAGGACTGAAGGAAGCCGGGGCGGATGTGCTGGGAGTTCTGGCGATTTTCACTTATGGATTGGAAGTGGCTCAGAAAGCTTTCCTGGAGGCGAACATACCCCTTTATACCCTCACCAGTTTCGATGTCCTGGCGAAAGAAGCAGCCGAAGGCGGCAGGCTCAGCGAATCCGATCTCGACACTCTGGCGCAGTGGCAGAGGGATCCGGCCCTGTGGAGTGAAAATCGAAAAAAAGAATCGCAGAAGTAACCGGAGGGATGGTCGGAGCGGGAGTCAACGGGGACCGGTGTGGAGGGTATCGTTGCATGGTATTGGAAATGACGACATCGTATCTGCAGGATTCCGTGCACTTGTTGCAATACTACAAGAGATTGGCGGAACGCTCGATGGAACAGTGCCCCGACGCAGGCCTTTTTGCGACGCTCGACGCTGAATCGAATTCCATTGCAATCATTGTAAAGCACATGGCCGGAAATATGCGTTCCCGCTGGACCAATTTTCTGACAACCGACGGCGAAAAACCGGACCGCGATCGGGACAGTGAATTCGAGGAGCCTGTCCAGACGCGCAATGAATTGTCGGTTATGTGGGAACAAGGTTGGCATTGCGTTTTTGACACGCTGGCAGGATTGACCGACTCCGACATGGACCGCATCGTTGCCATTCGAGGGGAACGCCATTCGGTAATGCAGGCGGTCCACCGGCAGGTCTCCCATTATTCCTATCACGTCGGGCAGATTGTTTTTCTGGCTAAACATTTTGCTGCAGACGCGGGCGCCTGGAAGGCTCTGACGGTCCCCCGGAATCAATCGGATCAGTTCACCGCCGATGTTCTGACCGGCAGAAAATCCCAACGATAAGGGCGTTTCGGAAATACATCCGCCCTCGCGGGCCCGTTCGATTTTGTTAATCTTCCCGCCGGCCGGGAATGGAAATATGGTATAAAGCCAGTTTCATCGGAAAGTCTATTGGTTATGAAATGTATCGTATGCGGCAAAAGAAAAGGTAAGCGACCCTGTCCGGCTGTAAGCCGGGAGAATCCGGTCAAGGACGGCTTCATCTGCCCACCTTGCTGTGGGGAGAAACGGATCCTTGAGCTGAACTGCCCGGAAACCTGCGA
This sequence comes from Acidobacteria bacterium UBA6911, assembly GCA_002451015.1. Lineage (GTDB taxonomy): Bacteria > Acidobacteriota > UBA6911 > UBA6911 > UBA6911 > UBA6911. The sequence goes on from DKBB01000348.1 coordinate 28,124, forward strand.
GTATCTCAAGGCGGGCCGGGAACACGAATCCTCGGAATTCAGCAAGAGGCTACGAAGCCAGGATCCTGTTCAACAGGAAAGGAATAAAAGGATCCTAACGGACAACCAGAATGTTGTGGCGCACCTGGAATATTCTATTGCCCAGCAACGCCTGGCATCGCGGCACCTGACGGACGAAGACGTTTCCCGTGCGGTAAAAATCCTGCTGGAAGCCTACAGGACAGAGGACAAGGGAATCCTGTACGAGAAGAATTCCGACGACCTCCGCGTGGAGCCTATCAGGATGGAACTTCGGGAGATCCTGGAGGCTTATCGGAACCCGGAGGGTGAAGAAGAGAAGGGTATCGTGGATCCCAAGCATAGGAGGCTGCCATTGCGGAATGCCATAGAGTGTCTGGAATTTCTGCAGTCCATGATGGATGCCTACTCAAAAGATCCCCGTTCACCAGGCAGCTATGTGGATTTCCTGGCCCGGATGACGCCCAGGAAAGAAGCCGCTTCCTCCATAATCATGCCTTAAGGTGTTTGTATGGCTACCGATCGACGACTGTGCGATCCCGAAATACTGATTCAGGCCATTAGGCGTTTTGCCGGCAAACGTGTCCTCGTGTTGGGAGACCTGATCCTAGACCGCTTTATCTGGGGATCTGTGTCCCGCATTTGCCCGGAAGCCCCGGTACCTGTCGTGGAAATAAACACCGAAAGTACCCGCCTGGGAGGGGCCGCCAATGTCGCCGCCAATATCCGTAGCCTTGGGGGATTACCCGTTCCGATCGGGGTCGTCGGCGACGATATTGAAGGACGGACACTCCGGACAATGTTTCGTTCCATCGGTTCCGCAACCGGCGGACTGGTAGTTGATAAAAGCCGGCCGACAAGCGTTAAGACCCGGATCATTGCCCACCATCAGCAGGTATGCAGAACGGACCGCGAAGACCGGTCCCCACTTTCCTACGCTCTTCAGATGAAGGTTGTGGAAAAATTCAAAAAGGCGATAAAGACAGCAGACGCCGTTGTAATTTCCGATTACGCCAAAGGCTTCATTTCCCGATCCCTTCTCCGGCAGGTTCTGCCCAAATCCGCGGCCGCCGGGAAGGTCATCTGTGTCGATCCCAAAATGGTCGATTTCACCGTCTACAATCCTGCGACGGTGGTGACACCCAACGTTACCGAGATAGAGCAGGCTGCCGGTGTCCCTATTTCCGGAACACGCAACCTGGTGCACGCGGTTCATAAGCTACTCCGGTTGCCCGGTATCGGGCACCTTCTGGTGACGCGCGGGGAGGAAGGCATGGCCCTGTTCGGTGATGGTTTGCGACCGACGTATATTCCCACCGTGGCGCGCGAAGTCTTCGACGTGACAGGAGCCGGGGATACGGTCATCTCCACGCTGGCGCTGGGTCTCGTCTCCGGACTGTCGGTCCTGGAGGCAGCTGTTCTGTCCAACATCGCCGCTGGAATTGTTGTCGGCAAGCTGGGAACTGCGTCCGTGTCCACGGACGAATTGAGGGAAGGCATCCGCAATCTCTAATAATTCCTTTGGAATCCACGGTCTTCCGAACCGGGTCGATTGGATCGAAGCGGCTGAAATCGTGCGAGAAATAAGATCTGGGCTAATCCGTTATCACTGCATGGACATCTTACCTGGGCCGAAGGAAGAGAAATCCAGGTCGTAAAAAGCGCGACAGCCTGAGAAGAATCCGAGTTGCACTCCGCCCAGCACCAGTTTTGCCGCGGCTACATCCCTGTAATACTTTTCATAGAGTCCGTCCCGCGCGAAACCCTGGGCGCCCATAAATTCCATGCCCCTCGATATTAAATCGTTTGCAATCCTCGCAATGTAGGACAGGGAAACCCGGGCCTTACCCACCATGCTGTCGGTTATCCATGAACCGTATATCTCCGGGTGGTCGAACTGGTGGCATATCTCCAGGAATGTTCCTCTTCCCACCGATAGTGCGCCGACCATTTCTCCCAGGAACATGGCAGTTGACAGATGTTCCCGGACCGGCTTTCCGCCCACGATCCTGTCGCCGGTGTACTCAAGCAGGATGTCGAAAGCTCCCTGTAGAATCCCGACACAGTTCGCGATGTTCATGGCGAAGGCGGAAACGACGTTGTTCAGGAAAATTTCCCAGGCTAGGGGACCCTGAATGCCCCATTCTTTCGGTACCCTCGCATTGTCGAAGTAGGTCGAAGTGTTCCGGTCACCCTTAACACCGCATTTAACTTCGAATTTACCGTGCGATACACCCGGCCAGGGCTCCGGGACATATATCAGTGCGAAGCCTTCGATGCCCGATCCAGGATCCATGTTGCAGGCCAAACAGTGCAGATCGGCGATACCGCTGTTGCTGGCCCAATGCTTGTTTCCGTTAATGACCCAATCGTTGCCCTCAATTCCGGCTTTGGTGCGGATCAATCTAGCGTCGTTCAGATGATTTTCGATGTCACACGCAGACTGGATTTCGCTCATGTTAAAGCAGGCAAAGCGGAGTTTGTCTTCAATAAACATCGGTGCAAATTTATCCAGAACCGTTTTTCCCCACGCCTTAACGGATGGGAACATGAGATAAGCCATGGTTGCCGGGACAAGTCCCCAGTCAACGCAGGCGGATGCCAGGCTTATCCCGTAATCCGCACGTGAAAGCTGTTCCTGTTTCAGGGCTGCCGATACCAGCGACAGCGCTTCGTTCCCGCCGTAATCTTTCGGAATGACGGTTTTCTGGAAACCCAGATCAACCTGCAATTTCTTCAGGATCGGCTCGACGATTTTCTCATGTGTTTCATCTTCATCAATTTTGTGCCGCACAGGCATGATTTCTTTGTCGACAAAATCGGCGACCACTTTTTGAATCATCCTCTGGTCTTCATTCACGAAGCATTCAGGATACTGTAGTTTGTACCACTGCGAATTTTGATTCAGCATGGCGATCTCTCCCGGTTGAATGGTGCAGCTTCAATGGCCTTTTTATATCATCATTTAAAATCTACATAGTACTGTGAAATGGAGTTCGGATGCGGTTTTTCACAAACTTGCATTCCTTCGTAACAATGAATACAGGCGACCTGCTTAAAATAAAATCCGGACTTAAATCGGGCCGAATATTGTTATAAAATAAAAAATTGTGCATTGAGGGTCTCGGTTGAATGATTGGAGATCTAAGTGGTTTTATATTAATTATTTGCAGCTGCATTATGCCTCACCTCCGGAAAGCGTGAGGCGAAAACCCTTCAGGATCCGCAGTTTTTGGTAATGTTTCGGTTCTGATCCGGCTGTAATTTCATAACACCTTACAGGAAGACTTTTCCCGATCGACGAATTATCGGCTCGGCTTCAATGGAGTCAGAATGCAATTGCGATACATATGGCTGTTTTCCCTGGTGCTGCTGGCATCGGCATGCGGGCGAAAGCCGATAGAAATTCGACATCAGCCTGAAATCCCGTTTCCAGACGAGTGGCCTGGTGCCGGGATTGAAGAGAAAGAAGTCCTGGCGCTATGGTGGGAGAGCTTTGGCGATCCTGTCCTGAAAGACCTTGTAGAAAAAGGACTGGAGGGCAATTTTGACCTGCAGGCAGCAGCGGCCCGTGTGGAGACTGCTGCGGCTCAAGCACGGATCGCGGGTGCAGAAATACTGCCGAATGTGTCCGCAGGCTTGAATGCAAACGGGCAGAGACAGAATTTCATCGGATTACCGATACCCGGAGCCGAAGGCGAAAGTTTGAGCCGAACCTTCAAAAGCTTTGGTGTTTCCCTGGATGCATCCTGGGAACCGGATGTCTGGGGACGGATATCAGCGGGCAAATCGGCTGCAATAGCCGACCTGGAGGCGGTTGAAGCGGACATGAGATTCGCAAAACTCTCTTTGGCGGCACAGATCAGTAAAGCCTGGTATGCAGCCCTGGAAAGCTGGGAGCAGATCAGGCTGGCGGAAAAAACGGTTGCAAACTATCGGGATACCTCCGAAAGAGTCCGCAGCAGATACAGGAGAGGACTGCAGTCGTCCCTGGACCTGCGATTGGCCCTTTCAAGCCTTTCTTCCGCGGAAGCCTTATTGGAACAGCGAAAGCAGCAGATGGATTTAGCTGCTCGGCAACTGGAGATACTGCTCGGCCGATATCCTTCCGCTCAGCTGGAAACAGCGCAAAACCTGCCGTCCGTACCTCCCGTTCCACCCACCGGTGTTCCATCGGAACTGGTTTCGCGACGGCCGGACCTGGTTGCAGCAGAACGCAGAATGTGGGCCGCCGGGGCCAGGTGGACCCAGGCGCGCAGATCTCTTTATCCGAGTTTCAGCATTACCGGAAGGATTGGAACCTCTTCAGCCGATTTTCTACAGGCGTTTAACGGGAGTTTTTTCATATGGAATCTGGCCGGCAATGTTATGCAGCCGGTATTCCAGGGGGGGAGGCTTCGCGCCCAGGTGGAACTGGAAGACGCCCGCTCTAAAGAAGCCGCCGCCCGGTGGGCTGCATCCGTCCTGAAAGCTCTCCTGGAGGTTGAGGCGGCGCTGGCTGCTGAAAGTTATCTGGCCCGCCAGGAGCAGAGCATCCTTGTATCTACCCGTCAGGCAACCGCGTCCCTCGAGCTTGCCCAGAATCGCTACGATACGGGATTGGAAAGCTTCGTCACCATTTTGGAAGCTCAGCGCCGCAGTCTGGATGCAGAAAGTCAACTCCTGAATATCCGCAGGCAAAGACTGGATACGCGTATAGATCTGCATCTGGCTCTGGGTGGAGGTTTTGAATCCAAACAGATAGAACCCGAAGCTTCCAACTCGGATCGAAAGGATGACAAATCGTGATATCCAGGATTTTAAAAATTATCGTACCGATTCTTCTTCTTGCCGCCGGTGTCTACGGGGCCTGGAAAATGGTCGAATCCAGGCCGGAGGTTGTTACGGAACCCGTGAAGCAGGTCGTCCCTGTAGTGCGGGGTTTACTTGTGTCTCCTGAAGGAGTCCGGCTATCGGTCTACTCCCAGGGTACGGTAACGGCGAGAACCGTGACGGATCTTATCCCGGAAATATCCGGAAAAGTACTGTCCGTTTCGCCGTCGCTTGCAGCAGGCGGATTTTTTGAAGAAGGCGAAGTTCTTCTCCGGATTGATCCGCACGACTATGAACTTGCTTTGATCCGTGCGGAGGCGGAAGTCGCACAGGCGACTCTCCGCCTGGAACAGGAGAAGGCTGAAGCCGCTGTTGCGGCGGAGGAATGGGCGAAAATCGGAGATGGCGGTAGCGCCCCTCCGTTGGTTTTAAGGGAGCCGCAGGTCGCCCAGGCGACCGCTGCGCTGCAGGCGGCCCGCGCAACACTGGCACAGGCGAAAAGGGATCTCGATAGAACCGAAATCAAAGCTCCTTTCGACGGGCGCGTGCGCAGAGAAAATGTCGATGTCGGACAGTACGTCAGTCGGGGCGCCTCCCTTGCGCAGCTCTATTCCATCGATGTCGCGGAGGTTCGTCTTCCACTCCCCGATGAGCAGCTTGCCTTCGTCGATATCCCCCTGAGCTATCGCTACGACGAGGATTCGAAGTTAAAAGGCCCGGAAGTCCTGCTCCGTGCAGACTGGGCCGGCGCCGAGTATGTCTGGAAAGGCAGGATTGTCAGAACCGAAGGCGAAATAGATACCGCAACCCGGATGCTTTATGCCGTCGCACAGGTCAAGGATCCTTATGCCCGAAGGGAAGACCCCAAACGCCCTCCGCTCGCCGTGGGAATGTTCGTCCGGGCGGAAATCCGGGGGGGACTGCTTTCCGGAGCCATTGTGCTTCCGAGGGCTGCCATACGCGGCTCGGATACAGTGTATGTGATTGACCGGGATAACCGGATTCATTTCCGCAGGGTTGAAATCTTCAAACGGGAACGCGACAGAGTAATCATCCAGTCCGGTTTGGAGAAAGGGGAAGTTGTCTGTATTTCACCCATGGAGACGGTTGTTGAAGGGATGGAAGTTCAGGTAAACCTTCAGGAGGCTGTATCTTGAATCGAGCAATCGCCTGGTTCGCGAACAATCCTGTAGCGGCCAACCTGCTGATGCTGGTTATTCTGGCCGGGGGAATGGTTGCGGCACTTTCCATTCGTCAGGAAATTTTTCCCGAATTTTCCACCGACACCATCACGGTGAGAGTGCCTTACCTGGGGGCTGCTCCGGAAGAGGTCGAAGAAGCTGTCTGCGTTCGTATCGAGGAACAGATACAGGGAATTAATGGAATAAAAAAAATCTCTTCCAAATCCTCCGAGGGAAGCGGCACGGTGACTATCGAACTGCTGGAAGGCGCCGATATGCGAACCGTGCTGGATGAAGTCAAGACGCGGGTGGATGCAATAGAGACATTCCCGGAAGAGGTGGAAAGTCCGGTCATTCAGGAAATCCTGACGCGTCAGCAGGTGATCAATATAGCTGTATCGGGCGCAACGGATGAGCGTACTCTCAAAATACTCGGTGAAACGATCCGGGATGAAATTTCCGCTCTGCCGGGAATTACCCAGGTCGAACTGACCAGCGCTCGCCCCTATGAAGTATCCATTGAGATTTCAGAAGAGTCGCTGAGGAGATACGGGCTGCGATTTGAAGATGTCGCCTCTGCAGTGCGGCGTTCCTCTTTTGACCTTCCCGGCGGATCCATTCGCGCGGAAAGTGGCGAGATATTATTGAGGACAAAGGGGCAGGCTTACCTTGGTGAGGATTTTGAGGCTTTAACCCTGATCAGCCGTATCGACGGCACTCAAGTTCGTCTCGGCGACATTGCACATGTAATCGACGGTTTTGCAGAGACCGACCAGCGTGCACGCTTCGACGGCAATCCGGCTGTCATGATCCAGGTATTCAGGGTGGGAGACCAGAACGCTATTACGATCGCTGAACAGATTCATCAGTATGTCGAGCGAGCCCAGGGACGGATCCCTCGGGGAATTAAACTTACAACATGGCAGGACAATGCCGAATTGTTGCGCGGTCGCCTGGATCTGCTTATTCGCAACGGAAGAACCGGCTTCCTCCTGGTTATATTAATACTGGCGCTTTTTCTAAAGTTTAAGCTGTCTTTCTGGACAAGCCTGGGAATTCCTATCTCCTTTATGGGTACCTTCTGCCTGATGCCCTCACTCGACATCTCCGTGAACATGATTTCACTGTTCGCCTTTATCGTGGTTCTTGGAATAGTGGTGGATGATGCGATTGTAGTGGGAGAAAATATTTACAGCCAGTACGAAAAAGGTAAAAGCGGGATTCAGGCGGCAGTGGAAGGTACGATCGAAATGTTCGTTCCCGTGTGTTTCGCCGTTCTCACTACTGTCGCGGCATTTGCACCAATGCTCGCAGTTCCCGGTACCATGGGAAAGATTTTTAAGGTGATTCCGCTGGTCGTGATTCCAACCCTTCTGCTCTCTCTGGTGGAGTGCCTTTTTATTCTTCCCGCCCACCTTTCTCATTTAAAACACCGGAAGAAGTCGCCGGGGGAGCTGGTAGCGCTTTGGAATAAATGCCGGATGTTGTTTGACAAGGGGCTGAAATTTTTTATTGCCAGCGTATATCGCCCATCGCTCGATCTGGCGCTTTCGTGGCGCTATGCAACCATGGGGCTTGCGCTTACTATTCTTTTCCTTACGTTTGGATATGTCGCCGGAGGCAGGATAAAATTTGAATTCATGCCCGAGGTTGAGGGGGATAATGTAACCGTACGACTTACGATGCCTCTCGGGACCCCGGTTGAAGTAACCACCAGGGCTGTCGCCAGAATTGAATCTTCCCTTGAAAAAGTCCGGAAAGAAATTGAAAGCAGGATATTGCCCGGAGAACCCCCGCCGTTTCGGCATGTCCTGTCCTCTATAGGGGATCAGCCCAGCCTTTCGCAGAATCGTGGCCCTATGGGCGGCAGCGTCCTGCTCAGTGGTGCACACCTGGCGGAAGTGGACGTGGAGCTGTCGCCTTCAGAGTATCGTTCATTCTCCAGTATGGAAGTTTCCGAACTCTGGCGCGAGTATACGGGGAATATTCCCGATGCGGTGGAGCTGGACTTCTCTTCTTCTTTAATGACTACCGGTGACGCGATTAATATCCAGTTGACGGGAAACGACGTGGAGGAATTGCGTAAAATTGCTACAGAAATACGCACCGCTCTTTCCATATACCCCGGCGTGTACGATATCTCCGACTCTTTCAGGGCGGGCAAGCGGGAAGTGAAGCTCAGGATAAAGCCGGAGGCGGAGATTCTCGGCCTGTCTCAACTGGATCTGGCCCGCCAGGTTCGGCAGGCATTCTACGGAGAAGAGGCTCAGCGGATTCAGAGGGGAAGAGATGATGTCAGGATCATGGTCCGCTATCCGTATGAGGAAAGAATCTCTCTTGGGGATCTGGAGAATATGAGGATTCGAGCGCCCGGAGGAATCGAGGTTCCATTTTCAACGGTTGCAGAAGCGGAGGTAGGATACGGATATTCGACGATCGACCGTGTGGATCGCCGTCGCTCCATCAATGTTAAAGCCAAGGTTGATTCGACAAAAGCCAACGAGAATGAAATCGTTGCGCAATTGACGGAGAATGAGCTGCCTGAGATATTAGGCCGGTATCCCGGCGTTATTTATTCCCTGGAAGGTGAACAACGCGAGTTGCGGGATACGATTTCGGCTCTTGGTAGAGGATTCCAGTTTGCACTTCTGGGTATTTTCGCTCTGCTGGCAATTCCGCTGCGTTCCTATATCCAGCCTGTCATTATTATGTCCGCCATTCCATTCGGACTGGTCGGCGCGGTTCTCGGGCATGTCATTCAAGGGATGGATTTAACGATATTATCCGGTTTCGGCATTGTCGCGCTGGCAGGCGTCGTGGTCAATGACAGTTTGATCATGGTTAATTATGTTAATCGAAACCGTCGTCCCGGAGTACCCCTGCATGTCATTGTCCGGGAATCCGGGATGTCCCGTTTCCGGCCGATCCTTCTTACTTCGCTGACTACATTCGGCGGACTGACCCCGCTTCTTCTCGAAAAGAGCCTGCAGGCCCGGTTCATGATTCCTATGGCGATTTCCCTGGCCTATGGCGTGGTCTTTGCCACTTTTATCACCCTGGTGATGATTCCGGCCGAGTACATGATTTTGGAAGACATAAAGCGGATATTCTATCGTCTGATCGGAAGAAGACCTGCTGAAGAGATCGAGTCGGAACAGGATGTTCCACTCGAGAGCAGTTCCGGGTAAGGGAACATTCCCTTGCTGGGAGAATTCCCTTTTTGTTGCCTTATAAGGATTCAACGGGAAACGGGAAATTCAATATAGAATCCTGCCTGAAGTTCTTGGGTCCCACAATCGCCATGTTTCCCTGATAAATTGGTATGCAATTATGATTTTCGACACTCACTGCCATGCCTATTGGAAGGGACTGGAAAACAGGCACCCTGACATAAAAGCCAGAATGAATTCCGAGGGAGTGATGCGGTCGGTTCAGGTCGGCACCGACCGGGATTCCAATCTTAAGGCTCTTAATCTGGCACGCAAATGGGGCGGCGATACCTGGTGCACGGCAGCCTTGCATCCAACATCGTGTCAGGATTTGCCTGGAGAAGCCGTGTCGGAGTGGACAGCAAATCTGGAATCCTTTATCGATGCGAACCGCGACAAAATTGTCGCCGTGGGAGAGACGGGACTGGATTATTATCACCTTACAAAGGGGAGGGAGCAGGTCCAGAAACAAATGCAGCGGGCATTTTTCATCGCTCACGCGAATCTGGCGGTTCGACTGGATCTGCCTCTGGTGATCCATACCCGGGATGCCGCATCCGATACCGTGGCACTCATCAGAGAATGCGATATGTGCAGGGCCGTGATTCATTGTTTCAGTGAAAATTCGGTTTTTGCCGAGGAGATGCTCGCCTGGTCGGACAATATCTATTTTTCCTTTTCCGGGATCCTGACCTACCAACAGGCGCTGGCGGTGCAGGATGCGGCGCGCACCCTGCCGCTGGACAGGATTCTGGTGGAGACGGACGCGCCCTTTCTGGTGCCGAGAGCCGTGACGGGCCGGTTCCAGTTGAACGAGCCTGCCTGCACGCGATACGTAATGGAATGTCTGAAAGAATTGCGCTCCGAACCGGGGGACGTCGTTGAGCAGACTGTCTGGGAAAACTCGAACCGGTTCTTCGGGATTGCCAGGTAAAGGAAATTTTAACTCCCAAGGGCGAACAACGGAATTGTCCTGCATGCCTTGCGTGTTGTTTGTCGACTTCCCTCATAGCCCGGCAATATATTCAGAAAGTTATTCAACCTCTCCATGCATTGCCTTTTTGGCAAACTCGCCTGAAGGCGTGAGAGTGTATTCCCAGTCACTGATCAACGTCGGGCCCCATTCCGGGTCGAAACACCACACCAGCCAGCTTATCCCCCTGCTTTCCAGGTACCTGATGATGGCCGGTCCATAGACGGGACCGGCGGAACCCGGGGAGGCTGCCTGGATTCCTCCGAATTCGGTGGCGATCACGGGATACTGGTCGGTGGCGAAACCGAAGTCCATCTCCCATTTCGGCTCCCACGGGGGCGTCCTTTTCATGATATACGGATGAGTTACATAGCCGATGTTTTCGGCGTCGATGGGAGCTTCCCGGATTGGAGTCAAGTCGTATGCCCAGTCGAATCCGGCCACAAGGATAACCGCCTGGGGATTGTACGCCCGAATGATCGTAATTTCGGTTTCACAAATGCGTTTCCATTCAGACCAGACTATGGGACCCAGTTGGCCCCTGTAGGTGGTCGGTTCGTTGAACAGTTCCCAGAAGGCGACAGTGTTGTGCCCGGCATAGTGCCGGGCCATGATCCGCCAGAAACTGTAGGTTTCCTGCAGTGTCGTTTCATACATCGGATCCTGGAAAAGTCCCGTGGTCAGGTTTCCGATGGAGTGCCAGTCCAGCATGACATACATTCTCAGATCGGTGCACCATTCAACGGCCTGGTCGAGCAACTTGATATACTCGACGGGAGTTCTTCCTCTCCAAGCCACCGGGTGAACCGGGATGCGGACGACTTTTGCACCCATTTCCTGGACTTTTACGAAATGTTCCCTGTCCCAGTGCCCCTGGGATTCAAGCTTGTCCGGATCGGAAATGGAAAGACCGCGAAACAGGATCGAATTTCCGTCAGGATTAACGAACTTGTTTCCTTCGACCGAAATCAAGGGAAGCTTTTTGGCGTCTTTCTTATAGGGAAAGAAACCGGGAGCGAACTGCCGCCACCAGGAATCTGTCTGCTGTTTTTGAGCAGGCTGGGCCTGGGCGGTATTACCGAAAACCAATCCAGTGCATAGGATATAGCAGAAGATCATAGCCTTCATCGGGATGCTCCTTCGTTTTTACCGTTAAATAATAAAAAGGAAGATTCTGCTGCGACCGCGATTCTATCAGGCTTTGTTTCGAAAGGATACGGGTAGATCTTGTTTCCGACTGGATTCCCACTGCTTCAGCGGCTCCGATTTCCATCCGGCACCCGGCTTAAGAGAAGCAATGGAAATCCCGCAGGAATTGCAGCCTAGTCGCAGACAAGCAGTACTTTGAGTGCACCCCTGCGGGACGCAATCTGAAATGCCAGCGGCGCCCGGCTGAGGGGAAGGCACGCCGTGATCATATCTTCCACATGGATTTTTCCCGAACGCAGCAATGAAATCGCCGGCTCGAAGGGACCGCACCTGGAACCCACCAAGCTGAGTTCATTTACAACCACCTTTGCGGTGTCGATGGAGGATTTGTCATGAACTGTGGATTTCAAAATAACCGTACCACGGGGCACTGCCATACCTACGGCCTGGGACAATCCTTTCGAAGATCCGGTTGCTTCAACAACCCACGGGTATGCGCTATGAGGCAGTCGTCGGACGATACGGTGAGTCTGAATTCCTTGAGTTTCGGCAATAGCGAGCTTTTCCCTGTGTTTTCCATACAAATGAACTTGCAGATCGTGGGCTTTGAGCACCTGGGCGATGAGCAACCCCAGTTTCCCGTCCCCCAGGACGGCTACCCTGCTTTGCGCTGGAATTGAGACCTGTTCGAGGACTTCACACGCCGCAGCCAGCGGTTCCACGAATGTGGCGTTTTGGTTTGAGACCGATTTCGGGACGACGTGCAGGTTTTTCTCCGACAGGGTGAAATATTCGCTGAATGCCCCGGATTTGCCTTCGATCCCCAGGACCGCCCGGGAAGAACAGTGTCGAGGCAACTCCTGCCTGCAAAAACTGCAACGTCCGCACGCCATGTTGATTTCCCCCACAACACGACGACCGACAAGGGACCGGGTGTCCGCTGCGACGACTTCGCCGACGAACTCGTGTCCCGGAGTCCCGCGAAAGTTATAGTACCCCCGCTGCAGTTCCAAATCGGTATTGCAGATACCGGCGCACAACAGGCGTATAAGGGCATGCCCATTGCGCCGCCCGGGCTTGGGCCGGTTTCGAAGCAGGATTTTTCCGTTTTTGATATATACGCTGAGCATAATCCCCCGGCCGGTATGACTGTGTGACATGGGACACGGTTTCGTTTAATATTTATACTACACATTTCCACCTATTTCTTCTGAACTGATTCTTCGGAACAGGAACGCAGGAACTTGTTGTTTGCATAGGTAGTTTGTACTTGTACTATATTTGTATGGTCTATTCAGATAAAAATTGATATCCGGAGGATGTAATGGAAGATTTAAGAAACCGCAAATGCGAGGCCTGTCGTGCCGGTGCTCCTAAGGTTACGGATGAAGAAATTGAGAAATTCAAACCTGCCGTCCCCGAATGGGGAATCCTGGAAATTGACGGGATCAAGCGACTGGTGCGGGTTTATAAACTCAAGAATTTCGTAGAAGCGCTGGAATTCACCAATAGGGTCGGAGCCATTGCAGAAAATGAGGGACATCACCCTTCGATTCTGACTGAATGGGGGAAAGTTACCGTGTCCTGGTGGACGCATGCCATTAAGGGCCTGCATGTCAACGATTTCATCATGGCTTCCAAAACGGATGCTTTGCTCTGATATGCAAAATATGATACGGAGGCGGTGAACATGGAGAAGTTCGGGAGGGAGCACATATGGGAGATATGCTTAAGGGAAGAGTTGCAGTCGTTACAGGTGCCGGAAACGGATTGGGGCGGGCGGACGCGATCGCTTTCGCATCTCAGGGCGCGAACGTTGTCGTAAACGATCTGGGTACCTCGCATGACGGTCGTGGATCATCGCATGACGACGCGGACCGGGTGGTCTTGCGGATCCGGAGCGAAGGGGGTGAAGCCGTCGCGAATTATGCCAGTGTTGCCACGGAAGAAGGCGCCAGGTCCATCATTCAACAGGCAGTGGATGCATTCGGCCGGATCGATATTCTCGTGAACAACGCCGGCGTCATCCGCCATCAGAATGTCGACGCCATCCTCACGGAAGACTGGGACCTAATGGTCAAGACCCACCTGTACGGCATGATGTATTGCACCCGGGCTGCGGCCGGGTATATGAAGAATCAGAACTATGGACGCATCCTCTGCACTTCGTCTCATATAGGACTGGGTTTCGCTGGACAGGCGGGGTATTCAACGGTCAAGGAGGGCATTGTGGGATTCGCGCGCACCGTTGCAAGGGAAATGGCGGAATTCGGCACGACCTGCAACATCCTTCGTCCTATAGCCGCCTGGCGCGGCATCGGGCCGGAGTTCAAGAACCCTAAGGTTGAGGTCCATCGACCGGAGGATGTGGCTGCGCTGGCGACATACCTGGTCAGTGAAGCGGCCGACCATGTCAACGGGTGTATTTTCGAAGTTTTTCACGGGCATGTCGGTATTTACGTCGAACCGCCCCCTGTTGAGCGCATCCTGACCAAGGAAGGGCGCTGGACACCGGAAGAGCTGATGCATGCCGTTCCGGCCGAACTGACCCGGGGCCGCTCCAGGCAGGCGTTCCCCGAAACGCTTCCGGACATGTTTCGAATGACCTAGGAGGTGCCTTCTTTTCTCCCTTAATACGACCTCGCCAAAAATAGGAGCGAACCTTGTGTTCGCCCTATGCCCTGTGGATCAATTATCATCGACGGTTGCTTCATCGACCAACATGACGGGTATGCCGTCCTGAATGGGATATATGCGACGGCACTTGACGCATTTGAGGCCGTTGCCGTCGGGAGTCGGTTGGACCTCCTCTTTGCACAGGGGACAGGCGAGGATTTCGAGTAGTTCTTTGTCGATTGTCATCGGTTTTCTATCCTATATCTAATGTCGTTCTGGCGCGTTCCGTACCAGAGGATTCCGGGAAGATCCGGAGAATAAAGATTATCCAGATTTCAAACCCATCGTAAACTTGTTTTCCGTTCCGGATACAAGCCGTCGGATGTTCTGATGATGTTTGGCAATAATCAATAGCGCTCCGATGGCTCCCCAGAGGAGAACCGGCGCACGATATCCGTAAAGATACGCCCAAACAGGGAACAGGGCGGTCGCCGTGATAGAGGCGACCGAGATATATCGCGTCAGGACAAGGACCAGGACAAACAGGACCAGCGTGGTCCCTACCGCAGGAGGGCAGAGCGCCAGAAAAGCGCCGCAGCCTGTTGCAACGCCTTTCCCCCCTTTGAATTTTAGCCAGACGGGGAAAATATGACCGGCAATGGCTGCAACGGCTGCTATTGCCGGCCAGGAGGAGTCGTCACCCAACCAACCTGCTATCACCACGGCCAGGTATCCCTTGCCGCCGTCGAGAAGGAGCGTCAGGATGCCGGTCAGACGGCTTTTGCGAAAAACGTTTGTGGCCCCGATATTCCCGCTGCCGAAAGAACGGATATCCTTGCCCTGGGAAAATTTCATCAGCAGAAAGCCGAACGGGATGGAACCGAGCAGGTACGATAAAACAGGAATTGAATATTCGTATGGCATAGTCTTAGGGTGTCCTTGAGCGCCTGGCAGCCCCGGGCTGCTAAGGCAGTGCAATGGTTTCCAGAACAGTATATACGGCCCCTGACGGCTTCAGAACACTTTTATAGATGTTGAAACGGTCGGCATGGAACCCGCACTCCAGATCGGATCCTTTCGCGATACAGTCCACAAGCGACTTTAGATTCTTTCTCCCTTTTATTCTGCCCAGGGTCAGATGCGGTCGAAACGGCCGGTCCTCGGGAGGGAATCCGAAATCGGCGCAGACGGTTTCCACTTCTGCCTGCAGCCTTGTAAGAACATCCGTGTCTCCCCGGATGCCACACCAGATTATCCGGGGGTTTGTGTCGTTCGGGAAAGTGCCTAATCCTGACAACCGGATCCCGAATTGCCGTGTCTGTTCCGAGATTACGCCCAGAGATTCCACCATTGCGGGAATGGCGGCAGGATCGACCTCCCCCAGAAACTTCAATGTGAGATGGATTGACGGAATTTTAATCCATCGTACTTCCGCCTTTGGGGCTTGAAGCTGCCGCTGCATCTGAGCCAGCATTTCCAGGCACGATTCAGGGATCGGGATTGCAATAAATGTCCTCATGACAATTGGACCTTCGGTTTTTTACCTGTAACCGACCTGCAGGAGCTGCCGGTAATCCGGATCGTAAAACGCAATTGCATCGGGCTATGGATCATCCCGCATTAGGAAACGCCGGAGCCAGGAAAGTGCGAGATAGGTGCTGCGCTCCCGGACGGATTCCCTGTCTCCCGGCATGATCCGATGCCTGCTTTCCGTGTGCATACCGTCCGAAATCCCGATATAAACTAACCCGACCGGTTTTTCCTTCGAGCCTCCCCCGGGACCGGCAATGCCTGTAATGGAAAGGCCGATGGATGCGTGAAGAGCCTCCCGAACCCCGCGTGCCAGTGCCTCAGCCACTTCCGCGCTGACCGCTCCATGCGCCAGGATCAGGTCTGCTGGAACACCGCACAACTCGATTTTCGCTGTATCGCTGTAGCACTGAATGCCGCCCATGAAATATTCGGAGCTTCCCGGCACCCGGGTTATGTGCATTCCGAGCATGCCGGCGGTGCAGGATTCCGCCACCGCAATCGTATTTTTCGATTCCTGCAGCATCCGGCCTACGACCTCTTCCATCGACTCATCCTTAGTGGAGAAGATTGCGAGTCCGATTTTGTCCTGAATTCTGGCGGCAAGTTCATCAAGGTCATCGCTGTTGGACCCTTCCTGTGTCCAGCGATAAAGACGCACGGAAATGTGCCTGGTTCCCGCCAGGATCGTGGTGGCGATCCGGGGATAGGCGCTATAGATAGGGGCAAGCTGCGAATCCAGTTCCGATTCGGTCATTCCCGTTATGTAAAAGGACCGGGTTTCCAGGTGTTTATCCCGGGTCAATTTACGGATTCGGGGAAGAACGTGATCTTCTAAAATGGATTTGAGCTCCCTGGGTGGTCCGGGAAGCAGGACGATATATCTATTTCCTTCCTCAATCCACATTCCGGGTGCGGTCCCGAGCCGGTTGTCCAGTATTTCGGCTCCCCGAATGACTTCAGCCTGCTGTTCATTGTTCGGGGACATCCTGAAGCCGCGGGATGCGAACTTCCGGCGTAAGTTTTCCAGGATCTTCGGGTCCGGCGCGAGGGGACGGCCCAGAGCCGCTGCCACGGCAACGCGTGTCCGGTCGTCCATCGTCGGTCCGAGCCCGCCGCTGAAAAGGATCAGGTCGGAGCGCTCGAGGGCCTGGCGCAGAATTCCTTCGATTTCTTTCTGATCGTCCCCGACAATGGTTTTCAAGTGGACTTCGCAGCCGGTTTCATTTAATTGACGCGTCAGATAAAGGGAGTTGGTGTCGCTGCTGTCGGGTGTTAACAATTCAGAGCCAACGGCAATTATTTCCGCTTTCATGGAGTCCCCGATGCATTAATGGGAAAATATGTTTATTAACTATTTATAAGATACTTATTAAAGTAAAAGATTAATTATATGCAGCACAATGCATGCATAGACGCCTGCCAGCAGGTCGTCCGCCATGACGCCTATTCCTCTGCCCAGGCGTTCCAGTTTTCGGATGGGATAGGGTTTCCAGATGTCAAACGTTCGAAAGGCCAGGATCCCGAGAAAGATATTCAAACCGGTAACGGGAACCAACAGGAATGTGAGCAGCTGTCCCGCTGCTTCATCGATAATGATATAAGAAGGATCTTCCTTGCCGGTGCTGCGGTTGATTTCGGCCGAAACCAAAACGCCCACCAGCGTGATCAGACATACCGCCCCCAGGTGGAATCCCGGCACTACAGGACCGCTAAATGAATGGACTGAAAAAAAGATAAGAGCGGTAATAATAGAACCGTAGGTTCCCGGCATTCCGGGTAAAAAGCCCACATAGAAGAGACTGGCGATTATTCTGGATAGCTGGAGTTTCATTCTTCCTCCGGATCTTTCATCGAATTCTCCTCGTCATTGTCGACCGTTTCCAGGGTAGGGACGCGATATTCCCCGGAAATCCATTTTCCCAGGTCGATGAGCTTGCAGCGATCACTGCAGAAAGGCCTGTAAGGCTGTTTCGAATCCTTGAAATCTTTGCCGCAATGCGGGCATTTCATATGGGACGCCTCAATTGTGGGAACGTATCAGCCCAGGCGGTATTCTGATTCGGGCTGGGCCGTATTACTTTTGTATTACAATCCTGCCCAGAAGGTCGTGTCCGAGAGCCCGGGTAATTTCAATAGTGTAAAAATTACCGTTTTTCATATCTTCGACTTCCGAATCGTTTATCAGGCAGATGCCGTCAATTTCGGGCGCCTGCGATTCGAGCCTGCCCTGCATCAGTAGATCGCTTTCCTGCGAAAGACCTTCCACGAGGATCGGCAGTCTTTGTCCGATCAGCGTGCGGTTCTTTCGGGACGAAATGCCCTCCTGCTGTTTCATCAAAGCGCGACGGCGGGATTCCGCCGTTCGGATCGGGATTTTGGGACGTAGCCCACAGGCTATCGTATCCTCTTCGTCCGAATATGTGAAGACTCCCAGGCGGTCGAATTCCATTTCACTGCAGAAATCCTTCAACTCAATGAAGTCGCTTTTGGTTTCGCCCGGGAATCCGACAATCATGCTGGTCCGGAAAGTAACACCGGGAATCCTCTTGCGGATATGATGAATGAGGCGAGAGAGGCTTTTACGGGTGCCGCCGCGCTTCATGGATTTCAACACCTTAGCGCTAGCGTGCTGCAGCGGCATGTCGACGTATTTGCAGATTTTATCGCTGGAATTCATGACATCGATGAGCCGGTCGCTGAAAAGGTTCGGATACACATACAGCACCCGGATCCAGCGCAGGCGGTTGACGCCGGCGAGGGCTTCCAGAAGGGAAGCCAGCCCGTACTGCATTCCTAAATCGGTGCCGTAGCTTGTCGTGTCCTGGGAGATGAGTACGATTTCCTTTACTCCCCGGGACGCGAGACTGGTGGCTTCCTTGACCAGGGAAGGAATGCTGCGGCTTCGGTAGCGTCCCCGGATTTTTGGAATGACACAGAACGCACATGTGTGATCGCACCCCTCGGAAATTTTCATATAGGCAGAATAACCGGGCCCGATCAGAGTGCGCGGAGTCGTGTGGTCATACAGATAGAGGTCCGCATCGCTGCGACCGTAGGTGTCCGGAAGATCGATCGGTTCGCCGGATACGACACGGACGATTTCCTCGATCTGATTGACGCCTACAATAGCGTCCACCTCGGTCAGGTCGGAACGGATCTCGTTCGCGTAGCGCTCGGCCAGGCATCCCGCTACGATGAGTTTCCTGCAGGATCCGGTTTCTTTCAGGCTCGCAGCCTCAAGAATGGTTTCTATCGATTCTTTTCTGGACGCTTCGATGAAGCTGCAGGTATTGACGACAAGGACCTCCGCCTCTTTCGGGTCGGCCGTAATGGTGTGTCCCTTTTTTTTAAGCAGGCCGACCATGACTTCGCTGTCCACAAGGTTTTTGGGGCAGCCCAGGCTGATGAATCCAATCTTCGACAAACCGTCCCTCCTTTCGGAAATTGAATAGTAAATACCCTGGCGCCGCGTATCAAGGATTTAAATAACGACTGTCGCCTGTAATATTTCCTTTGCCAACCCTTCCGGCGCACCATAGAATACCGCAATCGTACATTTAAAATTGAATCCCGGGAGAAACCATATATGCAAACTGCTATGCGTGTGCTTTTATCGGCGGCATTGATAAGTATCGTTCTGGCAACGGCCTCATGTGCCGGCTCGACCTGCGACCGCGAATGCCTCCAGGGTTTTATGACGCAGTACCTGGATGCGCTGATCGCCCAAAAGCCTGCAGATCTGCCTGTTTCCGGCGATATGCGGTATACCGAGAACACCGTCGACATCAAGCTGGGGGAAGGCATCTGGAAGAGCGCTTTGAAAATGACTCCTTACCGGCAGGATATTATGGATCCGCTCTTGGGCGTCGTCGGCACCCACGCGGTTCTCGAAGAAGGCGAAAACACCATACTGCTTCTGGTTCGTCTCAAGGTGGTGGATCGGAAGATCACAGAAATAGAAACCCAGGTAACCCGGCTGGAACCGGGCGGGCAGTTTTCCAACCCGACCGAACTGGGAGCTCCCAGAGAAGCGATGAACGTGGTTCCCCCGAAGGATAAGCTCAACTCCAGGGAGGATGCGGTCCGGATCGCCCTGTTGTATCCGGAGGGTTTAAGGGTGGGAAGCTTTGTCAAGGCGGATACACCCTTTTCGGAGGATGCGTATCGTATTGAGAACGGCTTTATCATGGCCGGCGAGGGATGCATGATGCAGCCTGCCTGCCTCAACATTAAGACACAGCCCATCCCCACCCTTTTCGAGATAACAAGCCGTGTTNNGCGGTCGAAGCCTTCATGCTTGCCATGCCGCGCGAAACTCCCTCCGGTTGGGACTAGGAGGCGGAGACGGTGGCATCGGCGGAAGAACTCAGGGGGCAGTGGCCGCTCATCCTTGTACTGTTTCTAATGCAGATTTTCGCTTTCGGATTCCCTACGTTCGCCCTGCCGTTTGTCTATTCCGGAGCGATTGAAGAATTCGGCTGGACGCGGCAGGAGGCGGTTCTTCTCACTTCCTTCAAGTTTTATGTCTCCGCGCTCGCCGCGCTGGTAGTCGGGCGTCTTCTCGACGTCGTCAACCCGAAGTATGTCATTGCCGTTTCCGCTCTGCTTGGCGCATCGGCGATGGTTGGTTTCATGGCGGCCGACAGTCTTCCCGTCTATTACGCGCTGGGTGTTTTCCTGGGACTGAACGGTACGGGAATGGCTGTATCCGTTAATCTTGTCGTCAGCCGCTCCTTCGAAAAATCGACCGGGACCATGCTCGGCATCGTGCTCTCCGGAACAAGCGTCGCGGGTATGATTCTGCCCGTTCTGATGGCGCCACTGATGGTCGTCATCGGGTGGCGTCCGGCCATGGCGGTCCTGAGTTGCGGCATATGGGTGTTCGCTCTCCCGGCCTGGCTGATCCTGTCCCGGAAGGGAAGTCCGATTCACGCGCGATTGCAGAAACAGTCCGTCAGCGCTTCGAAAAGCGGAATGTGGAACCACCTCAAAAGCCTTTCGGCGACGCGCGATTTCTGGCTCATATTCATCGGCGTTTTCCTGGTCATGGGGGTCGACCAGTCCGTGCTGCAGAACCAGGTCCTGTTCCTTGAATCCGAAAAGGGTCTGAGCCTGGAAATGGTTGCGTGGGGGGCTGCTCTCCTGGCCGGCGTCGGGATACTGGCGAAAGTCCTTTTCGGCCTGCTTTTCGACTGGCTGTCCATTCTTGGAATCGTTCTCTGCTACCTGCTGCTGGCCGTTTCCGTAGGGTTGTCTTTTACCGTAGGCGGCGTGGCAACGATGCTGATATTTATGACGGTGCGCGGCATTGCCCACGGCGGCCTGATCATTGCCGGGACCGTTTTATTGAAACACCGGTACGGCGTTCAAAACCTGGGTATCAATCTGGGGATTTTCATGCTTGCTACCAGCCTCGGATTCGGATTCTGCCCTTCCTTCATGGCTGCCATGGCGGATAAATCGGGCAGCTATTCCGATGCGTTCGCTTTGGGAACAGCGGCAGTGTTTGTCGCGGCAATTCTGCTCTTCCCGGTAAAGACGATGAAGAAATCTGCTTTTTAATTACGTTGATATATATTTTTTCGGTGGCCGACTTTTACAATGATGACTGCTACGTCCTCGTCCCTGATCTCATATACAATTCGATAGTTGCCTTGCCGTAATCGGAACCTCTCCTGTCCGGACAGTTTTTCGCATCCGGGCGGGCGGGGATCCTCCGATAATGAGTCTATCGTATTGAGAATTCTTTTAATGTCGCGATTTGGGATCGGACGTAAATCCATTATTACGGATTTGCGAAAAACGATTTTATATCTTCCCATGTTTTTTGAGATCCTTCAGGACCTTTTCGTAACTGACCAGAGGTTCGTTCACCCGGTCCTCAAATGCAGCTAAATCTTCAGCATCTTCCTGGAGAGCCTGCCGGACAGCCTCATTAACCAGATGAGAAAGAGAGCATCGAGTGTGTGCGGCTTTCAATCGCAAGGCTCTATGCAGATGAGGCTCAAAATAAATTGTAGAGCGGGTTGTATCGTTCATGGTTTATTTCCTCCGGGTTTAAATATAACGCCAAGACGTTATAGCGTCAAGTCGCTCCTCAAACTGCTGGGACTGATGGGATACGGCCGCGAGATAGTGGATGAAGCGGAAAAGATGGCGGATCATTTTGCGAAGCGCGGCAACTGGACGGGTTAGCCGGACAATGCGCTGCGTAGGGACTGAAGCAGGTCTTCCGCTACCGTATCGTTCGGGGACGTATTCGGCGGGCCGAAGCGGATCCTGTTGTACAGGCGTGTCAGGGCGATCAGTGGAGTTCCGGCCGGATGCTTGGAAAGCCCGAGTGCGAATTCCATAGGGGTCTGAGCGGGGGCGCGCACCATGCCGTATTTCGAAAGCATCTCCAGAGCCTCTGTATAGAAGCTGTCCGCATAAATCTTAGGCTTGTTCCGGTAAAGAACCGGGCGCATACGGTTTCGCAGATATTTTCGCAAAGGCGTGATCAGTAGAACAATCAGGATTAAGAAGAAAGTTCCCCAGTACCACCTTCCGGCAATAGCGGCCAGCGCCTTCGGGGAAACGATCCATGCTGCTCCTTCACGGCTTTTTTCATACACATAAGCGGTGGAATTCTCAATGGAATTCAGAACCGCTCCCGATACGGAATAGACATTGGCGACCAAATTGTATTGCCGGGAAGTGTTGTAGTTCACGACCCTTTCCCACCACCAGAGATCGACGGCATCCATGAAACCGGCCCAGAACCGGGCAAGACCGGTGTCGGGAGGTTGCTGTTGCACCGGGGTAGGATCGAATTCCATCCACCCGTAGGGCGGCAGGTAGGCCTCGACCCAGCTGTGCGCGTGATACTGGCGCACGATCCAATTGTCCCCGATATTGTTGTATTCTCCGGAACGGAATCCGTTTACGAGGCGTGACGGAATTCCTGTGTAGCGAAGCATGATCGCCATCGCGGAGGCGAAGTATTCGCAATGGCCTTTCCGTGTCTCGAACAGGAATTCGGCCAGGGGATCATTCGATCCGGCAGTTCCGGTGAGTTCCAGGCTGTAGTCATACCGGGTTCTAAGGTGCCGTTCCAGGACTTTGGCTTTTTCATATTTACCCGTGGCCGATGCGGTCACGCGTTTTGCCAGGTTTTCTATTTTTCGATCAAAAAAAGGCAGCTGGAGGCATGTTTCGAGAACATCGACAGGAATGGAATCCGAATTCGAAAGTAAGGCTGGATCCGGCCGACTCAGATCGGAAATGGCCTCGTATCTTAATTTTTTTTCTGCATGGAAACTGGTAAAAAGATTGTCGGCGGTATCCCTGGAAAGGAATCCGGATTCCCTGGAAACGGCCAGAGCCTTTCGAGCCGCAAATACAACATTGGTCGAAAGTGCTTCGAGAAAAAAGGTCTGATGAAGCCAGGCAGTCCCCGTTGCGGAGTCTTCCAGTTTGAAATACCTCCCTTGAACGGAAACGGGATATTGTTCGGGATTGCTCCGTTTCCATGCGCGTCCGTCAAAGTGATCCAGTGCCAGTCCCCGCCATTTCAGATCTGCAGGTAATTGGGACGGGGTTATGGACGTCCGAACCCTCATGACGACGGCGTCGGACAACCCGATACTTCCTTCACGCCCAAGTTCGACGCTTTCGGAGAATCCGCTGATGAATTGAGTCTCGCCTGAAGGCTGTCTGTAAAATCCGGAATTAAGCCGAGGCAACAGCAGGAACAGAGGGAGTGCCACGACAAGAATAAACAGGGTTATTCCGAAAGTCAGCCCCATCAGTGATGCAGCGGGGAACCGACCGAACAGTTCCATGCCGGATTCCCGGACATATTTAGGTGCAACGAACGGCCGGACGCTGATTCTGTCCTGAATTGCAGCATTACTGCGGCGCATTTCAAAGAGGATGAATGTAAGAATTCCGGAAACCAGGAATATCAGTAAACAGATTCCGAAGACAAGATTTACCGTAAGCGCCGTGGCGGCCAGGAGTTCGGAGAAGCCTAAAAGATAGAGAATGAAATAGTCCCGGTCTTTCGACAATGTCATCACTTTCAGGATCGCAGCCAGTAAAGTGAGATGGATGACGGAAACCAGAAAAGATTGGGACAGGAACATGAAATCCATAATGAAGAACAGAAAAAAAGCGATGCTGAGACCGTTTATAATCCATACGGGAATCCGTTTCCGAAGGCGGGCGGTATCGAGGAACCAGCTGGCAATTAAGGCTGTTAAGAATAAAACTACGGGAAACCAATGAAGACTTCCGGTCAGGGCGATGGCAGCAAAGCCGGAGCCTATCATGCAGTAGGAAGATGCCTTAAAAGTCCGTTCGAAGGTCATATCTCGTTAAAATGGATGATATGGGAAGAACGCCTGATGGGAGGCGGAAAGCTTTCCCGGGCTTTTGAGGTTACTATTATTTTGAACACTTTGTCGGACAGGATCTGTTTCATGGCGCGACGGTCGGGGATATCGGGGAATCCGAGGTCCATGCCGGTGGGGGAATCCGCCATCGGGGAAACCGTTCTGCATTGCACCGTGGCGAGAAATCCTAATATCCGGTAAAGGTGGTCCCGGCCGGCGCCGTGCGGAATATGTGAATAGGGCGTCAGAAGCTCCATGTCCGCACCCCGTTCTACAAAATGCACTGCAATGCTGGCGGCAAGAGAAACGGCTTTTTCGAATTCCTCCCAGTAGATTCCGTCTTTCTGTTCGCGGGTTTGCGTGTCCAGGATCAGGCAAAATTTGCATTCTTCATCCCTGGTGAATTCCCGGCTCATCAGCTCTCTTGTTTTGGCCGTGGCTTTCCAATCAACGATGCGGGCGCTTTCCCCTTCCCGGTAGGGCCGAATGGAAAAAAGATTTTCGCCCTGTCCTTTAAGCATGCCCTCCAGAAATCCGGGGAGGAAAGGGAGCCGGTGAAAATAGGTGGAGATGTCTTTTACGGAAGGGTATACGAGCACCTCGCCCTTGATGTCGATCCGTTCGCTGCGGCGAAAAAGGCCGAAAGGGAATCGGGTGGACACCCGGAGTTCCTCCAGCCTGAAACATCCCCGGCGGGGAAATGACTGAACGGTCAATTCCGAGTGTGTTTCTCCCGGCTGGAGAATCGGAAAATAGGCGCAAGGATGAAAACCTACAGGAACCGCTCTTTCAGCGTCTTGACCGCCCGGTGGTTTTCGTTCGATAAGTTTTTTGATAAATGCGCAGCGGAAGGCAGGGATTCTTCTGTCCAAATCCCCGACAGAAATTGAAAATGAGGAAAAGAAGCGTTTGGTGTTTCTGATGGACACTTTGACCGGAACTTTTTCTCCCTCGAAAACGTTCTCCGGAACCTGGAGCGACAGGGAAACCTGCTTCAGGCTGCTCCAGGAAAAAACGCTCGATACGACAAAAGTTGAGATCAGGGTCGCAAATACGAGGAACAGCAGGTTGTTCGAAGTGTTGAGTGCCGCGAGAGACAAAAGGATAATCATTACCAGGTACAGTATGCCTTGAAGAGTAATAGCGAAAGAGAGGGGGAAAACGCGGTAAGGAGATTTGATATTCATAGGGATGCGATTCGCAGTTTGCTGGGAATGGGTCTTCTACAGGCTCTGTTATTTCTAACAACGGCTTTATGTTTTTCGGGCATTTCCCGGCAATGGAACTCTCGGGAAACCAAGACCGTGAGCGGGCAATCCTGTAGCCGGTGCCCTTTAACAAGGGCTCCCGCGCGCCAGGGTCCGGGAACGATCGTGTTTTCTATAGCGGCACCTCTATATTTTCCAGCATCTCGGCCAGGATATCCCCCGCCTCTTCGCTTCGTTTGTAGGGAGAAGCATAATTCGAACTCACGATCACCCGATGTGCCAGGACGGGCAGGACGAGACGCTTGATGTCATCCGGGATACAGTAGTCGCGGCCTTCATAATAAGCCAGCGCCTGAGCTGCCTGGCGCAGAGCAAGCGCCCCCCGGGGGCTGGCACCGACCTGCAGGAACTCCGATCGACGGGTAGCCTCCACGATAGTCATGATGTAGTCGAGCAGGGAATCGTCGACTCTTATTCTTTCGACACGGGATTGAGCTTCCAGGATTTCTTCGGCCTGCATCACGGGCTGGAGGTGATCCAATTTCCTGGATCGGTTTTGATTCCGGAGAATTTCTTTCTCGGCGTCGTTTTCCGGATAACCCATTTTAATGCGCAAGAGGAAACGGTCCAGTTGCGATTCCGGCAGAGGATAGGTCCCATGGTGTTCGATGGGATTCTGCGTTGCGATTACCATGAAAGGTTGCGGCAGCACGTGGGTACGGTTGTCGACGCTGACATTTCCCTCACTCATGGCCTCTAAAAGNNATGGAAACTCCCAGAATATCGGATGGGAGAAGATCACTGGTGAATTGTATCCTACGAAAAGAGCAGTTCAGGACCCTGGCAATGGTATGGGCCAGAGTCGTTTTGCCGACGCCGGGTACATCCTCGATAAGAAGGTGTCCTTGTGCAAACAGACATACCAGGGAAAGTTTGACAGCTCCGGGCTTTCCCCGTACAACCGTTTCGATAGTCTGGTGTAGTTGCAGTATTTTGGATTCCTGTTCCACGGATTTTGCCATAAATAACCAGTATACTATCCTGATCCGCATTCTTACAGGATTTCGTAACGAGGCGATGCGGGTCTTAAGCGTTCAAACGTTAAATTTTAAAGTATGATCATTTAAAGACTTCGCAGGAGTGCCTGCCGGTTAAAATAAATTTTTTTGGTTGGATGGAAGGGATATCTTGAAATGCTCGAATGCCTTTCGTGTTGCCATCCTGCCGCGGGGCGTCCTGTCGATAAAGCCGATCTGTATCAGGTAGGGTTCGTAGATGTCCTCAATGGCGTCGACATCTTCGCTGATAGCCGCCGCCAGGGAACCCACTCCCACGGGGCCGCCGTTGTACTTTTCCAGTATTGTCAGCATCAGTTTGCGGTCAATCTCATCGAATCCGTAGGTATCCACATCCATCATTTTCAGGGCGTCCATGGCAACCGTTTTATTTATATGCCCGTCGGCTTTGACTTCCGCATAGTCGCGAACGCGACGCAGCAGTCTGTTGGCGATGCGCGGCGTGCCCCGGCTCCGCGAGCCGATTTCCAGCGCCCCTTCATCGTCGATATCCACACCTAATGTATGGGCGGACTGGCGGACGATTACCTGCAGGTCCCGACTGTTGTAAAATTCCAGACGATGGATGATGCCGAATCGACCGCGCAGCGGAGCGGTGAGGAGACCGGCTCTTGTCGTCGCTCCCACTAAAGTGAAATGAGGCAGGGGCATTTTGATGCTCCGTGCCCCGGGACCCTCCCCGATGATGATGTCGATATAATAGTCTTCCATGGCGGGATACAGGATTTCCTCGATGGAAGAATGCAGCCGGTGAATTTCATCGATGAACAGAATGTCATTCGGTTTCAGGTTCGTGAGGATTGCCGCGAGATCCCCGCGCTTTTCGATAACCGGCCCGCTGGTTGTGCGGATATTCACGGCCATTTCATTGGCGATAATGGTTGCAAGGGTTGTTTTTCCCAGCCCCGGAGGACCGTAAAGAAGGACGTGATCGAGGGCTTCCTGGCGGTTGGTGGCTGCGCGAATACTGATTTCAATGTTGTCCTTGACTTTCTGCTGCCCGATATATTGAGTCAGAGATTGAGGGCGCAGACTTTGTTCGAAAGACTTGTCCTCCGATTGCGGGGCGGGGTTCAGGATTGTCGGATTCGATGAGTATTTTACCATGCCTTATCGTGTTCTTTTTTGCGTTACCCGGACAGGCTATGCAGGGTGTTTCTCAAAACGTCTTCGAACGTCCGTTCGCATTGTCCGGAACGGAGAATCCCTTTTATGGCTTTTTCTGCAGCAGGCCGTGGGTATCCGAGATTAACCAGAGCCGAAAGAACGTCCTCTTCAAGGGCTCCGAACGCATTTGTTTCCTGCGCCGTTTGGGCCTGCTCCGGCAGAAGGAAGGTTGTCATATGACTTTTGAGCTCCAGAACCATGCGTTCGGCGGTCTTACGGCCGACTCCCGGAATCGCTGTAAGCCGTGCGAGGTTGCTTTCCGAAATGGAAGCTGCGAGTTCCTCCACCTGGGCCCCGGAGAGTATGACCACGGCAAGTTTCGGTCCTATCCCGCTGATGGAGATCAGCTTCAGGAACAGGTCTTTTTCTCGTTGCGTATGGAACCCGTACAGTAAAAGGGCGTCTTCGCGAACATGGGTGTGAATATTCAAAGAGACATCGCTCCCCTCTTCGGGAAGCTCATAAAATGTACTCAGTGGAATGGAAACCTCATACCCGATTCCATGGACGTCCAAAGTAATAATGTTGGGTTTCTTGCGAAAAAGACGGCCTTTCAAATATCCTATCATTCTGCTGGCTTTCGACCTTGGGTTCTATCTTGGCGTTGCGTCGGGCAAACCTCCATCGACCGGGAGTGTCGCGCCGGTTGTCGGAGTTTGTCGAGTGATAAAAAAGAGAACGGCCTTTGCCACATGCTGCGCCGTAATTCTTGCCTTGAGTAGGTTCCGGTTCCGGTAATACTCCTCCAGTCCTTCTGCGCTCAGGCCTCTCGCCGCCATCCTGTCTGGACCGATCATGTTCCATAACCCCGATTTGCGGTTTCCGTGCGCGAAGACCGCGTCGGGGGCAACCATGTTCACACGGACATCGGATTGCGCTAATTCCTGGCTGGCGATCCTGGCCAATTGGTGGGCGGCAGCCTTCGTGGCGCTGTAGGCGCCGAAGCGCGCGCCCGGGGCGAAAACGTTTTTCGTGGAAATCAACACGATATCACCGCCGGTACCCTGGAGTTTGAAATGACGGGCGCATTCGGAAAGCGTGCTCAGGATTCCTTCGACATTAATCGTTTCAAGTTTCCGAAACGTTTCCAGGCTCATGTCCTCAAGTGCGGAGACGTGGGCCATGCCCGCATTAAGAATTATGATATCCAATCCTCCCCATGTGCGGATTACCGATTCGAAACCCCGGGCGATCGATTGCGGATCCGTTATGTCCAGGCGCACGCCATGAACCCGGGTGCCGAACGACTTGCCCAGTTCTTCAACAAGTTCGTCAAGACGGGATTGGTCCAGGTCCGATACGGCTACGTGACATCCCTGTTCCAGAAGCCCCTGGGCAATTCCGGATCCGATGGCGCCGGCCGCGCCGGTTATCAGTGCTGTTTTACGTTCCAGCGGGAGTGATACGGACTTTTGCAGTTTGGAGTGCTGCAGGGATTTGTATTCCATGTCGAAAAGGTCCGCTTCATCCAATCCGCGATAGGCTCCCATGGCCATTATCTGCTTTTTAACGGAAAGCGTGTGTTTTGTGATATCCCTGACGATGGTGGAATCCGCAATATTCTTTCCGGTACATATCGCCCCCAGGCCGGGAAGGAGAATGACTCTGGGCAGGGCATCCAGTCTCTTTACCCCTTCAGGCATCCTGTCGGCATACCTGTCGACGTAATCGTTATAATTTTCTATGTAAGCCTTGACCGCTTGGGACAACTGTTCCCGGAATCTGTTCGGGTCATCGTATTCCGGGTTTTCAACCCAAAGGTAGTAGGCCTTGGTTCGGATCAGGTGATCGGACGTCAGGGGTGGGGTGGAAGCGATTTCCCGGCCATTTCCCGAATCCACAAGGTCCAGAATTTCCCTGCTTATCAAGGGTTGAACGATCGCGTTGTTCCATGGCCGGTCCTGATCGCCGGTTGGCTGGGCGAGTATGCCCCGGATTACAGGGGCGACCTGAATATATCTTTTCTCTGCGAGCTGCGGGGGAGTCGAGGCATTCGGAACGCCGAGATTATGAGCGTGCTTGGCAATATACCGCTCCGCTTTGCTAACGAGATCGATCGTCCTGTCATAGGATTCTTGCGCTGTTTCTCCCCATGTAATCAGGCCGTGTTGCATCAGTACGAGTGCGTTCGCAGATGGACTGGATTCCAGAATATCCGCGACGGCCTTCGCCAGATTGAATCCGGAAGGATAATACCGAAGCAGCGTGACTGTATCGCCTAAAGCTTCCCTCAGCCTGATTTCTCCGTCGGTTTGATTTGAAATGGCCAGGATGGCGTCGGGGTGCGTATGGTCCACGAACTTACCGGGAACAAACACATGCACGAGGGTCTCGATAGAAGGCGTTGCCGCGTTCGAATCAAGGAGATGCGTGCGGAAACAGTTCGACATTTCTACATCGGTGAGGGCAGAAAGGGAACGAAGTTTTTTCAAATACCCAAGGTCGAGTCCCGTGTAACCGTTTGGACTCGTACAGGCCATGTTTTGGCCGGAGGCTTTGACGTAAATGGCTTCAATCTCTTTTCCAAGAAGATCGGTCCAGACGGTTTTGACCGAGGAATTGCCTCCGCCATGCAATACCAGATTTTCGTCTGCACCTATCAGGGACGAGGTATAAAGGCGGGCGGACAGATCTTCGCCGCATTTTCCCTTGTAGTCCTCAATAAATTGAGCGGCCTTGTCATCAGCCCAGCGGCTTTCCATTCTGCTCCAATCGCAGGCATTTGCCTGATGAATCACAAATACAAGACTATCTTTCGGCTCGTTACAAATCCCCGATAGAAACAGGGATTAGAAGCAGGAGGCCGTATCAGGCAAAGCCCGTTTCCGTGGGACCTGAGGATTGACGGCTTCCATCAAAATATATTAATTTCGCTCGATCGCCGATGCAATCGGTTATATCGGGCTTTTGTTATTTCCGGGAATTATGCAGCCCCGGTTGTCGGGGCTTGTTGTTTTTTTTCAATTCCTGGTAAATTTCAAACGCCTCATTCGGTTTCACATTTTCGTGAACAACCTTCCTTACCGCCTGAATCATTGCTTCAGGGGCATCGGACTGGAAAATATTGCGCCCCATGTCGACGCCGGCAGCTCCTTCCTGAACGGCGTTGTATGCCATAGTCAAAGCTTCCAGTTCCGGCAGCTTTTTCCCTCCAGCCATGACGATGGGAACCGGGCAGGACGCAGTTACCGTTTCAAAGTCCTCTGCAACATAGTAGGTCTTCACGAAATGGGCTCCCAGCTCGGCGCAGATCCGGCAGGCCAGGCGGAAGTAACGGGCATCCCGTATCATATCCTTCCCGACTGCCGTCACTCCCAGTACCGGGATACCGTATCGATTGCCGACATCCACCAGGCGGGTTAGGTTATGAATGGATTGGGTTTCGAATTCTCCCCCGATAAAGACCTGCACGGCCAACGCCGCGACATTTAACCGTATGGCGTCCTCCACATCGACCGCGATCTGTTCGTTTGAAAGTTCCTTCAGGATGCTTGGGCCGCCGCTGGCGCGCAATACGGTACCCCTGGGTGCGGATGAGGGGATTGTGGACCGGAGCATGCCGCGTGTCAGCATGAGCGCATCGGCAAAAGGCAGAAGCGGGACAATATTTAAGTCAATCCTTTCAAGCCCTGTCGTAGGTCCCTGGAAGTACCCGTGATCGATGGCAAGCATTACCGTTCTGCCCGAAGGAGGGTAGAATATCCGGGCCAGTCGATTCTGCATTCCCCAATCCAATGCATGGGAGCCTTTAAGAAAAAAAGGTTCGGTCTTTGCCGGAATATCCAAATGAAAATTTTTAGCATCAATCATTTCGTCTTTGTCTGCCATCTGCGCGCTCCCTGTTTCCCTTCTTTTAAATATATTTGTACATGGGGTATGAAGAAAAAGCCTCGTTTGCCGTAAAAATTCTGTCCCGTATTTTAGGGACCAACCGGTAGTAGATGGATCAACCTCTACCATGCGGTCGTGGTGAAATTCATCCGGCAAGCGGTAAGTTCTACCTTACCAACAGTTGCCTAATAACTGCAGATCGATCGTCCAAAATAAATTTATCGGCCTCCCAGCGGGGTGTTTGCCTGCGGCCTGCTTTCTGTAACCCCTTACCTTTCTATTAAACAACCCTATGGTATATCAAGGCTTTCTTCAGGCATAGTAAAATGAGGTTTCAAGCCTGGAAAAATGGCCGAAGAGCTAATCCGCTTTTATCGAGTACAATATTCTGAACATCCTGTCGCTTTCCATGTGGAAATCCTCCCCGGATCGATTATTCCGTCAGAGCTCCCTGACGGATTGTGTATAATACAGAATTCCACAAACGGGACGGGTTTTTACTCTTGCACCACTGAAAGCAGATTTTCGACAGCTAGAGTGCCACCAGAAAGATGCTCCGGCGCACCGAAAACCACGGAGAGATCAGGTGCCTGGAAATTTATCAACACAAGTCTGGGAATACGGAACAAATGGAACCTTGGGATAAACTGGGAGAGGAATGCGGCATTTTCGGTATCGTGTCCCATCCTGAAGCTGCAAGAATCACTTATTTGGGACTCTATGCTCTTCAGCATCGTGGACAGGAATCCGCCGGAATTGTGAGTTCGGACCGCAATAAATTGCACATAGAGAGAGGGATGGGTTACGTTGCCGATCTCTTCAATGAGTATCGTTTGGAAAAGCTACCGGGCGATTCCGCTCTGGGGCATGTCAGGTATTCGACTTCCGGAGAAAGCGCAGTTTGGAATGCACAGCCGATGCTTATCGATTGCTGGAGGGGACCCGTTGCGCTGGCTCATAACGGGAATCTGACGAATGCGGCTCAACTAAGGCGCGAACTGGAGCGGGATGGCGCGATTTTTCACTCAACCAGTGATACCGAAGTCGTACTGCATCTGCTTTCTCGATCGAGAAGGCGTACGATTCAGGAAGCTTTTGTTGAAGCCCTTCGTATGATACAGGGTGCCTATTGCATGGCCCTGTTGACCCCGGAATACCTTCTGGCCGCCAGGGATCCCCATGGTTTTCGCCCTTTAACACTGGGGAGAATCAAGGACTCCTACGTTGTAGCTTCCGAAACATGCGCTCTGGATCTTATCAATGCCGAATACGTTCGGGATATCGAGCCGGGAGAAGTTTTGATGGTGGATGGGAACAGTTTGGAATATCAGTTCCCTCTACCGAAAGAGAAACCGTCCTTCTGTGTTTTCGAGCATATATACTTCAGCCGACCCGATAGTCTTGTATTCGGCAGAACCGTAAATACAAGTCGCCGCGAAATGGGGAGAAACCTGGCCCGGGAGCATCCGATAGATGCGGATGTTGTCGTACCGGTCCCGGACTCCGGCGTGTCGGCGGCCATAGGGTACACACAGGAAAGCGGGATTCCTCTGGAGTTCGGATTGATAAGAAATCACTATATTGGCCGTACTTTTATAGAACCGAAACAGTCTATCCGCAATTTCGGAGTGAAAATCAAACTCAATCCGGTCAGAGAAATCCTGCAGGGCAAGCGTATCATTCTTGTGGACGACTCCATTGTGCGCGGAACAACGAGCAAAAAAATCGTGCAGATTATTCGAGCGGCGGGAGCGCGTGAGATACACGTGCGTATTACCGCTCCGCCTTTGATCGCTCCCTGTTATTACGGGATTGACATTCCTACCCGGCGCGAGCTGATAGCCTCGTCAAAGACTGTCGAAGAGATACGCGAATTTATCGGGGCGGATTCACTAGGCTATATGAGCCTTGAGTCCGTGATGAAGTCGGTGGATAACAGGAACCGGTATTGCGCAGCCTGTTTTACGGATTGTTATCCTACGGATGTGATTTTCGATGACAGGCAGCGCAAGCTTTTTGATGATACGGACGATCTACCCCCGGCGGAAGCCCGCGCAGAGTAAGTGACCTTAAAGGAAAGCTATTTTATACTGCGAAGAGTCAAAGAATAGGGGCGCACGCAGGGAAGTTAGATATTTTCAACGCTGTCGGCTGTTGCAATGTGTTTTTATTATTATATTCAAATTTCAATATTCAATCCTCAGGAAACCCATGAATAATCGACGGCTTGCAATTCTGCTCTCCGGTCGCGGATCGAACTTTATAGCTATATACGAGGCAATACAACGAGGCGACCTGGATGCGACAATCTGTTGCGTGATCAGTAATGTCGCAGACGCAGCCGGACTGGCGCAAGCACGTGAATTCGGACTGGACGCCGAATGCCTGCCCTCCAAGGGGATGAACCGGGAAGACTACGACCGGCAACTGGTCGAGAGACTTCAGGGATACGATCCCGCTCTAATCTGCCTGGCGGGATTCATGAGAATATTGAGTCCTGTAATGATACGCGCCTTTCCATCGCGCATTCTCAACATACACCCGGCATTGCTGCCCTCATTTCCCGGTCTGCACGCGCAAAGGCAGGCATTGCAGCATGGTGTCAAGGTGTCCGGATGCACCGTGCACTTTGCGGATGAGGGTGTGGATACCGGTCCGATCATCCTGCAACGGACGGTCGAAGTGCTGGAGGGGGACGAGGAGGAAGCGCTGTCCGCAAGGATACTGGAACAGGAACACCAGGCATACTGGCGCGCCATCGCGATGGTTCTTGAAAAGATTCAGGACGAATGTGCCGGCTGATTAAACACGGATCCGGGGCGGGAGGGTCCTTGCAGGGTCTCTCAAGATGGATCCCCCCGGCCGGCCAATCGATTCTAGATTGTATGCCTGCCGGGAGGTGTTTCAACAGAATCTTACGGCTTTTTGAATTAAAGCCTTCTAGCGGATGAATGGGTATCTACTGCCTTCAGAATGTGATCACAACGCCGGCTGAGTACCTCAGATTGTTGCTCCACTCGCTAAAATCCCCTTCGCTGAAACGTATGCTTAACAGGTCCACCTGGGCGGGACGAATGGACAGCATCTCGTTGACTGCGAAATCCAGGCCTCCTCCAAATGCCATAGAAAAGAACGTTTCGCTAGAATCAATCCCGTCCGCGCTCAGATTGGTGCCGCCGAACAGAACATGGCCGAAGGGACGGACTTTTCCTGCCCTGTAGCTGATCCGGGGGCCACCCATGAATGTATACACCTTACCGCCGTCAAAATCGTAGTACCCGAATTCACCGACAATGCCAAACATGCCCGTTACATTGCCTTCCAATGCCGCGGCAAAACCGTGACCTGTCTGATTCAAATCATCACTACTCACGAGCGAGTAGCCTCCAAAAATTTCAGCCTTCGGGACATCCTGAGCGAAAACCGGGATGCAAAATAGACCGAACACTGCAACTACAACCAAAAGCTTTTTCATGAACATGCCTCCTGTGCTTGATATCAGAGGCTAAATCGGTCTATGTGGAAAATGCTTTAATAATATTGGTCTTCGCGGCACGCAGTAATACTAAGGATTATTTATTGGTTGCAATGGAAGCGTATCAATAATCCAATGATTCATTCCAATCCTCACCCAGTCGGCATACAGTTAAATTCCGTTTACAGGAAATAATTTATTCCCTGTATCTATAAGGAACCGGCCGTATTGTTCGGCAATCATCCAGAACCATTTATATCAGGTTTCCAGAAATGTAATAAAAACAGAACCTTGAAGCGTTTTCAGTCAACAAATGGGAAATTTTATATTTTTCGTTATTTAGGCAGTAAATTATTGGAATAGTTGAAGATGCCTTATTCCTATCCGGGCAGTTTCGTGTGGTTTCCAGACCATTTTGGAAAGAATATAAGAATCCTTCTTGACATGCGGCGGAATTACTTCTACTATTCCCGCGCTTTACAGGAAATGCTGAAATGTAATCCGGTTTCGGCGACGGTGCAGCAAAAGCACTGTTCATTGAATCGGGGTAAAAACAAAGCCTACTTGACTTTTAGGCTGTTTGAGCCTATGATTCAGGATTACCTAGATCTTTGATAACTAGATAGTGCGTGTCCAAAACATCTATTCCGAAAGTATGACACCAGTACCCTGAATGAAAATTCAGGGATCTTCAATTTCAATTGGAGAGTTTGATCCTGGCTCAGAATCAACGCTGGCGGCGTGCCTAACACATGCAAGTCGAACGAGAAAGTGAAGCTTGCTTCACAAGTAAAGTGGCAGACGGGTGAGTA
>DKBB01000348.1:63680-63940 GCA_002451015.1 Acidobacteria bacterium UBA6911
TCGGGTCGTAAACTCCTGTCAGTGGGGACGAATGCTTCGCAAGAAGTTTGACTGTACCCGCTGAGGAAGCCACGGCTAACTCCGTGCCAGCAGCCGCGGTAATACGGAGGTGGCAAGCGTTGTTCGGAATTACTGGTCGTAAAGGGCGCGTAGGCGGCTCGTCAAGTCCCGTGTGAAAGCCCCCGGCTCAACTGGGGAACTGCGCGGGAAACTAGCGGGCTTGAGTTCGGGAGAGGGAAGCGGAATTCCGGGTGTAGCGG
>DKBB01000347.1:0-1082 GCA_002451015.1 Acidobacteria bacterium UBA6911
TCCAGATAAAAGACCGGCGTCCTGCATTCGGTCGTTTCAGATTATCGCCGGGGCCGGATAGAGATTTTGCGATACTCATCTTATGCTCCTTTCCCAATAACTCTTGGACCGAAGTATTTCGTGACATTCATAGACCCGATATGGCGGCCGATGGCGCCTACAAGGCCCAGATTCACCCCCCTTGCCCCGCCGGAATAGCTGAAGCCGCAGTCATGCGATATCTTCGTGTTGATCAATTCGATCATCTCGGCGCCGTTGCAGGCTTCCTCGTTCTGGCAGAATATATAAACGCCGTCCCTGAGCTTGACATAGAGACATGGAGAGCCCCACTGGGCACCCATAGTCTGATCGCCGGTAAATATTGTCCAGGACATGGAATGAGGCGAACTGTAAAAATGCATGGAAGTCATGCTGTCGCTATAGGACCATGAGAAGGCATGCCCTACCAGTTCATCGGTGAATTCGTGTCGCAGATATTGCGGTGCCGCAAATCCTTCTCCCTCAGCCACACCGAACAGTGCGCGATAGGTTGTTTCATTTCCATAATACGCGGTCCCCATATGGGAGTAAATGCAGGTGGTAAGTCCGTTCAACAGATCCACGGCGGTCGCCACGCACGCGCGAGGCTTGCTTCCGGTCAGAATATGCGCGAACCATACCAGCTTCTCATCCCCTTCATAGGCGCGATAGGCAACTTCGTGCCATTCGGTTTCTTTCTCTTCCTTGTATTTGAGCTTGAACTTCTCCGTAAACTTGTATTGCCACACGGGGCCGCCGTTGTCGTATCGGAGAGTGAATTCCTTACCGACCAGCATATCGGTGAAGGGCATATTATGGCTGGCCATGCTCATCGCGTTGGCCTGGGGCGACGATTCTCCGCCGCCGAAAGCCAGGGTGCTTTTTTCGGCCGCCTGATGCACCTCTTCGTCGGACATGTACCGGAAAGACCTCACCGGCCGATAAGACATCCTCTGGCCCTTTTCCGGCTTGGCCTCGGGAGGTCCCGACTGGGCCAACATCGGCGTGTATCCGTGATTGTCGAACGGCTCCAGGTACGCCAGCTGGCCGACGACCTTCCCCGT
>DKBB01000347.1:1118-7806 GCA_002451015.1 Acidobacteria bacterium UBA6911
CCGGTGTCCTGCTTCCAGTACAGGCCTTTGCCTTCGATCCTGTTGGTGGTGTGATGACGCTTTTCCGGGGTCTCCTTGCCGGGAACTTCCACGTAACCGAAATATATCTGGCGCTGCACCTCCCTGTCGTCGAGCGTGTACGGTTGTCCCCCCATCATTCCCCCGCCGCCTTCCTGCTTGCCGCTGGAGAGCCATACTTCGAAGACCGTGACAAGATTGGTGTCGAGATCGACGAAGACGTTGTAGCCCTTCTGGGTTTTGGGGATCATGTGGGAAAAGAAAACCATCTGTTTGAGTGTTAGTGCGCCGTAGCCTGCTTCGACCGCAGCTGCGCCATCTTCGGCCAGGGTCAGTTTGTTCTTGTCCTTGAATTTATAATTCAGGACCGGACCATTGTCCGTTACGATCTTCATCGACTTCCCGGCAAGAATATCCGATAGCGCGGAGGCGCATTTCGGTCCGGCCGCGGTCGTTTTGAGTTTTTCACCGATCTGTTCCTTGGTGAGTTTTGTGTACTTGAATCGGTGCATCGGTGTATTCATAGGCTGATTCATGGGCTCATCTCCTTAAATAATATCATTTTGTCCCGATACTCAATGGATTGGAGCGTTCATTAAAGCTTTAAAAGCAATACGCCTCGTGTCCACGTTTATTGTGGACTCGAATTCTTTATGCGAAATAAGAAAATCCGCTCCGGCAAGGGATTTAATATTCCGATTGATCCGTAGAAGATACATGAAATCGGGTCAAATTAAACCAAATTTTTCCCGCAACTGACGATTCCGAAACCGACCCCGATAATGTTGTTCAAACGGCTTCAGGAGGCTCGTTTGATAAAACCCACGGCCAGGACCGGAGGATATTTACTTTTCCTGCGAATGTTCGGATTTATGGCGGTTTATTATGGCGAGAAACAGAAACCAGAGGACTCCGAATGTGATCGACATGTCGGCGACATTGAAAATCCCGGTTCGCAACGATCCGATGCCTACGTTCATAAAATCGAAGACACGGCCTTCATGGGCTATACGGTCGATCAGATTGCCGATTCCGCCGCCCAGCACGAGGGACATCGCCATGACCTGCAACCGGGTCAGCTGTTTCGACAGCAACAGGTAGGTCAAAAGGCATCCGAGGAAAATGCCGACCAGAAGTGTGAAAACGATATACCGGGCGGGTTCGGATATATTCGATCCCAGGCTTAGAAACGCTCCGGTATTTTCGGCGTACTGCAGGCGTACTGTATCGTTCAGGAGGCGGATGATTTCATATGGCTGCAGATTCTGTTTTGCGACATGTTTTGTTATCCGGTCGCAAACGACAACGGCAAGCAGAATGAAGAATATGATCAGGACTCTCTTTTTGAATTCCATAATTACTATCACATGTCCGGAATCGAAATTTTATTTGCCTGGATTCGTTGCGATTCTCCGGGCAGGGGAAGTTCGGTTCGGCTTTTACAGAAGAATGCCAGGCCTTTATAACCCGTCAGATATTTGAATGATTTGGTGAGGAATCCTCCCCTGGCCTGCACGATAAGGGGATTTTTCTGAAAGGACAGGATTTTGACAAATTCGTCCGGTTCC
The DNA here is from genome assembly GCA_002451015.1 of Acidobacteria bacterium UBA6911. GTDB lineage: Bacteria > Acidobacteriota > UBA6911 > UBA6911 > UBA6911 > UBA6911. The sequence goes on from DKBB01000347.1 coordinate 2,705, forward strand.
ACATGTACGATGGTGCCGCAAGCTTTGACGGCATTGGCTATCGCGGCAGATGCGGCCGCTGTCGATGCGGCAATCGAGGCTCCTCCCATAATCAACTCCTCCTCTCAAAACGGTCAAAGGTCCAGCGTCAAAACCCAGCCAATTTTCAAATTTGTTTTTAACTAAATATTGGCCTGTGAATTCAGTACGTTTGCAAGTTTACAGGTTGTCAAGTTAGCAGGTTTTGATTCCCGGTTACAAGTTTCAGGTTTCTCTGACCTCGGCGCTGAACCTGTAACTTTTTAACAGAACTTGGCAACCTGTGAACCTGAAAACCTGCTGACTGCAAACAATCTCTCGAGTCGCAGGTTGTTGAATCCAGCGTTGCCTTTAGCTGCACTGGAGGATTGGCTGATTCCTAGTTCTTTTTTTCCAGGACGTTCCAGATAAGGGCCCCCGCCCCGAGGACCGCCGGATTATCGGCCAACCGGGATGGAAGAAGTTTCACCTTGTTCCGGAAGATCGGGAACAGATGCTCTTCCAGTGATTGTTGTGTCGGTTTAAACAGCATCTCTCCGGCCGCAGCCAGACCGCCGAAGAAAATAATGGCTTCGGGACTCAGGTGGGCGACGGAGTCGGCCAGTTTGACTCCGAGAACACGCCCGGTGAAATCAAAAGCTTCCTGTGCCAGGGGGTCTCCCCGCAGCGCGGACTGGTAAATCATCTCCGAGGTCAGTTCCGCGGCGCTGTAGTATCGAAGTTCGCTCGGTGTGGTGGAGTGGCAGGAAAGCTCCAGGACAGTCCTGCAAATACCTGTGGCCGAGACATAGGCTTCCAGGCAACCCAGTTTTCCGCATCCGCATCTGCGGCCGTTGGGATCGACAATCGTGTGCCCGATCTCCCCGGCGAACCCGTCCGCTCCGTAGATCAATTCCCCGTTTGCGACGATGCCGCTTCCTAGGCCGGTGCCCAGGGTGATGACAATAAAATCCTTCATGCCCCTGGCGGCGCCGAAGAGCATCTCTCCCAGTGCGGCGGCATTTGCGTCGTTGGTGATCGCGACGGGAACCCCGTAGTACTTGCCCATCGCCGCTTTTACATCCACATAATCCCAGTCAAGGTTGGGTGGATTTTCGATAGTGCCTTTATAGAAATTCGCGTTCGGGGCCCCGATCCCGATGCCCGACAATTCGCATTCTTCCTCCACGCTTTCCAAAAGAAGCTTTGCGTTCTTCTGCAGTTGGTCGAAAAACTGTTCGGCGGGTAGATGCGCGTCCGTTTCTATCGATGTGCCGGCGAGGCATCTTCCTTCCCGGTCGACATAACCGAACTTGGTATTGGTGCCGCCTATATCGATTCCCAGTACAACCTGCAATTTCGGCATTGGATTTCTTCCTTTTCAATACGGCATTCCGTTCTGCGCCGGATACCGGTAAGACAAGTACGGTATATAGTACGTCATTCGATCGTATAAAAAAACGGGGACATAATATTAGATTATGCAAATTTAGTATTATGTCCCCGTTTTTTCACGCTTTACTCGCCGGTTTCTTCCTGATAGACTCCGGGGGGGGGTGAATAAAAGGTGAAGAAATGAGCGATCATCCAGTCCGCCGTGAAACGGCACTCAATGAAATTCCGGAAATCGTCCGACAGATAGCACCCGGCAACCAGTCGGATGAAGTGATTACAGCACTGCATCGCATCCCCGCTACTGAAGCTCAATGGGCTCCCATGCCCGACTGGGTTCGGCCCGAACTCGCCGAAGCATACCGAAGCAAGGGAATCGTGCAGTTGTATTCGCACCAGGCGGAAGCTGCGGAAAGGATTCATTGCGGCAAAAATGTCGTGATTGTGACGCCGACGGCTTCGGGGAAAACGCTCTGCTATAACCTGACCGTACTGGATGCCATCATTACCAATTCCGATACGCGCGCGCTTTACATATACCCGACCAAGGCCCTGGCACAGGATCAGCTCGCCGAGNNATGCTGCACAGCGGCATATTGCCGCACCATACAAAATGGACCCGCCTGTTCGAGAATTTGCGGTACATCGTCATCGACGAACTGCATATGTACCGCGGTGTTTTCGGCAGTCATCTGGCAAATGTGCTGCGGCGCCTGAAGCGCATCACGCGTTTTTACGGAAGCAATCCACGGTTTATTTTTTCTTCGGCTACGATCGCCAATCCGGGCGAACTGGCAAGCCGGCTCATTGAGGACGATGTCGAAGTGTTGGACGGCAATGGCGCGCCGGCAGCCGAAAAGGTTTTTATCTTTTATAATCCCCCCGTGGTGAACCGATTCCTGGGGATTCGCCGCAGCTATATTAATGAAACCTGGCGTCTTACCCAGAAGTTCCTGAAGCAGGGATTGCAGGCGATTGTGTTTGCCAACAGCCGACTGCACACCGAAGTTCTTTTGACCTATCTGAAGCAGGACAATCCTGTGCCGCCCGGCTCCCCGGATATTGTACGCGGCTATCGCGGAGGCTATCTTCCTGTTGAAAGACGGGAGATTGAGAACGGCCTCCGGAAGGGAAGCATTCAGGCCGTCGTGACCACCAACGCTCTCGAACTCGGGATCGATATAGGATCGCTGGATGTGGCCGTCATGGCCGGATATCCCGGCACAATCGCTTCAACCTGGCAGCGTGCCGGAAGGGCCGGCAGACGCAAAGGCGGATCCTGCGCCCTCCTTGTGGCTTCTTCACGGCCCCTGGACCAGTTCATNNTACCATTGGATCCAGGAGTCCTATCCCGCCGATGCGGTCAGTCTGCGGTCGGTCTCTTCGGATAATTTCGTAATTATCGACGAGACGGACCAGCCTGAAGTAATCGGGGAGATCGATTTTACAAGTGCGCTTACGACAGTGCACCCAAAGGCCATCTACATGCACGGCGCCCAGCAGCACCATGTGGAACGGCTTGATTTCGACCAACGCAAGGCCTATGTGAAGAAGGTCGATGTCGATTATTTTACCCAGGCGATACAGTATACGGAGATCGGGAAACTGGAAGTGGAAGAGCAGTGCGGAACGGCCGGGCCGGCCGTAAAAGCGCATGGAGACGTCAAGGTCCGCTCCCAGGTCGTCGGTTTCAAGAAAATCAAATTTTACACGCTGGAAAATGTGGGTTCGGGAAAACTCGAACTGCCTGAAGATGAAATGCACACGACCGCGTACTGGATAGCTCTCGGCCGGGAGCTGCTCGATACGCTGCCCTTCACCATTTCGGAACGACAGGACGGTTTGTCCGGTCTCCTTTACGCTCTCGAGTCGGTTGCGTGCCTGCTGCTGATGTGCGACCGCATGGACCTGGGGTCGACAATCGGAGAAGGGGCGCCCGGATCTCCGGAATTACGGAACTCGTGGAGTGGAACGCCCGATTCGCAGAAAATTGAATTTTTCGAACCGACTCTCTACTTGTACGACGCCTATCCGGGCGGTATCGGTTTGAGTGAGCCCCTGTTCCGTCTTCATGAGTCGTTGGTTGCCAAAACTTCGGAACTTATAGCCGGCTGCCAGTGCGAGCGGGGGTGCCCCTCATGCGTGGGCCCGGTGGGAGAAACAAGCGAACGCGCAAAGGAAGCCGCTATGGAGATTCTGCAACGGCTCCACACGGATTCGGAATCAGCCGGGCTAATTTCAGAGATTAAACAGAATGAATCCGCTTGAAGACAGGCTTTCGCGGATTTCCGCTCTACGCTCCCCACGGTCACGGAAACCCGCTCTTGAGCCGGGAGATACAATCCCTTCGAATTTTAATAGACTGTTGAGGATGCTGGACGGGACGATTCGGCGCAACAGCCTGGGCAGCCACATGCTCGTGCGCCGGCTGTTCGAAGAGCCCAGGGTCGGGCATGTTGAGTCCCGTGCATTGGATCTCCTGCTGCCCGGAAGTGCGGAATCGGCCGGCGATCCCGGACAATGGCTGTTTCTGGACACGGAAACGACCGGGTTGTCCGGCGGAACCGGGACGTACGCCTTTCTTGTCGGCATCGGCTGGTGGGAAAACGACGGATTTACAGTCGAGCAGTACTTCATGCGGGACCACAGTGAAGAGCCTTCGCTGTTGTATGCGCTCCTGGAAAAAATGGAGCAGCGCCCTGTTCTGGTTACCTTCAACGGCAAGAGCTTTGACTGGCCCCTGCTTCAAACCCGCTACCGGATGACCCGGGCGGGAAATGTCCGGGAGCCTGCAGCGCACCTGGACCTGCTTTTTCCCGCGCGCCGCCTGTGGCGCCTGCGTTTGAAATCGGTTGCCCTGACTCAGCTCGAAACCCATATATTGGGATTCGAACGCGGCCGGGACATACCATCGGAAACGATTCCTCAACTGTACTTTGATTTCCTCCGGGGTGCTTCTCCGGAAGGGATCGCGGAAGTTTTTCACCACAACCAGATGGACATCTACGGCCTGGCCTTCCTCGCCCTGCGGATTTTCGATATGCTCGGAAACCCCGACAACAGCGACTGTCGCGCGGACGAACTCTTCGGAATTTCGCGCCTCCTCTGGCAGCGGGGCGACATGGACCTTGCTGAACGTCTCTGCCGGAAGGCCGTAGAAGAAGGACTGCCGGAAAACGCGGAACAGGCCGGCATGAGGGCGTTGGCGCTGGCTGCGAAGCGTCGCGGTGATTTTACGCTCTCCAATATGCTTTGGGAGAGGATTCTGGGGGATTCAGCCGAAGGATTGAAGGCCTACGAACAACTGGCGATTTATTATGAGCATCATGCCCGGATTCCCGAACGGGCGGCACGTCTGTCCCGGGAAGCTCTCGTTAAGCTGCAGGAGGCGCATCGTGCCGGGCGCATACAGCCGTCCCAGTACATGCGGTGGCACGCAGCCTTTCGGCATCGACTCTCCAGGTTGTCCAAAAAAATTCAAATCAACGAGCTGTCGGAAGCATAGGAGCGAACCTTGCGTCTGTCCTGAATGCGAGTTGCATGCCGATGCATACATTTTGAATTCGTCATCAGGCTTTTGTCACGGGATTTCAGGCGATACTCTTCTAAAATTGCTTTGCTTGCACCGAGGCGATGCAGAGAGCCTTTAACCCGCATTTCTCACAAGGTTTCTACTGCGGCGACGGATCTGGGCATGTCTACTGCGTACCCAA
>DKBB01000153.1 GCA_002451015.1 Acidobacteria bacterium UBA6911
GGAGGATGTTGTGCCCGCCAACAGATAAAAACGTTCTCCGTTCAGCGTTCAAGGGTTCAGCGTTATGATATGGTTTCTCCCGTGAAGTGCAACTTTGAATGATGAATCCTGAAACGGGGAACCTCCTTACACTGCATTGCGAAGTTCATTCCGTACTACAGCGAATATTTTCCGAACAACATATTGCCTGCGTTTCAGATCTTTTGGGAATATCCTGGCGACAGTATCCATAATGCTCTGAAAGGCTGATTCCATGATTGGAATCAGCCTGGCTGTAACGGTGGGGTCATAGGGGATTCGAATGGAATGGCATCCCAACTCGGAAAAAAGCTTCAAATACCGGGCTGTAACAAGATCCGGACATTGGATGCGCTTGTGCATTGCCTGGACTTCATACCCGAGGAGCGTCTGTATAATTTTTGCAGCGCATTTTACTCCCAAAAGTCGGACTGTACGTGTTTTTTGAGTCACCACCTCTGTACGGTATATTTCAACAAGCCCTCCATTCAGATCGGCGGCTTCCTGGGATGCCTGGAAAATTTTTCGGTGCATTACTTTATTGCTGCCGTTTATGAAAGATAAAGAGTTTGTATCGGGGCGGTTCCGGACATTCATCGTTGAGATCCTTGTCGGGAGCGTTGGGTTAAGGTTCGTGTCGCATTGAACCGGACGGCGTCGGGAATACTTCGGTCCCGGGTTAACATGGTTAAATGTTGAGAGCGGAGACGGAAGATCAACCGTTGTGAGATTACAGGCGGGGTTTTCGGGTTCCTGACAAGATTGTGCACGACATTATAACTTTTAGTATATTCTTTGCTGTTGCCGATTTCTCTCAGGATATCGTCTCCGATGCCGCGCATTGCTGAAATAGATTCGATCTCTGCTTCTGTCATTTTGGGACTGCGCAGGACCATCCGGGAGATTTCCTTGTTGGTATCGCGTATCAACAGCGCTCGAATTTCGCGATTACCGAAGAGCGCATAACGGATCTTTTCACGAAAAGAAAGGCTCGATAGTTTTTGACCCAGAACAGCGTCTCGGGTTTGATTATCGAGAGGAAGACCTTCAAGAGATAAATCCTCCGTGGGAATTTCAAACTCAAGGTCGGGAATACTCGAAGCAGCCTGTTCCTCTTCAACATGCTGTCCGACAGTAAATTCCGTTTTTTTATTTCCGAAAAATTCCGCTTCTATTTCCTGAACAAGCCGTTGAATATCCGGTGTAGCGAGAGGATTCAGCCTGATATTTTTTAGTATTCCCGGAAACTCAAGGATCCGCACCCTGTTGTCCAGGACCGATGTCAGCATTTGCGGCGGTAAACTCAAGCATAGGGATTCGATAAGGAAGCCCGGAGCAGAAGGATTTGTAATAACCGCCTGCAGTAGGGTGTCGGATCTGCTCTTAATTCCGAAATATTCAAGAACAGAGCGATCACAACTCTGAGATTTAAGGTAGGGGAGTATTTCCTCGTCGGACAACTCGTAGAGAGTTTTTTTTGCGGAAGCTGCGATTTCCCTGTCTGAATCATTGGTCAGGAATACCAGAGCTCTGCAAGAGTCTTCCGGTGAGAGGGGCGCCATGCCACGCGCTACGGCACTGCGGATTTCGGAAGGGACTTTCCCGGAAACTAAAGCTTGGAGTATATCGTTGGCGGCCATTTCCTAGCCAGCTGATTTATCCAGAAATTGTTGCAGGTTTTCCAGATCGATATTCATTTTAATGACCTCGCCTGGATTCCCAAGTGGTTTTGTAGATTCGCCGTTCAGTTTCATCTGCACTCCGCCTGCATTTCCGATGAGGATGAAAAGTCGCCCCGCTGCATTAAAAACAAGCTCTTCTCCAGGCTCCATTAATCTTCGGCTCGAAGGTTGTCCATCCACGTCAACTGAAATCCAACATGGATCCTTTGCAACGATTTCCATACGGAGTTTCGTTGCTAAGAGCGTTTCGAAACGGCCCGCTTCCAATTCGGCCGTAGCCGGGTTTTCAGGTACAGCCGGTAACGATTTTTCGGCAATAACCTCAACGCCCGGGGAAGTTCCGGTTTTGACCGGCGATTCCGAGCCGCCAACATCAGGTTTGTCGGTAGTAGAGGATTCAGCGTTTGCCGGCGATTCAGTCGGCAACTGGTATTGTATGTCTGCGACGGGTTTTTCGGAAAAATAGGGTGAAAACAGTTCGGATATCCATCCCCTGCTGAAGAAAATGCCGATAGCAGAAATTAGCAGCATGATACCCCAGATAACAATCGGGACAGGAATGAAAAAAGATTTCTGATTTGGAATCGTTATTACGGGCTGCTGGCTTTTTTCGGGGGCGGATGCCAGTACCTGGGCATCATAACGTTCAAGAACTTCTCGCGGATCAATATTGATGCTTTCGCAGTAGGCTTTTAAAAATGCTCGATTGTACACTCCGCCGGGCAAATCGCTGAATCGCCCTTCTTCAATACTTTGGAGGTAGCGCAGACTGATCCTTGTATCGGCGGCTATCTGAACCAGCGATATTTTCTTTTTTTCACGCTCCAGTTTTAGATCTATTGCCACCGATTCCATAGCTGACCTGTATTTTCTTATTCTAAAAGAACTTCTGTGGTTTATACTGGCCTGCTTTTTTATGCAGGCTACATTCTACTTTCCTGTTCCTGCTGTGTCAATTGCTTGTAAGCCTTGATATAATATATTTTAGCCATGCCAATCGCGTATTTGATCCACTTGTTGCTAATCGGTGAATCCTCCTGGTTACTCAAACTGGGCAACTATGTCAGCGAATTTTTTTCAGGATATGGCGGAGTAGCTGTTCTGTTGCTCGCGATTGCCGATTCCTCCTTCCTGAGTTTTCCTGAAGGAAACGATCTGCTTATCGTCATTCTATCCACAGGGGGATCCTGGGCAAATATGGCCTATTTTGTGTGCTTGACGGTCACTGGCTCGGTGATCGGGTGCTTTCTTCTCTATACGGTTGGCCGTAAAGGAGGCCGTGCGATTTTAAAGAAAAAATTTTCCGACCACAAAATTGAAAGTGCTGAAAAAGCCTACGGCAGGTACGGCATCCTGGCGGTATTGATTCCCAGTGTGCTTCCTCCCCCACTTCCTTTTAAAATATTTGTCCTGAGTGCAGGTGTTTTCGCACTGCCTCAATCCAGGTTCCTGATCGCGGTAGCCATCGGCAGGAGTATCCGTTATTCCATGTGGGGGATTCTCGCAGTGCTCTACGGGAACTCGGTAAAGCTTTTTCTGGAGAATAATATAAACTCGGTAGGCACGGTATTGTTGGCAGCCCTTGGATTGATTATCAGCGGAGCTATTGTTCTTCAAATTATTAAGAAGAGAAAGAGAAGGAAAATCGACCATCCGGAAGACTGGCAGCCGTGAACGCCAAATGGAGGGCGATGCCCGGTTCATTGACAAGACCACCATACTCTGTTAGATTCACCCCGCCTATGGCAGGATCCTGAATTGATGAGACAAAACCAGAAATATCCGTTATTTACAGTGAATATCAAGAAACACTTCATATCTTTCGGATTGCTACTTCTGCTTACTGCTATAATAACCGGTTCTACCGCCTGTAAGAAAAAGGCGACCATCGAGATTCCGAAATCATTCCTTCAGGCCAAAACCGCGAATGTGAACGAACTGATTGAAATTGTGAATAGCCTGGATGAGATTCAGACGGCAAGAGTCAGTAACTTAAAAGCTGAATATACTTCGGAAAAAAAGGAAGGCAACCTGATTGAACTGGAAAAATATCCCAAAGCGCCGGGATATATTTTGCTCAAACGACCGGACTCCACATACCTGGTAATACAGAATCCGGTTATTAAAAAGAGAGAGATAAGCCTGCTGTCCGAGGGAGATGAATTCCGGGTTTGGATTCACGGCAAGAGTGAATTCTACATAGGAAAAAACAGTTCCAAAGAATTGGTTTCAGAAGAATTGGAAAAGAATCCTGAGATTCCCATACGCGCCTTTCATATTTTCGAGGCCATTTTTCCCCGGACTATCCCTCTGGAAGATCCTGACGTCCTCTATACAAAGATCGAGGAAGAAGATGCACATGCAAAATATTACGTTCTGACGGTATATCGTAGTGAATCCTCCCCTCGAATCCGTCCTCTTCGAGAATTCAGAATCGAACGGGCCGGGTTGACCCTTTCAGGTCAGAGAATATTTAACGATAAGGGTCAGGTTATAAGCAAAATAAGCTATTCGAATCCGGAACGCATCGATAAATATACGTTGCCGCGAAAAATTCATATTGAACGTCCGCTGGATGGGTATACTCTTGATTTGGAGTTCAAAGATTGGGTCGTTAATCCTGTCTTCAAGGATATGGCATTCAATCTGGAGCCTGTAGAGGGTGTGAAGGTGATACGTTTTAAATAAGGAGCGATTCCTCGTAGATGGAAAATCTGATTGCCGCAAATATTAAATCCCGTCCTACCCGTGCCGCCATCAGCGTTTTCGCCGTCGCACTGGGCGTCATCCTGCTGCTGATAATCGGCGGCATTACAACAGGAACACTGAATGATTACCTCAACCGCACTATTGCCATCGGATCCGATTTCATCCTCCAGAAGGAAGGCGGCTCGGCGCTTTTTGCCTTCAGTTCGGCTAATCTGAACATCAAGCTTGCCGACAAGATTCGAGAGGTGCCCGGAGTGAAGATAGTCGCGCCTGTTATCGCCAAGGCTGAAAAGCTGGGCGTCATATTCGGGATCGAGCCGGAAAGCTACAATAAATTTCCCGGCGGACTTGAAATCGTGCAGGGAACCGGCTCATTCGAAGGGAATGAAATCATTGTGGACCAGTATTACGCTAAATCGAACCAACTGGAACCCGGAATGATCCATACCCTACAGGGAGATCACGCATTCACCGTTACGGGCATATGCCGGGCGGGTACGGCTGTAAGGATTTTCATGCCAATGCAAACCCTGCAGGAATTGAACGGGTCCCCGGGCAAGGTGAGTATGATGTTCATCAAGGCGGGTCCTGATGCCGATCTCGATCAGGTCGAGTCCCGGCTGCATGAAAATTTTCCCGGTTATTCAATTATGCGTTCCGATGATCCCAAGTCTTTGATGGCAAACATGCAACTGCCGGGACTGAAGGAATTCCGTATAACGATTATTGTGATTTCCATGCTGCTTAGCTTTATGGTCATTCTGCTTGCCATGTACACGACGATATTCGAGCGTACGCGAGAGATCGGCATATTGAAGTCTCTGGGAGCATCCCGTCGATTTATAGTTGGAATAATATTAAAAGAATCTGCTATTATATGTTGTTTAGGCGCGATAGTGGGCATCGTCATCAGCGAGATTATACGGGGAGTGATCATGAGCCAGTTTCCACTCCTGCAGGTGGCGATGGGACCGAGGGAATTGATAATCGGTTTAATCCTGGGAGTGCTGGCGGGAATTCTGGGTGCCATCTACCCGGCCTACAAGGCCGCTCGAATGGACCCTGTCCGGGCGTTAAGCTATGAGTAGAAAAAACATATAATTATGGAAAAAGTTCCAAACAGGAGCATTGAAACTATCGACCTGTGCATGACCTATCGTTCGGGAAAGATAGACCTGCACGCTCTTAGAAATGTCAGTTTCACGGTTGAAAAAGGGGAGTTCATCGCGGTAATGGGCCCGTCAGGTTGCGGCAAGTCAACCCTGCTTCACCTGATGGGAGGATTGATGAAACCGACCGCCGGACGGATTCTCATCGACGGTATAGACGTTTCCTCTCTCACCGACGCGGAACGCACCGCCATCCGGCGGGAAAAAATAGGATATGTGTTTCAGCGCTTCAACCTTTTGCCGACACTGACAGCCAAAGGGAATATTGAACTGGCAAAGAAAATCCACGGGAACGGTTCCCTCGGCAGAAACGGGATAGGCGAGATCATTGAAATGCTCGGGCTTACGGGGAAAATCAACAACCGGCCCGCGGAACTTTCCGGCGGAGAACAGCAGCGGGTGGCCATAGCGCGCGCCTTGATCAATCAGCCCTCGATCATTCTCGCCGATGAACCGACCGGAAGCCTGGATTCCAAAAACGCGCACACGGTACTTCTGAAGCTCAGGACTCTCAATGAAAGATTGAAACAGACCATTGTAATGATCACCCACGATTCAGAAGCGGCTTCTACTGCAAGTCGTGTGATAGAAATGAAGGACGGACAGATCCACAAGCCTAGCTTCAAATCTGAATTTGAATCGGAATTAAGAACCTCAATAAGTATTCATGACTAAATCCAGGCCATTCACACAAAGGATATTCATCTGGACGTATGAAAGAGGCACGCTTCCATACGACATTATCTGCATCCTCATTCTGGCATTTATTTTTTTTGTCCCTCCCAGCTGCTTCCATAAGCGACAGTATGCTTCATCGCAATCTCTGAATCAGCCATCACAAATTTCCCAGCCGGGCGAAACGGTCAAGGATCCGGAGGATTCGGATTATGAGGCCAAATAGCCGGTTGCCGATGCGATCCTTTTTCCTGGGGGTGACTGCCGTTGTCGTGTCGCTGTTGATTCCTGCTTTTATCCTTTCGGGTGAGGAGGAGGACCCGGGAGGAAAACTGGAATCGGTTCTGCGTCATATGGAGGAATCCAGCGGAAAATTCGAGAGCTTCACCGCGGATATTACCAAGAAAACATATACCGCGATCCTGGAAGAATTCGATACGCCCGAGCGCGGCAGATTCTACTACAAACGCGCTCGCGACGGATCGGCGCTCATTCGTGAGGAGATTGCCGATCCCGCAGAAAAAATTACCACGATCAAAGACGACGAGGCTTTGATTTACCAGCCGAAAACCAAATCCGCCAGCAGCTACAGGCTTGGGAAGCACAAGGACAAGGCGGAATATGTGGCCCTTGGAATCGGGCAGTCTCCGGCCCATCTGCAGGAGACTTTCAATATCTCCTATCGGGGAAGCGAAACCGTGAACGGCGCAGCGTGCTCCATCCTTGAATTGAAACCGAAAGATCCAAAGGTCGCTTCCATCTTTGCGTCCATTACCGTCTGGATCGATGACGCGACCGGGGTTTCAAAACAGATGAAAATGGAAGAGCCGTTCGAAGACTATGTCCTGGTAAATTTTTCCAACGAAAAATTGAATATAAAAATCGACGATTCGAAATTCGAGCAGAAGCTGCCCGGGGATGTCGATATTTTGAGGATAAACTAACCGGCACGAATCGAGGGTAAGGTCTTGCCAGGCTGCCCAATATCGAACATATGGCTGCCCTCCGACACCGGCGAAGCATTCCCAACGCGATTGTGAAAAAAAGTTATTGAAACCCTCTGAGAAATGCGGGTTAGGTTAGGTTGTGCGTCTGCTTCGGTTTCGGCAGCTCTTTCCAGGTGTAGTAAATCCGGCTGATTACGGTCCAGTTGCCCAGGATTGCCAGAATCCATAGGACCGCTTCCATCCGGTTTGCCAGTCCACCGATTATCAGCAGTACGATCCGTTCGGGGCGCTCCATAAAACCGACCTTACAGGTCGGAATCAGGGATTCCGCTCTGGCTCTGGTGTAACTGGTCAGTACCGCACCCATTATCACCACACCCGTGAGAACGACATAGCCCAGCATTTGATGCCGCGCGTAATAAACCAGAAGTCCCTGCAGGATTATAACGTCCGAGTAGCGGTCGATCACGGAGTCGTAAAAAGCGCCGAACCGTGTTTCTGTCCGACTGACACGAGCCACTTCTCCGTCAAGCATATCGAAAAGTCCGGCGAGAATAATAATTAGCCCGCCTTTAAGCAAACTTCCGTAACCGAACTCGAATGCGGCCCAAAGACTGATGAGGACGCCTATGAAGGTGATTATATTGGGATTGATTTTTAAAAGAGTCAGGAGCCTGACTATTTTATTCAGTATAAATTTTCCCCCGCGTCCAATGGCATCGCTTAGCATGGCGTAAGGCTAGACAGATTCAAAATTCTTGTCAAGATCAAAACAATCGAACGCGGATGGTCATGTACTTTTTAGGATCCTTCCGCAGGTCATAGAGAAGCTTGCTGATCTCCGAAGAAGACTGTTCGAGGTTGTTATACAGCCCCGGGTCTTTCAACAGTTTCCCCAACGTGCCCTGACCCTGTTCGATCTGTTCGACTAAAGAGGCGAAGCTTTCAAGGGCTTTTTTGCTTCTCTCATAAAGAGCATCGTCCGTCGATAGCTTTCCAAGGGTTCCTTCGCCCTTTTTCATCCTGTCAACGATTGTATCGGTTTTATCCACGGCCGAGCGTGCGGAGTCATAAAGCGCCGGATCGTTGATAAGCTTCGAAATTGTACCGGAACCGTTCTGTATATTTTCGGCAATGACGTTGAACTGTTCCAGTGCTTTGGTCAATCGGGTATACACTTCCGGATCGCTGACCATTTTTCCGAAAGTGCCCTGGCCGGAATGCAGTTCATTGATAAGAACCGTTGCCTGAGAGAAAGCTTTTTCCGCTGCGGTGATTGTCTCTTCCAGCGCATTGACGATGTCGGTGATATCGGTCCCGATATTTTCGGGAATAATTTTGGTTGCTATTTCCTGTACCCGTTCGGACAGCACGCCGAAATTCGCGATGACATCATTTGCGCCCGTCATGATTTCCCGGAATCCCGGCTGTTGGATGCTTTCAATGAAATAAAATTCTCCCTTCAGAGGCGGCAGTTCGTCTGAGATTCCTGGAGTAATATCAATAAAAGAATCTCCTATCAGCCCACGGGACGCGATACTGACATCAGAATCGGGACCAATTCGATTCAGATATTCCTTACGGATGTCCATCTGGACTTCCACAAGCCTCAGGTTCTCTTGAAGATTCCGGATATCATCCTGGAGATTTCTTGAAAGCTTTAAACCGGAGGCGGTTTGAGTGTCCAGGTTCTGAATTTTATTTTTAATTTCCTCGATCTGGGCAAGGATTTGGGTGTTTTCAGGATAGGATTCAGGGGAGATGAGTTGAATCTTGCGGACTTTGCCTATTTCCATACCGGCCAGCCATACCGGCGATCCCGGCTTCAAACCGCCTACGTCCGTCAGGTATGTGACAATCTTGGCCGAGTCGGAAAACCAGTTGATTCCCCAGCTCTGCTGCAAAATCAATATTGAAAGCAAGATAAATGCAATTACGACGAATATCCCAAGCTTCATCTGGGCCAGTTTTACCTGTTTTTTCTTCGGCATACGGTTCCTTTTGGCTACATGGATTTCATCGGCTGCCAGTATTCATAATATACCAACGAAGGGCAAGCTTTTCAGCCGGACCTTCTTCCGAATATCAAAGTTTAATTTACGAACGATTTCACATAGGGCTCTTCCGATGCATTTAATTCCCGATAACCTCCATAAAAACAGATTTTACCATCCATAAGCATAATAAAATTGATCGAAGACAGGATCTTGGCGCCACCCTCGGATTTATAGGCTATGTTGCCGTCTTCAGCGGAAGCAGCGTATTCGGTTGCAATAATGGAAGCGGCATGCAGATCGTGGGTAACGAAGATGCTGGTTACGCCTTCCATATCGCGCAGCTTGATCATCAATTCCACGATGGTCCGTTTGGTAATCGGATCCAGACCTGCGGTCGGCTCATCATATAGAATGACTTCGGGACTGCCGACAAGAGCCCGCGCGATTCCGACTCTGCGTTTCATTCCCCCAGAGAGTTCGACCGGCATTTTATCGATAGCTTCCTCCAGACCTACAAAACCCAGATGCTTTTCCACATCCCGATCGATTTCCATTTCTTCAAGAGTTCCTTCTTCGTTGAGTCTGTAACCGACATTGTCCCTGACGGGAAGGGAATCGAAGAGGGCGCCTTCCTGGAATACCATCCCTATATTTCTGCGTATGGATACAAGTTCTCTCTCGGACATGTCGGTTATGTCGCTGCCATCGATTATTATTTTCCCTGAATCCGGTTTTATGAGACCAAGGATAAGTTTTAACACGGTTGATTTTCCAGAACCGCTTTCTCCCAGAATAATCAGAGTTTCCCCGCGCTGTACTTTGAAACTGATATTCTTGAGAACTACTTCATCGTCAAAAGATTTTGTGACGTCCTGAAATTCGATCATGAATTTATAAAGGGCGCTAAATAAATGAGCAGATTATTTAAGAAGAAGTCGGCGGCAATGACCAAAATGGAGCCGCTGACAACAGCCAGAGTTGTCGCCTTTCCGACCCCTTCTGTCCCACCCTGTGTCCGCAAACCTACGTAACATCCTACCATGGAAATTGTGAAGCCGAACACAACGGGTTTGACCAGGGTTCCTACCAGGTCTGAAAGTTGCATTGCGTTCATCGCGTCCGTCCAGTATTGATTGGAGCTGATGAGTAGTTTGTATGCTGCGATAATCCATCCTCCGCACATGCCTACGGCATCACAGACAATAGTGAGAATAGGCAGCATAATCACCGTGGCAATCATTCGCGGAGTCACCAATCGCCTTGTCGGATCCGTACCCAAGGCCCTCATGGCGCTGATCTGTTCTGAAACGACCATGGATCCGAGTTCTGACGCGATTCCCGATCCCATCCTTCCGGCCAGCATCAAAGCCGATAATACCGGGCCCAATTCCCTTATGAGGGTCAGCGACACAAGTTGGCCCGTCATACTGACGGCTCCGTAAGTACGGAGCACTCCTTCTGATTGAATCGCGAGCACCGCCCCGGTAAAAAAACCGGTTAAAATGACAATAGGGAGGGATCCGATTCCCACGCGGTCCATTTGCAGGATGATTTCTCTCCAGTAAATTGGCCGTGTGAAAAGATTGGCAACCGCACGGAGGGACAGCAGGGTAAAGGATTGGATTTCCCAAATTGCCTTGGCTATAAGGCGAAAAGGGGCCTCTAGTGAGCTCTTCAGGATGTTGTTCATATCAATTGATTTACCACGGCAAGTTTATGGGTCGGAACTTTGGTAAGTCAAGGGTAAATAAAGCAAATCAAATGCTGCGGACTGGAATGATGTGTGGCTGGAGGAAAATTTGTAAATACCCATTATGAAAGGGGATTGGAAATTAAAGAATGAAGCTTGACTGTCAAACACTTTAAATCTTCGACAGTAAACGTTCGACCTGCACGGCAAACTTGCCGTTTGCAAAGGGGAAGAATCTATGGTTCATTATTCCATTGTTAGTTATCGATCCACCCGGAAACATCCGCATGGTTCCATGCGGTCTTCTAAGTGAAAGGGAATGCTATGCTCCGCTTTATGACAGCGGGCGAATCTCACGGGAAATCGCTTGCCGGAATACTGGAAGGGTTGCCTGGAGGGCTGGCCGTCGATAAGGACTTCATCAATTTCCAGCTGTATCGACGGCAAGTCGGTTTCGGCCGTGGAGAGCGCATGAAAATCGAGCAGGACCGGATTAACATATTGTCCGGAATACGGCACGGGAAGACTCTCGGAAGCCCTATTTCCTTCCTGATCGAAAACAGGGATTGGGTGCGCTGGCAGCTTCCGATGAGTGTCGAACCGGTTGACGAAGGTGCGGACATCGCGTCCGTTATCCGGCCCCGTCCCGGCCATGCGGATTTGGCCGGCATTTTAAAATACCAGACGGATGACGTCCGGAACATACTGGAGCGTGCCAGCGCCCGTGAAACTGCTTCGCGGGTTGCTACAGGCGCTTTTTGCCGCCTCCTGCTTGGACATTTCAACATACGAATAGGAAGCCATGTCCTCGCTGTAGGAAACGAGCAGGTTGCGGACGAATTCCAGGACTTGAGGGGCGCGGAAATATTGAAAATCGATCCTGAATCCCCCGTCCGATGCGCTGACCAAGATGCCGCAACGCGAATGATGGCGGCAATCGGAGCAGCTAAAGAGTCGGGAGATACTTTGGGCGGGATTCTTGAAGCTGTAGCCATTTCCGTCCCTCCGGGACTGGGTTCGCATGTCCAATGGGATCGCAGACTGGACGGGCGCATCGCACAGGCTATGATGAGCATACCATCGGCAAAGGGAGTGGAAATAGGTGCCGCTTTTGCCGGTGCAAGGCGTTCCGGGTCTTCAGTCCATGACGAGATTTTTTACGATACCCGCAGGAGTCGCTTTTATCACAAAACGAACAGAGCCGGAGGCGTCGAAGGTGGAATCAGTAACGGAGAAGACATCCGGGTAAGGATTCACCTGAAGCCGATTCCCACTCTGCGTAAACCACTAAAATCCATAAATATAGATACCAAGCAGGAGGCTGATGCCGCTTTTGAAAGGAGCGATACCTGCGTAGTACCTGCAGCGGGAGTTGTCGCGGAATCCATGCTCGGATACGTGCTGGCCGATGCTTTTCTGGAAAAATTCGGGGGGGACTCGATTCGGGAAATCGAAGGCAACTACGGTAACTATACGCGTCTTATCGAGGATTTCTGATATTGGAGAGTATCCATACGGGATTGATTGCACAGCCTAACAATCAGAGTCCTTGGGAACACAAAGGACCGTATCAGCCGGACCAGGATTGGCAACGAAAGTCATGCTTTTTTTACCGGGGAGGAATCCGACGAGGCGGCCTCTAAACGGTAAAGGCGAACATGGGATCCATTGGAATTTTGACCCTTTACAAGCCTTACTATCGTTATTAAAATTAAGTAGTTATGATTGTTCCGATTTTGAAACTGGGAGCGCCCGAATTAAGGAAGGTCAGCGAACCCATCCATAACTTCAATGGCGAACTCGAAGACATTGTAAAGAACATGGTGGAGACAATGTATGGAGCTTCCGGTGTGGGTTTGGCCGCCCCTCAGATTGGAGTCAATATAAGGCTGGTCACGATCGATCCCTCCATAGGTGAGAACAAAGAAAAAATCATCGTATTATGCAATCCCGAGATCGTCTCTTCCGAAGGCAAGCAGTCGTGCGAAGAAGGATGCCTGAGTATTCCGGACTTTAGTGAGAATGTGGAACGCCCCATGAAGATGGTCGTTAAAGGGCAGGATCTCAAGGGAGAGGAGGTTACGATCGAAGCCGAGGGGATTCTTGCACGGTGCTTCAGCCATGAAATTGATCATCTAAACGGGGTTCTTTTTATCGATCACCTCAGCGCTTTGAAACGGGGCCTGATTCGGAATAAAATCAAAAAACTGGCCAAAGCCGGGGAATGGTAGAAAATGCGTGTCGTTTTTCTGGGCACTCCGGAAATAGCCATCCCGCCTCTTCAAAACCTGCTCGATCACTCCTGCGAAGTAGTGGCTGTTTTTACACAGCCGGATCGTCCTTCCGGACGCGGTCATAAATTCAAACCGTCTCCCGTTAAAGTTTTTGCTGAGAAGAAAGGGATACCGGTTTTTCAGCCTCAGAAAATTCGGCAGCAAGACAACAGGAAGTTAATAGAGGATCTGCAGCCTGATTTCCTTGTTGTTGTTGCTTACGGCCAGATCCTCCCCGCGTGGTTTTTAAGGGCGGCACTCCGGGCTCCTCTGAATGTTCATTTTTCTTTGCTTCCGAAATATCGAGGTGCCGCTCCCATTGCCCACGCAATACTGAACGGAGACTCCGTCACGGGAGTAACAGTTATGATCATGCAGGAGGAACTCGATGCTGGTCCGATTCTGATGCAGAAGAAGGTTCCTATATCAATAAATGCGTCCAGAGGGGACATGGAATACGAGCTTTCGTCAATCGGTGCCGGATTGTTGATTGAAACAATGGAAAAATTACTGGACGGTTCTGTCCGGCCGGAGCCGCAGGATGAAAGCATGGTGTCCTGGGCGCCCACTATATCCAAAAACGATGCCCGGATTATATGGAATGAAAATGCGCAAAGGATTCATAATCATATCCGGGCTATGAATCCATGGCCGGGCGCCTATACGTTTTTCCGCAACGAGCGAATACGGATATGGAGCAGTATGCCGGAATCAAAGGATTCCGTTCACCAGGGAACTGCCGGGACGTTTCTGGGAATTTCGAACAACGGTTTGCGCATTCTTTGTGCGGAGGGCAGCGTACTCGAGATAAGTGAAATTCAAAAACCTTCCAGAAAAAGGATCAATGGACGTGAATTTGCCAGTGGAGTTCATTTGATTCCCAACGATCCCCTTTTTCACGACCGGCAGTAATCTCTAAGGGTTTTGCGGGGAAACGAATGCAGCTTTATTCGTTATGGGGAAGCAAATCAAATTAACGTTCAATCAGAAGGCCGGGTATTTATCCGCATTATGAATATCGAAATCATAGCACAACGTCTTCGAAGAAGGCACGTGGGGATCCGAACCATGCCTTCCCGAGCCTTTGTTATTAATTTGATCGGACACTCAGCATTGTGATTTCACCGGCGAGATTGATTAGCTATAACCTTCTGCTGCAAATTGAACGCGACCGGATTTTCAGCGACGATGCCCTGCACTCAGAGATCATGGAAACGGTAGCCGTCCGGGATCGTCAATTGATTACTGAGATCGTTTACGGCACTCTGCGATGGCAATCCCGGCTGGACTTTCTGCTTGCCGGGGTCAGTTCCAGATCCTGGTCGGATGTTGAAATGGAAGCACGAATCCTGCTTCGAATGGGGCTTTACCAGATGTGGCACATGGATCGAATTCCGGATCATGCGCTGGTAAACGATGCGGTGGAACTGGCAAAAAAATACTTAAAGCGTGGGATCGATCGCTACCTGAACGGCATTCTACGATTTTTAAGCCGTAGCCGCCCATGGGAAGAATCCCGGCAGATCCAGGATGCACCGCAATGGATCCAGGTATCGCTGCCGAGATGGCTCTGGAAAAGGTGGGTACGTCGTTATGGTCCGAATGTCGCCGAGGAGTATGCGGTTTCGCTGAACGTTCCGCCTCGCACTACCCTCCGTCTTGGACGGAATTATGATGCCGAAAACTTTCCATTCAAGGTCCGGCCGTCGGATCTAGTACCGGGAACGTTCATACGGGAATCCGAGCCGGATGAAAAGAAAAGGGGCGGACGTGCTCCACTTGCCTATCAGGACGAGGCTTCCCAATTAATGCCTCACTTATTGGGGGATATCAGTGGATGCACTGTTTGGGATGTCTGTGCAGCTC
>DKBB01000361.1 GCA_002451015.1 Acidobacteria bacterium UBA6911
TGAAAATCCTTGTGTCGACGGTTCAATTCCGCCTCCCGGGTACCACCTATAAGGCCTTGTCTGTCAAGCACTTACAAGGATATCACCACGTTCAGCACACGCCCAAAATCCCCTCAAAATGCCCCTGCTGCATGTCCGGCGTAGCTGAAGGCGAAGCCGGATGCCCAAAACTGCGTTCGCGAGAAACTCACCGTATCTAACTCCAGCAAACTGGAGCCAAAATAGAAGGAAATTAGCAGGTGGAATACCATTTCTTTTATCGACAAATCCCGGCTAAAATAATTTGAGAAACTATTTGAAAGAACTCATCTAAAATAAGAGTAATCTCACGTATTGTAAAATTGATAATAAGAGCGGCTCATTTCATTTTCCGATTCTGATAATCTGAAGGTCCAATTAGTTTCAGGATGGGCCGGCTAGGGGGTGTAAACGGATATAAATGGAGTGGATCCGCCACTTGTTTATAAACACAATAGAATGTAGCTTATATAAACGAATCTCTCAAATTAAACCGCAAATGAGCCTTTCAGCGAGTTGATGGAGAAGTGCAAATGAAGAAAAATGCCGTCTTCACAGCAATTCTTGCAGTGATTGCTTTGCTTACAGCCAATTGTGGTGCAGTTGGGAATAATAGAGAAGCTGGAAATATCGGGGCGCCCTTGAACGACACAACACCGCCGGTACTCAGCATAATCGGAAATAATCCGGAGGAAATAAGCATAGGGACGGTCTACGCCGACATGGGGGCTGCCGCAGTGGATGATGTCGACGGAAACATCACTAACAAAATCATTACTACGGGTCTCCCGATCAAAACCGATGTACTCGGCACCTACGATATTAAATACTCCGTTTCAGATGAGGCTGGCAATCAAGCTACCGACACCAGGGAAGTGTTTGTGATAGACCGGCCTCCCGTGATCAGCTTGATAGGAGCATATACAGTTGAAGTATACGTGGGTGAAGACTATACCGATGCTGGAGTCACCGCGCATGATGATATTGACGGCGATATTACTAAAAATGTCGTAACTTCAGGATTGCCGATAGACACAAACGATCCCGGCATTTACATAGTCGCCTATTCCGTGACCGACACAGGCGGCAATACGACCAACACTTCAAGGAGAGTGTACGTCGTCGATCCCACAACTCCCCAAGCCACATATCTTGAAATATGGCCGGAAAGAATATTGGATCCTGCCTACTCCGGACCTGTTACGCTTACCTTCACATTCCTGGCTCATGTTGATTCCGCCGAAGTATTTCTGACTCCTAAAAATTGTGCTCCTCAAACGTGTTTAGTCGGAATCAGAATTCCGCTCACGCAAGTTGGGGACTACAGGTGGACGGGGGAATTCGACAATCCGGATTTATTCATGAATTACGTCAAGGGAGAGCCGCAGAGCTTTATCGGCTATTGCGACATATATAACGGCTCGACGCGTACGACAAGATACAATCTCCTGTTACCTGTACGCTCTGACGTAATGCCGGATGCCGACAGTACCCTTCTATCCTCTGATATGCAGACAACAGATCATGTGCTTAACGTACGCCATGATACGCTCCTGACGGGAGGATCCTTCGTTACGCTCCAAGTCGTTTGGGATGAGATACATTCCAAGGCCGAGACAATAATAGGACAATACGATTTCTACGCTCTGGTAGGACAGGTCGACGCATTTGTCGTACCGATGAAAGCGGGAGATGTTTTTTATCTTCCAAGAGCCAATAAAACGGATCTCGCCTCCAGCCAAATTCTTCGCTTCATCGGTTATGAGTTGGGGTTGCCATACTCCAATCACCCGCTTATTACCGGCTGGGGTTTGGGAAATGCAGCTAACGCAATAATGGGGTGGGGCGGAAACTTACAATTCCCATACCGTATAGAAATCAGCGACATTCCTGGAACTACGAAACTCATAAGCCATGAAGCCGTTAAAGAATATAATAATCTTGAGCTTTACAAGATGGGCGGTCTTCAGGCAGGCCAAGTGGAACCAATTCTTCAATTCTCAGATCAGTATGCGGCCCAAAATTGGATGTACAATCCGTATTCTGTCCCATCCTGTGGCTATGGCTGCAGGCTTCTGGATATTTCTTCGGAGTATGTAACGATAGAGGATATCATCGCGGCAGACGGGCCGACACCGCAGGCAGCCAAAACGGATTTCACGCTTGCAACCTTGGTCCTGAGCCATGGGCGTCTCCTTTCTCCCAATGAAATGGCGTATTTTGAATATATGGCTGCTCGAGGAGAAGGTGTATCGACAGTTTCGATATGGGAAGGATTTCATAACTACCACGGCAAGCCATTTAACGCCGCAACTCGGGGATTGATGACTCTTTCCACACAGATAATGGATTAGGAAGCCGTCACCGCTGCACTTGCTGGAAGAACTCTGGCAGTCCTCATCCAGGATACCGCTGAGGCTTCTCCATTGGCTTCTCTTGAGTCAGACACTGCAATACCGGCCAATATACGCACCCTGTTCTCAGAGAGCAAGGAAAGTACCTCCGGGACGCCAGGAGATATATCCGGTGAAGGGGCCGAGATAGTGGATGTGAGTTCCTGGATGTGAGAGTGGCAGGCGGTGACGGTGTGACGACAGTGACGGTAACCTGTGGACCTTCAGGCTGCGGCAGGGAAGTGGGAAGGTGGTTCTGTGAGTGCCGATGGGAACATGGCCGACCTCCAAGGTCCCTAAGGAAGTGTCACCAGCGTACACAGCGTCACAGAGTTGCTGACTGGTGCCACCACTTTACCTTTCCCTTTGTCGGATACCTGTAAGTCTATAAAGGGTCCTGGCATGGGCGGGGGGTCCATAAAGGGTATACCTCTGAAGACTGGGGCTGGAGGCAGCAGGACTATCCGCCTGGGCCGGAGAGAGCCCGGAAACCCGGTGAGGGGTATCGAGACCGCCTCACGGAATATATCTCCTGACCCGTCGGAAAACTTCCCTTGGCCTCGAACGGCAGGATCCCTATATCGGGACGTATTATTTGTTCCGAAACCAAGGGGAAGGCTTCCGGAAGCACTCATCTATGAGGTGCAGTGGAATGAAAGTAACTAGGAATCTACTTGTCCGGTGAACGCGTTACTCGGGACACGGAGATTCGTTCCTTCTCAGAAACGCGTTTCTCGTTCCTTACAAACAGGAGCTTTTGCCAAAGCATTGCAATACCGCGATTTTCTGTCGCGGTGATTGTGCGATCTTCCCCTTTACGACAAATCAGTAGTCCAGCTGGCGAGCGGCGATGAGCGGTCGGCCGCCGAGAGAGGTGCGGAAGGCATATAGAACAATCGCCAAAAGGATTGCGAGCGCAGCGTAGCTGTTTCCAGATTCCATCCTGTAGTAAAATCGTGAACGAATCGCATCCGAATATCACAGTAAGTTGACAAAACGCCTTTTCTCAGAGGGGGAGAAAAGCCGAGCACGTCCGGATAGGATGAGCGCTTGGAAAAAAACGCTGTTAATTTTTCCTATCCGCAGCAACCGGGTTGCCCGCAGCGACGCAGTAAGGTAGGATGCCTAAAATTCCAGGATTTAGGCAAGGAGAGATGCATGAACAAGCGAGTGTGGATGCTGGTCCTGACAATCTGTGTGCTGGCATCAACTGCGCTTGCCGGTACCGGCCGCCTGCAGTTCGTGGAGACGGATGTAATTTTGTATCCGAATGGACAGGCCAGTGTGAAAAATACGGTGCGCTACAGGGTGCTGTCAGGCGAATTCCACGGATTCTATTTCGGGGGCCTGGGCAATCTCACGGCCTATTTTGATACTGAGACCGCGTTCGGAATTGATTCCGGCGGCAGGACCTACAAGCTTGATATCAAGAACCTCGGCGACAAGTACGACATTGTTCTGGCGAATGGCAGGGGAGTCCGTTCGGGAGAGGTTACCTATACATTCCGTTTTGGGACCAACATGAGGGACGCCGGATACCTGGCGCACACACGCTCCTCCGAAGGAAACGATCTCATCGTGTTCAACTGGGCGCCTTCCGAATGGGACGAGCCGATGGAGCACTACACGGTGAAGGTTGTATATCCCTGGGAATACACAGGCTCCGCTACCGACCGGGAGAGTGTACTGGAAAAATTCGAGCAGTTGACGTTCCGAACTGAAAAATGGATGAACGAGCAGTACAAGATCGACTACCGCGTAGAGGAAGTCGAAGGCAAGCGCTGGATGGCGGTCCTTCTGCACAAGGAAAATCCCGGATCGCATTATCGTTTCCGGATTCAGCAATATATCGATGCAAAAGTCTTACCCGGCGTTTCATCCACATGGCAGGTCGAGGAACCGATCGGAGCCGTCAGCCGGCAGGCTCCTGCCGCCTCCAGGCGCCCCTCCATTCTACCGCAGATCACGGAAAAGCCGGGTGCCGGGTCGCGGGTGGCACTGGTATTCGGGCTGGTAATACTCTTTGGTGTGGGCATTATTATTGTCTCCCGCAAACACAAGTCCATGCTGCGTGCGCAGGCGGGCCTCGATGACGTCTGGTGGGTTCGCGATGATTGGGAGGCGCCGAAAATCGAACTGGCAAGCTTCCGGGTGCCGGGCAAGGTCTGCGAAGACCTGGATCCGGTCGAAGCCGCGATTTTCATCGGCGTACCCTACAAGCGCATTCTGTCCACAATGCTTTCGCAACTTGTAAAGGGGCAATGGATACTCGTTCAATCGCGCGATCCGCTGGTGGTTCAAGCCTCACCCAACGCACCGGTTCCCGGGCAGCCTCCCGGAATATACGAGAGGATGCTGACCGATGCAGCACAGGACGACGGACGATTCAGCGAATCCGAACTCGAGGATCTTCTCGATGCCATCGTAAAAAACGTTCAGCAGAAGGCATGGGACTGCGATGTAGACGCCACAAAAAAGTATTATTTCGACCAGATCGGTCGTGCATATATGGATGAGCCTGCAACAGCGGATCAAAAGGGCGTGGGAAGCCGCCGCTTTGCCGACGATCCGGTAAGCGGCTGGTGGTACTGGTACCATTTCCACTACGGGTACCAAACCTTTTACGATCGGAATCAATATTCCTACGAGTACGAAGCGTCAATGCCGGTCAATCCGGACAATATCAGCTATCGCCAGTTCATGGCTCCGGTAGAGAATAGTGGGAATGCATGCCATGATGCATGTCATGCGGCGTGCCATTCCGCGTGCCATGACGCCTGCCACCAGGCATGCCATTCCGCATGCCATTCGGCCTGCCACTCTGCATGCCATTCGGCCTGCGTCAGCGGAGGAGGGCACTGATGAAACAGCCGGTTCCCGACCTGTCCTGGGTAGATGGTTTCATCGACCGGATCCGGCCTTATGTCTACGTTCGCGAAACGGACAACGTCTTGATCCGGATGCCGAACCATGCGTTTAAGCTCAACCGGAGCGGCTGCCAGATTCTGCTCTTTTTGACCAAGGGAGGCCGGATCGCGGATGTCCTGAAGGAAGGGCATCGGAGTCCGCGAATGGCCGAAGAGCTGTTTGTTTTCTTCAGCGATTTCGCGGCCATGCTGGGGGGGAATCTATGCGAACATCATCGATCCCCGGCATTGAGCTGTGTGCCGTTCACGCTCGGATATATCGAGCGGCCGATCCTTTCTGAAGTTGCGCTGACCTACGCGTGCACCGTGAAGTGCCGGTTTTGTTATGCAGGCTGTGTGTGTGTGTCCGCGAACGGCTCGTGCGGGAAGCCCGGTGGGCTCCCGGCGACGCGCGCCACGGTTCCCGGATCCGAAACAGATTTTCGAAAAATCCTGGATGTCATCCGCAACGAGGCGGAGGTGCCCAGTGTATCCTTCAGCGGCGGCGAGCCGATGCTGTCACAAGATATTTTCGAGCTGATATCCTACGCTCACGGCACGCTGGGAATGCGCGTCAACCTGATCACCAACGGCACATTAATTGATGCCGGGATCGCCCGGCAACTGAAGGAGGCAGGACTGGCATCGGCGCAGGTCAGCATCGAGGCCGATTGCGCCACCGTGCATGATGCAATCACCGGAGTGCCGGGCTCTTTCGAGGCTTCCGTAAACGGCCTCGTTTCTCTTCGCAACGCAGGCATTTATGTACATCCGCACGCAACACTTTGCGGGCTCAACTTCGATCGCATCGAAAATATGGCGCGATTCGCCAAGGGACTGGATATCGACCGGATCTCCCTCAATATGGTGATCCCCGCCGGTCGTGCGCTTGAGACCGAAATCGGAATTGCGTACTCCGAAGTCCCTCCGATTCTGTCGCGCGTTATAGAATCGGCGCGCGCGCAGGGCGTGCGATTCCTGTGGTATTCACCTACGCCGATGTGCCTGTTTAATCCCATCCCGCTCGGTCTCGGAAATAAAGGCTGCAGCGCGTGCGAAGGATTGCTGTCGGTCAACCCTTCGGGGGAATTGCTCCCGTGTTCGAGCTGGCCGGAAAGTGTAGGCAACCTGTTGAAGGAGAAATTCGAAGCGGTCTGGTTCGGCAGCCGCGCCCGGTGGATACGCGAAAAGCGCGAAGCCCATGATGGGTGCCGCGCGTGCAAAGATTTCGCCCTCTGCCATGGTGCCTGCCCCCTCTATTTTAAAGTAAACGGCTACGCGGAAATCGAGCCGCACCTGCCTGCCGCAGAGTTGGAAACGGCCGCAGGAGCCGATGCATAGCACACAGACAATCGAGGCCAGGGATTTCCATGGAAGGGAATGAATAAATGAGCGACTTTTTTGAAAGTCTGGGATTTCCGTCTCCGGAACAGCGTGACAGCATTCGATTCTATTTTGCGAAAGGGCTTGCCTATCGAACGCGAAGGAACCTGATTCTTGCGTGCCTCCTCGCCGGGTTGCTGTTGCAGATCGTCACGGTAATGGTATGGACGGGATTTCCTTTCCTGATAGTCGCCGTTCTGCTGGGTTTGGTTAAAGGCTACGACAGCAGGGTTCGTCTCAAGAATTTCAAGAACGACCAGAGATGGACCGAAGTCTTAATTGACAAACTTCGCGAAATTGAGACCGTGCGTCGGAAGTCCAAAGCCTGGGACCGCGATTCGTTGGATGTTACCAATGCTCTGGGGTGTGCGGTATTTCTGCTGCTTATGGCCTTCGGTGCTCTCCTGTGCATTGTGGTCGGCTTTTTCGCAGGAAATTTGAATGTCACCCTGATCATGCTCGTCGATTTCCTTGTCCTCGTCGTCCCTTTCTATTTCACCGGTGTGCGCTGGGCGCTCAAGCAGGGCAACCTGGCAATAAAGGTCAAACTTCTTCTCAAACTGCACGAATATTTCGAGGGGAACAAGATTGAATCGGAAACATTCATTCCCATGCTCCTTCTGGCCCGTGAGAACGGCGATACGAGCGTACCGGTGGATGTCAAATTCCAGATCCGATACAAAGGCTTGCCGCCCGACCGATTTTACGGCCTTCAGAGCACGGTGAACATCAACCTTGTCCAAGGCACGAGCTACGCATATTTCTATTGCGTGCTTGTCGCTAAGAGCGGATTCGGCTTGAAGAAATACCAGCGCGACGTAAAGGAGAGCAAGCGCGTGATGTGCGAGTACGACGCGCAGGCGGACACGGATGTGCTTGTGATCCGTCATCCCACGACAAAGACTTCCGGCTATTACACGGACGATAACGCTTGCATGGAGATACTTTCGTCTGCCATGGGCGCCGCCAGGATTATCGAAAAGGAATACAGGCAGAAATGATCCCGGCGGATATCTGCAGCAGCAGTTAAGGATTCAGCTCCTTTTCAATTTGAGCTCTGAATTCCTCCAATTGACGGTGATGGGGAGTATTCGGATCCACTCGACATCGGATTCACCCGGGAATTTTGCACTCAGATCGTGAAAACTCCTCCGGTAGACTTGCCTCTTAAAGTAATTGATAAGCAATTAAACCTTCAGAATTGCCTGCTACAAGGATATTATTACCATTCTCATCCTTGATCCAGGTGACGAGAACATATGGACCTAATCCTTGTTCATAAAAAACAGTCTCTCCTTCTGAGTTAAAAATATAAATTTGCCCGTCTCGTGTTCCTATAGCTAGTAAGCCTTCCTGAGACAGACATGCAGCTTGATAAATAGATGCGTCACCTTCTCCAATTTTATCTTCCCAAAGAAAATTGCCGCTTCCGTCATAAATACTGATAATTTCATCATCTCCTTCACTGCCGGAAGTTATGATTTCAGGGCCAAGGGAATCACCAATGAACTCATCCACATCCACGAAAAACGCATAATATATTGATGAATCGATTTCTTCAAGCAAAGTTCCTTCTGCATTAAAAATATGAATATCTCCATCGGCTGCAGTGGATATTACTTCAACTGAACCATCGTTATTGAGGTCTCCTCCACTAACATACCAGACATTGCCAATATCCGTATATTTCCAGCGTATATCACCGGTATATTCAAGGAGATATAGCCCGGTACTACCATTAAATCCAACAATAACCTCAAGAGTGTCGTCCCCGTCAATATCACAAACAGCTACATCATCTACTCCAGTATCTGCCGGAAATTCCCAAAGAAAATCTCCGTTATTATTTAAGGCGGTAATGTTATCACCCCAGATCCTGAATCTAATGATATCGAGATGGTTATCTCCGTCTAAATCAGCCACCCGTATATAAGTGTTATTATCCGTTACATAAATTGTATCAAGTGCATTACCCGAACTGTCGTAGGTGACTATCTTATTGAAATATGAAGTGATAATTTCATCCTTTCCATCCTCATTCAAATCTGCTGTTGCCAACCCCCTAATATCCTCTTCTATCGTCCATATTCTTATAAATTCGTAATCGGTTATATCCTGTGATTGAGATTGAGGTTGAGGTTGAGGTTGAGAAGGAGATGTTTCCCTAGAGCATCCCACCAGTAGTACAAGAAGTAAGTACAAGGAACATAGTATGACATTAGTATATCTCATCATTTTTACACTCCTTAGATTTTGAAAAAATATTTCATTAAATAAAATATATACGTAAATATCGTATTAGATGTAATCGATTACGTAAAAGTTCGATTTTGTATCACCCTCTCCATACTCCAGAACAAGGAAACGATTTCCGTCTGCCTGTTCCAGCCCGTAAATCCCGGCGATATTTGTATGGTTCAGGGATGCCAGGAGCTTGTCCTCTCTCTCATAACGGGCCATTCGATCAGGATCACTGATAAAGGCGTCTGGAAGGAACTTCAGGGCCACCTTGCCGTCCAGGATCGTATCCTCGGCGAGGTACACTTCTCCCATACCGCCCCGGCCGATTTTCTCCACAATCCTGTAGCGCGAAATCGTTTGGCCGATCTCGGACATGCGATCCTCCGGCTGACTGTGTGCTGCTTCCTGTTTGTTAAAGCTTGGTGGAACTTGGGATTATTATATGCGAATGGGGGCGAGGGGGGAAGGGAATTTCGGAATATGTCGTTAAGGGAATCCCTTTCAACCAGTTCCTCATAATTAATGGATTTTCTTAATATTAGGTACAGCATTGGTAGTATCATTTAAAAAAGCACGTGGTGATAGATGTAAGCATTTCGTTTGTTTTTACTTACTCAGAATCACGAAGCTGATTTATCTATTCACACCGATTGACGGCTAAGGAAGATAAAATGAAATGCCCTGACTGCGGACTTGAAAATCCGCCTGGAGTCGCATTTTGTGATTGTGGATATTGTTTTGCTTCAACGATGTTCAAACAGTACAATCGTATTAAACGTCCAATCGGCTCGCGCATCTTATCTCCAGGCGCGGTCTTTGGTATTATTACAGGAATAATTCTTCCGATAGCACTTCATGTAATATCAAAAGTCCAAGAAAAGAATCCTCCGGTTGTGAGACCTCTCACTGCCATGCATCCTCTCGATCAGATGACGTCCACCTTTGCCGGAAACCACACAAGGACTTCTGTAAAAAGTCGCGTAGAAAAGGCCATGTTTGTGTATGGCCTTGAATTTGCCGAAGAAAATTACAAAGAGGTAGAAGGAGCTCTCACAACTTTGAGAATAGTGTTTGAAGCTAGCGAAATGGAAATCCTTAGCTACATGATCCAGGCATTTGATGCTGGCGAATATTATAACTTCAAAGAAATGGCTGTTCTATCAGCAAAAACTCTTGCTAAGGATGAAAGAGTGCTTCCGCGATCGTTTATCCAGATGATTAATACCTCACCCTCCTATATGTCTGCTTGGAACCTTGAAAATCAAGTGTAGGTGTGTATTGGAGAGTGGAGATATATAGACGTCACACACCCCCGGATGACTTTCAAGGTCCTCTCCCTTTGGCGAAACAACACAGTCAGGAGGGAATCAGGAAATATGGCTGGTTAGGATATTTCAATGAGGGAAATGTTGTCCAAATTTCAGCACAATAGGGAGTAAAATCCGAAGCGGAAATTCAACGAAAATAATATAAGGCTTCTTATCGGAATACTCAGGCGGGATTCAATAGAGGTCGAGATTTATAAAATGGACGTTTATTCTTCCTACAGACATCGATTTCCACTGTGTAAATCCAGGTCATTGATCGCTTCCGCGAAGAGCTTTGCTTCCCGATCCGGCGAGGGCTCACCTGCCGCGTATAAACTGAACCGGACCCGCCGACCGCAGGCAGCGGGACAGGCCGTATAGAGACGTTCTAATCCTCGTCGTCGGTGTCTCCCTGGTCCGTCTCCGTCTCAGCCTCCAGTTGATCGGACAGACTCTCTGTATCCCAACTCACCCATTCCTCCGCAAGCTTGCCGTCCTGAAACCGTGAAATCGAGATACCCGGAACCTTAATGACAATACCACTCTCTGCGTTTGTACCCGTTACTGTCCAGTTGGCGGCACCGAGGTCGCCCTCCGCCACCCGGGAATGGACCTCGACATGAAAATCGGGATAGGCGGCGCGGACGCTGGTGATATACTCCTTGAAAGCATCCAGGCCGCTGACCTCCGGCGGATCCACGCTGGGAGGATTGTGGCGAACAAAATCCGCAGCGACAGCATCGTCCAGCACATCCAGATTGCCGCTGTTCCACGCTTCATTATTAATACGATCAGCAGTTGCCTTGTTTGTGGCAACAGACTGGTCCACCTGTGTACACGAAGACATCAGAAGCAGGATTACAAATACAATACCCACATGGATTTTCATAACGCCTCCCTGTTGGGAAAAAGGTTGGTAAAATATAGATTTCCTCGAAGATATCAGCTGCGTTTTTGTCTTTCAACAGAAAAACTGTCAACGATTTGATCAAACAGGGAAAGGGGCATATCCTCAAACTCGTACAGGTCATGAAACAGGTAGCGTAGCTATGATTTGAGACTGCAAAAGATGATTGCGGGCTTGTGACACATAAAAGCAGGAATATTTTTGTTTTGAGGCCACATGTCAGTGGTCACCATGTCTATTGGCAAAGCCTCACCAGGCTCCCAAGTCTTTCTCCAGATAGCCCTGGGGATTCCGTAGCGATTCCAGGCATGCCATGGTGCAAAGGATGCATTTAGGGTCGATCGAAGATCCCGAAAGAAAGCATTAACAATTAAGGACACGGACACCACTCAATAGGAGATTGACGTTTAGACCCCAGAGATCAACGCTCTGACACCTATCTCTACATTTGTTCCCCCGAAGTCGCGATATGGGAAATTGCACTAAGACCCAGCTGACGGTATTCTGATGTTGGTATCGCGACGCAGAAAACAATAAGAATCTTGGAGAGAGGATAGGGATGCCGATTGACTACGTAGCGGGTCGGCCCTTCTATGGAGAGTACGCCTGGGCTTACGACCTTATCATTTCACGTAATCACAGGCAGGAATGCGCATTTATCGAACAAGTGCTTACCGGACTCGGGATTGGCCGCGATGCAGCAATTCTTGATGCCGGATGCGGCACTGGGAGTTACTGCGTAGAACTAACACAAAGAGGTTTTCGAGTCACCGGTATTGACCGTTCATCGCAGCTTCTCATGTTTGCCAGGAAGAAAGCGGCAGCTGCTGGACTTGAAATACCGTTCGTCGACGGCGACATATTGAGCCTTGAAGTCGATCGACAGTATGACGCGGTTATGTGCAGAGGCGTTCTAAATGATCTTGTGGAGGAACGTGATCGCATACAGGTCTTTCGTTCCTTCACCGCTATCCTGCGGCTCGGCGGCGCGCTGATCCTTGACGTCAGGGATTGGGAGAAAACAGTGAAGACGAAAAAGGCGAAACCGTTATTTCATAAGGAGGTCGATGTTGACGGCGACATTTTGGAATTCACTTCAAAGAGCAAACTCGATCTGACGAACAGGTTTCTGCGCGTACATGAAAAGCACAAATACCGGGATGACATAAGCCTCTACGACTTTATCATGAAATGCTGGACGAAAGAGGAACTTGTCAGGAACATGAATGCTGCGGGATTCGGTGATATAGAATTATTCGATTCATACACTCCCAAATCAGTGCCCAATAAAACGGATAGGATCGTAGCAACGGGCGTCTTGATGGCGTTCATTTCAGCTTAACTACCCAGAAGTCCCGTTATGGGAAGTTACACATTCACAGCAGCCATCTGCAACTTGGACGTGCATTCAGCTTATGGGAAAACAACCTTGTTTCTCACTTCAAATGTTAGACACTATAAGATTCCTGCTCGTTTAAGTGACGGACACCATATGGACACCACGGTCCAGTTTGACGTCAGTTTTCAAAAGCATATAAATAATCTTCAGTCCTCACGTAAAGATTCCCATCGACTATCGCCGGTGTTGCCAGGATTGCGCTGTCAAGGTTGTTGGTAGACAGTATCTTGAGTTGCTTTCCTGCATCGAGTACAACCACCACGCCTTCGGCAGATGCAATATAGATCTTATTATCAGCAGCCACCGGTGAGGAATAATAGTAGCCTAATGCTCCTATGCGGCCGCGGTATACAAGCTCTCCAGTCTTTGCAGTTCGACAGAAAACGATACCACCATTTTTGAACGTATACAGGTGTCCATTGTAGTACAAAGGTGAGGGCACACCCGGCACACCCCTCTTTTCTGACCAAACAATTTTATCCCGGTTTAATTCACCCCTTATGCCCGGGCGAACAGCCATGATACGGGCTGAATTATTTGCATAGAACCTCTCGGCTGCTTCAGGATCTTTTTTTTCCGACGCTGGTTCCAAGATGATGTCCGGCACAGCTAGAAAAATTAAACCATCGCCGACGACTGGTGTGCTTTTCCCGCACGGTGGAAGTCCTCCAATCCACCAGCGCTCGGTTCCATCCGAGAGGTTGTATGCCATCAGGCGCTGATTCGGTTGGAAGTCACCACCTAGCACAAGAATTTCGTCAATGCCGTCGTGACGCCAATGTACAGGAGTGGACCATCCGTACCGGAAAAGGGAGCGGTCTGTCTTCCAAATCGTCTGGCCGTTGAGGCGATTGACCGCAAGCAGGTAGGAATCGTTCCCTTGATGATTGAGCACTACAAAATCGCCGGCCACAATTGGCGAGGAAACCGCGCCATAGGGATTTTCCGGTATGGGCATCTTTATTTCCCACTTCAGGTTTCCATCTATGTCATAACACACCAACCCATAGGAACCGAAATAAGCGTAGACACGCTCTCCGTCGGTGGTAGGAGTGGAACCTGCAGGACTGCTTATTTCGTGGACCTTTTCAATCTCTTTTGTCTTAACGGTTTGCCTCCATATGATTTTCCCGGAATACCTGTCAATGCACAGAGTGGCCAGTTGCTTGTTCTTCCTGTCAAACTCAGTCATGAATATTCGATCGCCCCAGACGATGGGAGACGATATTCCGGATTTGATAGCTGTTTTCCATTGAACGTTCTTATTAGGATCAAAATGAACTGGTGGCCTTCCTCCGCCAATTCCCGAAGAATTCGGTCCTCTGAACTGGGGCCACCACTCTTTGGAGAACTGCTGCGCAAATACAGCAAAGCTTGACAAAAGAACAAATGCCATCAAGGAAATGCAACAAATCCGTTTCATGAAGAAATTACTCCCTAAGTTATATTCAAAGGATAACATTTCCCAATTGTAACGGGGAAAAGTAGTAAAACTTCATAATCAACATTTAGTTTTTCCGAGCAACTGATTCATTCTATCTCCCGGAAAGGCTGATTGGGTCCCACTCTCAATAAATACAGACATCGCTTTAATATCCTCTCTGAAAGGTGGTAATAATGACGGTTATCTTAGCACTATTCTTGCGTGATTGTCCCGAAGTCGCGTTATGAGACATAAGCACATTTCAGGACCGTAATCCTACTTATCTGATCTCTGCCGACTGCACGGCGGCAGACTTCTTGATCCCGATCTGAAACTCAATAAAATTATTCTCTGTGCACAAAAAGCTGGCCGTCAGCCGTGGTATATGTAGAGGGAGGATATGAAGCATTCTTTTCACGAAACGCTGAAACAGTTTTATGAGACCAATAAACAGGGATTGTTTACCTATGCTCTTTCTCTCACCCGGGATGCTTCAGCGGCTGAAGATGCAGTGCAAACTGCTGTGTTCAGTATTTTGAAACGAACACGACTTCCACGGGATCTTCGCCCCTATGTGTTTCGAGCGGTCCGTAACGCTGCAATCGACATGAGGCGGAAAGACACCGCACAAGAAGGAATTTTCATCGAAGAAAACGGTAACTCATGCAATCCACTTGACACCCGGATGCTCAACCAGTGCCTTGAACAGCTCCCTGATGAGCAGCGGGAAACTGTTGTAATGAAGGCCGTTGTCGGGCTGACCTTCTCGGAAATCTCCCGCCTACACAAAAAACCGATCAATACGGTGACATCCCGTTACCGCCGGGCCATCGAAAAGATGCGGTCCCTCATTGGAGATAACAATGTTTGAGAAAATACTTCGAAAAGCACCATTGGTGGAGCCGTCCGCTGAGTTTGACCTTAAGATCCGGGCACTGATCGAAGAGTCTGGTTATAACCGGAAACGTTCATTAGGGCAATCCGTGCCACTATGGATGAGCGCCGTCGCTTGCATTATTTTTGCCCTGCTCGGATNNCCAGCCAGTGGACTCGAAATATGACGCCACAATCTGAACCTGAACAGATTCTTATCTATATCATGGAACCTACCGAAGCTTCGCGCAACCTGTTGCTCCGGGAAGACAATAAAACTAGGCAGAACTTTTTTCAGACAAAAAAATCCAACATTGATATCGTTACACCACGGAACGTCTCTAACAAATCTCTGTCGTTTTGAGGAGAAATTATGAAAAACACAGCCACTTTCACTATTCTGCTATGCATCATCCTGGCCTCATCAGGCTTTGCGCTTGATCCTATCCCAGAGGACACACCAATCCAATATCTCATTACAACTCATGTCCTGTCCTTTACATCAAATAAAGACGAGAAATTAGAGATTGTATCTTCTACAGCTACGATATCTAAAAGCCCCGAAGCTTCTATGCCTAATAATTTTACAGTCATTACAAAAATGAAATTGGGGCAACACACCGTTGAACCCGATACCAATGGCAGGCTCCTGTGGGATGGTCAACTTAAGCCCCCGAGTAACACTCCTTTTCAACATCTCGGCAGTCCGAAGCTTTTGACATTGGAAGGTCAAAAAGCCAAGATCAGCCAGGGAGACTCCATCGAATATTTTGAAAAAATATCGGACAATTTATACTCACTAAAAACTACTCCGCCAGAGGCTTCGCCTGAAATCTCTGTGGAAGTTGTGATTCGGTCCCAGAATGATGATTTAGTAGAGGCAGATTTTCATACCATATTTTCAGTTATGACTGGCCGTAAAAAACTGCCCACGACGGATCTGGATATTGGTGAACCGATACTCTTAAAGAAGGAGAACTCGAGCATAGTCCAGGCTAGACTCCGTGAATGGTTTATTCCTGTACTATATAGTACCGATGAAGATGAAGCCGGCAATAAAGAGTACCTGATGATCCTTTTAATGATCGATCGCATATAGGTACTCTGATTATCCCCCAGGTTTCTTGCCATCAAACCCGGATACAGATTAGCAGCGTGAGTCTCGTTTAGTTGGTAAGTCGGCTTATCTGACAAGTGGAATTTCTTCTAACTCCCAAGAAGTCCCGTTCGAGGAAGTTACTCGTCTCTACTTCAATTTAATTTCCCAAATCAAATACTTTCCAAACATAAATTTGAAGACGATTTCTGAGAGTTGGTCGCTTGACGTGAACTTGGCCACATGCAAGGGATCGCTTCCCTCCTGAAGTCTAACATTCTCTTCGTATCCCACCTTGGGAAGCTTTTCGTTGGTGAGTTCCGCAGCCACCTCATCCATTATTTTGAATATTCCCGACGAGTCATCCTTTATTTCATTGGTCATTGACCTCTGGAAGAAAATAGTTGAATCACCCTTATAGATTTCAATGTTAGGCGCCAATAATTCCGAGATGACTGAACGGTTCTTAGACTTGAGGATTCCAGAATATTTTTCAAAAGAGGGGATCTTAGATATATCAGTTGAAGCAAAAGGCGGGAAGTTATCGATTATTTTGACGCTACCAAGGATTTCCTCTGGCGTGATTTCTACGCTATAATTTGCCGTAGAATATTCCCATCTTTTGCCATATTCCCCGACATCTTCAATGGAAGAAGGCTTCCCGAGAATTTGCTCTACATCTTTCGACGGCATTCCCAACTTTAATCCCATGAACTTGCAGTCGTAGCCCTGCTCCATCCCCGCTAACTGGATAGACCAAATGGTTTCAAGATTGGAATCCGCATATTCAAAAATCATATAGACTGACTGATCGGCCAAAACGGGATAAGCCTCATACTCAAAACCATCCTCAAACTTGCCCTGCTTGATGATCGTTTTTAGTTCGTTCTTAGGAACCTCCCGATACTGTCCGAGTTTAAAGCCGTTTAACTCAGTCTGCATATTTTGAGCGAATGCCGCTGAGATCGAGAGAAAGAAAAGTATGGACAAAAGTGATTTCATAAGTTCTATCTGATAGGTTATATTGCCAAAAGATTCACAATTCCTCAGAAGTTCCGTTATAAGAAACGTCGCTCAACTGATCTTACGGGGTGGAATTTCAACACCCGCCCCAGCCCTTGGTATCATAACTATTTTGTTTGCCGTTCTGATTAAAGGTAATTGTCAAATCATAATAGGTTACTTCA
>DKBB01000200.1 GCA_002451015.1 Acidobacteria bacterium UBA6911
TGCGGACGGCACGGAAGAGTCTACCTTAACCGACGAAAACATAGAAGGGGTCGGGGCATTCATGGCTCTGACGGGGCATGATGAGGACAACATCATGGCGTCCCTGCTGGCCCGCAAGCTGGGAGCGAAAAAAGTGGTCGCCCTGATCAACCGTCTCAATTACCTGCCCATGGTGCAAAGATTGGGGATCAACACCACGGTCAGCCCGCGGTTGACGGCCGTAGACAGAATTTTACGTTTCGTCCGCAAAGGGCGGGTTATTTCCGTCACCTCCTTCCGTGAAGAGGAAGCGGAATCGATCGAGCTCATTGCCGCACCTAATTCTAAAGTCGTCGGCAAATATCTGATGGACTTGAAGCTGCCGAAGGAATGCATTATAGGGGCGATCAGTCGACCGGACGGGGAAGTGATTGTCCCGCGCGGCAAAGATATCATCCAGCCGGGAGACAGAGTTATTGTCTTTGCGCTGGAACGAACCGTAGCAAAACTGGAATCCGTTTTTCTGGCCGATCGGCGGAGCTGACAGGCCGTGATCCATACAGCCAGGTTGTTGCATATCATTGGCCGGTTCCTCCTTGCACTTGCCGCGTGCATGCTTGTGCCTTTGTTCTACGGCCTTTCGACGAATGACGATCCCGTATCCTTCATATATTCCATTGCCTGTACCGGTATAACCGGAGCGTTGCTCTGTATTCCAACCGATCGCCGGAAGGGAGACCTGTTACAGCGACAAGGCATTCTTCTTGTTTTTGCCGTCTGGATAGCAGCCAGTCTTTTCGGCAGCCTGCCTTTTTACTTCTCGCCCTATTTCTCCGATTTTTCCGATGCGTTTTTCGAGGCCGCGTCCGGTTTTACGACGACGGGCGCCACAGTACTTGCGAATGTGGAAATTCTTCCCCGCAACCTGCAATTATGGCGCTGTCTGTGCTGCTGGATTGGAGGTATGGGAGTTATTCTGCTCGGCATTGCCGTTCTTCCCCTGGTGGGGATAGGCGGGATGCCGCTTTACCGGGCGGATTTCCCCGGGGCTAGGTCCGAAAGACTGATGCGCAGGATCTCCGAAACTGCGCAGGCTCTCTGGAAGATTTATCTGGCCATCACCCTGGCGGCATACCTGGCTCTTCGCTGGGCCGGAATGGATCGGTTCGATGCTCTCTGCCATTCCTTCACGACGGTAAGTACGGGGGGGTTTTCGACCCGAAACGCCGGCATCATGGCATTCGACAGCCTTTCGGTAGAATGTGTCCTAATATTTTTCATGCTGGTTGCCGGCATTAACTTTACCCTGCACTACCGGCTCTGGGTGGAGCGCCGGTTCCGGAGATTTATTTCGGACGTCGAACTCCGATTTTACCTGCTGGTCGCCGTGGTCGCCGTCCTTATCATCCTGCTGAGTTTGATAGTGCGGGATGGGTTTACCCTTACAACCGCTCTGCGAAATTCCGTATTCCAGGTCTGTTCCATCATGACGGGGACGGGTTATGTTACCGACAACTATGGGATCTGGAGTTCCTTCCCTCAGTTGATCCTGCTGGCCCTGATGTTTATCGGCGGTTGCACCGGGTCCACAACAGGGGGATTGAAATCGTCGCGGATCCTGTTGCTGATGAAGGTAATTGGCAGGGAATTCAAGCGCATGGTGGAACGGAGAGGCGTTTTTACCATTCGCATGGGAGCCCGGATAATTCCGGAAGAGACTGTTCAGAGTCTTCTGAACCTTGTATACCTGGCCTTCATTACGAATTTTGTATCCTATCTGCTTTTGTCCCTTTCGGGCATCGATGTGTTTACCAGTATCTCGGCTGTCGCTGCCTGCATGTTCAATGTAGGGCCAGGGCTCGAGCAGGTAGGGCCGGCGTACTATTACGGGAACCTGCCGCTGCTGGCGAAGTGGGTGTTGAGCCTGTGCATGCTTGCCGGCCGGTTGGAGTTTTATACGGTACTGGTAATTTTCACACGTGCGTTCTGGCGCAGATAATCGGGTCCGGTCCGGGTTTCTTTGTTTGGCGACGGTCCGAATCCTGCAGGATACCGCGCCATGGCAGTGCGGCCGGGGAGGGGAGACGCACTCCCCTTGCATGTTCACATGCCGGAGTAATCCAACGACAACAGGGCGTCGATGAAGTTTCCTATCTTTTCCCGATTCGCTTCAATTCAGCCTGGTTCAAGGCTATCCTTGCCGCTGCCAGATTCTTGTAATATTTTCTGATTTTTGCCGTATTGCCTGCACTGACAGCTTTTACAAGATCCCCTTCCAATTCCGCGACTTCGAGAAGCTTATAGTAATCCAGCGACTCTTTGAAATGTGCCATGACGATGAGTCCGGTAAGAATCGGATGATTATTAGTGACATTGGCATCCTTGAATTTGCAGCCGTGTTCGAGTTCGACCTCCAATCCTGAACGGAAATCGTCCAGATCTATTTTCATCTTCGATTTGTTCATTAGAGCCAGAATTGTTTTAGCCTCCCTTGGGAGGACTTTGGCTTCCTTGAGTTTTGTCCAGTCCCTGATCTTGAGTTCCTTGCAGACACTCTGAACTTCCTCTGCGGTGATGTATTGCGGTACTTTCATATAGGGTCCTCCAAAGACCAATCTGTTTTTCCAATGAGATTTGACATCAAAACAGGATCGGATGCAACTTTTGATCCATCCGTATATCTGTATTTTCCAATGACCGGTCCGAAAAATACTCTGTCTTTCGGCGCTGGTTTTAGTGGCGGCCCATACCTTCACAGATGTCGGACAGCCTTATCCTGTCTGGGATTTCGGCGCCAGTATATCCGGCTTGCTGGGTTTTCTCCTGCCCGACATAGTCGCTGCGGCGCTCGAATATTTTATCGACAACTTCCTGTTTCAAACCGTTGCTGTAATGTTCATATATTTCATCCTTTGGGATTTGGGCAGCAGGTTCCGGCGTCGATCCGATGAAATCTTCGAGGAAGCCTGCCGTACACTCAGGATCTGATAGGGACCGGATGGAATAGGTCCTGTACCGAAAAGGCACGGGGAGCAGTTCCACGGGAAACGGATTTTAAAAAAGGATATGTTTCCCCATTCGGATTCTACGGATTAATTCGGAGGGATAAGCTCGGAAAACGGTTCCGGATTGAAGCTGCGAATCTGTTTCCGAAGCTTGAAATACCACCAGTGCAGACCGATATCCCTGGCTTCCCGGTAGGCCTTTTCCGGATCCCATCCTTCGAACGCGATGCGGTAGAAAGCGATCATCGTACCGGTCCGGTCGGCTCCACGCCTGCAGTGCACGAATACGGGATAGTTATCGGAATTGTTTACCACCTTGAAAAATTCCTGAACGTAAAAATCGGGAATGCCCCTTGAAGCTGTCAATGGAATATGCACGAGCTTCATTCCCAGACTTTCAACCAATGGCTGTTCGTCATTGCCATTGCGAAAATTGACGATGGTTTTAATGCCCATTTTTTTTAGAAACCTGAATCCATCTTCCTTGGGCATGCCTCCCCGGTACAGGGTTTCGTTTACCTTGTGAAAACGGGGCAGGGCTTTCTCCGGTATTTCAGGGAGATTATCCGCATGGGCTGCCTGTATCGATCCGAATAGAAGAATAAGTATATGGAGAGCGATTACAGGGCTGTATATGAATCTGTGCATGATTAGCGTTCCTTATTGAAGGGGATTTTCATGGTTAAAAGCTTGAACAGGCTTTGTATGATTTCCGTGTTTTGGGAGATCAGATCGAAAAAGTCCTGGGCTCCGATCTTAAGAGCGTAGGTATCTTCCAATGCCTGTGCGGAGGCGTATCTCGGTTCTCCGGTCAAAACGGCATAGAGTCCGAAAACGTCATAAGATCCCAGCACCTCCCTGAATTTGGATTGGATCCGTTCCACTTTTCCCTCGATGATAATATAAAGGGCGTCCGCTATTTCCCCTTCCTGGAAAATGGTGATTTCTGCATTGAAATGAACCTCGCATGCTATGGAGGCCAAATGGAGCAATTCTTCAACGGTTGCCTTTGAAAATATATCCGCATTCCTTAAAATTTCCGCGCGTTGCAGCGCAGTCAAGCCTGCTTCCGAAGAGGATTTGCAGAGGATCGGCTCATAGGGTGTCTGTTCGTTCATTACCGGATCCTTCTTCAAATCAAATTTGTACCTCGCTGGCGGGCAGAAACTCCGGCCATCTGTTTTTACTGGCGGCATCCAGGGTGCATTCACGGAGTATCCCGTCTTTACCCTTAATAAATCTATCAAGAATTTCGGGGGTCCTGTCCTTTACAGGGAAAACCGGCGCTTCTTCACCCGGTTCGATATTCAGAAAAATTTTCAGACGTTTCATGTCATCGTTCAGCGGCTGTTTTTCATGAAGTCCCATTATATGAGGATGAACAGCCTCTGGTTACTAGGGTACCAGAAATTCTCCATTTGAAAAATCGGTGCTGCATCCGATCGGGCTTTAGCACGATCAAGCGTGGCTGCAGTCTCCCTTGAATCTTAATAAAATTCCCCATGCCATTTTCTTATCTTGTTGTAAAATAGCGTGTAGCTAGGCAATAGAGGCACGGGAACCTGATAGAATCAGAAATAGGTCCGGCAGCAGATCAGTATTAATAAATTCAAAATTTTCTTCTTTTTGTCGACGGTCATCTCCATCCGCTGCCGTTTTCAACTTTACAGGGAATGGAACCATGACGAAAACAGAAACCAGACAGGTGGAGATCAGGCTGCGCTCGGGACTTGCTTTGAGCCTGTCGGGGGGCGGATACCGGGCGACTCTATTCCACCTTGGTCTGTTGAGAAGGCTCAACGAGCTGGATTTGCTGAAGTCGGTAGAGGCGATCAGTTCCGTGTCGGGCGGAAGCATCACTTCGGCGGTGCTTGCAAAAACGGCTCCGTTCTGGAAGGAGAGCCGTTTGAGCGCCGAGGACTGGAACCATAAAGTTAGGGATCCGCTGTTTGATTTCTGCGCCCGGAATATACGAACCGGACCGATCCTGACTTCCCTGGCGCAATTCTGGAAGAAAGGCGTTGCCGTTCGGAAAATTGAAAAACAATACAGTCGGCGTCTAACGAATAAGATCCTGGCGGACCTTCCTGATTCGGTGGATTTTATTTTCTGCGCCTCGGACATGGTTTTTTCTACCCACTGGTACTTTAGAAAGGAGACGTCGGAAAGCAAAAGGACCGGCAACCACCGTGCGGGCCGGTTAAAGGAATGGGAATCCATACCTGTCGCCATGGCCGTAGCTGCATCTTCATGCTTTCCGCCGATTTTCGGTCCCATGGTTCTGGGTAAGAAAGCGGACGATTTTTTAAAGCCCGGGGAGATGGATGCAAAGTGGAAGAAGCTGGTGGAAAAAATAAGGCTGACCGACGGCGGCGTATATGACAACCTGGGCGTCGAACCGGTCTGGAACGACTACCGGAACCTGATTGTATCCGACGGCGGCAAACCGTCTCCCTTCACCGCCCTGGGATTGGGTGGCCAGATCCCCCGCCTGCCGGGACTGTTTCAGGAGCAGATCGAAGACCTGAGACGCCGCATGTTGTTTGAAAGGAATAATTCCGAATCCCTTGATTTTAATGCGACCCTGGTGGCCATAAATAAGGGCGGAAAGCCGAACGGATACAGCGAGGAGTTTGCG
Organism: Acidobacteria bacterium UBA6911; assembly: GCA_002451015.1. GTDB lineage: Bacteria > Acidobacteriota > UBA6911 > UBA6911 > UBA6911 > UBA6911. Next base: position 5,623 of record DKBB01000200.1, read on the forward strand.
GAGGAAGTGATTGCGGGCATTCGAACCGACCTGGATTCCTTTTCCGAAGTTGAAGCGAGGGTGCTGGAAAACCACGGCTATACGCTGGCGGACTACAAAATTAAAAAGTACCTTATCCGTAAACTGGACCCCATCCCGTACGATGCCGATGCCCTACAGGATCCGTTAGTTCCTAATCCCGAATACATGAATGAGGCGGAGCTGAGGGTGAAGATGAAAAAATCCGGCAAACGGTCCTTGTTCTATAAATGGAGAATTCCCTAGACAATGATCTTTGTAGATAGAAAAAAGTATAACAAAGCCGAGGGCTTCAAATCCGAGAAATGGGAAGATGCCAAGCTGAAAGCGCGGGATTTTTTTAAAAGGACCGAAGCCGGTATGGATCAGATTAGGCACGCCTTTCTCGATCCGAATAATTTCCCGGAATTGAAGGAACGCATTCTGGAGGACTTTCATTATAAGTGCGCCTATACCGAGGCCCCGCTAAATGGGAATGAGGCGGTCATTATCCGGCATTGGCCTGAAAGCGACGCCACGAATCTGGACGGCAAAAGCTCTCCGGATCACTACTGGTGGCTAGCCTACAAGTGGGATAATTTGATTCCGGTACTGCTTGAGTGCGTAAGAGCCAAGCAAAATTACTTTCCCGTAAAAGAGGATCGTCTTCCATATTCTGAGGTTGAAAACGGAAGGAACGATCAGCCGCTGTTGCCCGATCCCAACCGCGTGAATCCGTTTAAAGGGATGACTTTCGAAACCGACGGGCTGGTTTGTCCATCCCGGGACATTAAAGATCCGTCACTGGTTAAAGCAATCATCGATATTCTCGGCTTGAACACCGAGCGTGTCGTACAGATGCGTCAAAATTTGTATAAAAACTTTTTGGCAAGTCGTGAAAAACTTCATTCCATACTAATGGAAGCCGTTAAAAAGCCGGATACCGCATACGACCTCTGGATAGATCGGGAGTCCAATTTCATTGAATTTAGGATCTTTCTAATTGTTCAATGGTTTCAGCAGAATTTCCCCGAGGACAAGGATCGTTTAGGCGAATACGTCAAGATCATCGATGGACACATTCAAAGTATCCTGCCGCAGCAGCCCTTTCTGGAAAGATTCGATCCCGGGTTTCTCGAATCGACATTCGGAGAAAAAGCACAGGAGATGATACGGCGGCAAGTTGCTGCTAAATCCATCAAATCTGAAGACGTATCGGGATCTTCCAAAGTGTCTATGGCTGAACTGGAAGCTGCTGCTGAAAAAACCAGCCCCATATTGAAAGGATTGTATCTGGAGCGTGTGCATATTGAAAATTTCAAAGGGATTCAATCGATGAAACTGGACTTTGGACGCCCTGTGTCCGACGAACCCAATTTATTGATGGTGCTGGGGGAGAACGCATCCGGAAAAAGCTCCATTCTGCAGGCGATCGCCCTCTGTCTGGAGAATCCCGAAAAACTGAAGGATCTTTCCCGCTTCCCCTACCTGCATCCGGACAGGATCCGCAATAGAAAAGCGAATAGCGGTTTTGTGAAAATCAAGTTTTTGGATCAATCCGGGGAACTCGAAATTCACTTTAAAAAAGGCGAGGAAGGATACCGGCATGAAGGTCCGTATGACAGTCTTGGCTACTATTTGCGCGGTTACGGACCGCACCGGATACTGCCCCGCCATAATGACGGGTCCGAACTTCCGACGGAAAGTCCTCTGGTAATGATTCACAATCTCTGGGATCCCTTTGAATGCCTGGTGGATGCCGGCCGGTGGATCGAAGTTATTGGGGAAGAGGATTCAAGAATCAAGGAATCGGCCAAACAAAAGAATACCGATAGCGAATCCGAGATAACGGAATTCGATCTTTTCATGAGGGCTTTAAAGGATCTTTTGAACCTGGAAACCGAAGGCTTCATGGAATACAGCGAGGAGGGACTGTTTTTCAATGTTCTGGGCCAGCAAGTGCCGCTGGACGACCTCAGCTCCGGGTTCCAGTCCATTATAGGGACCGCGGCCGATATTATCGTCCATTCCCCCTTCAGCGGAGCCGACCCGAAAGAGATCCGGGGGATTGTTTTAATCGACGAAATCGGCGCGCACCTGCACCCCAGCTGGCGTATGAGAATCGTGTCGGCCTATCGCAATACTTTCCCGCATGTTCAGTTTATCGCCACAACCCACGAGCCTCTGTGTTTGCGCGGACTGAGGGAGTGGGAGCTGGTGGTTTTGAGAAAGGGGGCTGATTCTGTCGAACTTGTCGAGGATCTCCCCAATGTGGAGGAGATGAGGATCGATCAGATACTGACATCCCCTGTTTTCGGCCTGAACACCACCATGGATCCCAAGGTGGAGAGAGACTTCAAGCGCTACTACGATCTGCTGGTCAGGTTGAACCTCAGCGACGAAGAACAGGATGAGAAAGAACGACTGAAAAAGAGTCTTTACCGATACGGCGTTCTGGGCACGGACAGAAGATCGCGCGCCATCTACGACGTGATCGACCGGGAACTGGCCATCCAGGGAAAGCAGGGAAAAAACAAACGGTTGCCCAAAAAGGCCAGAAACCTGATATTGGAAATCTGGGAAGACTCCAAAATGTTCAAGGAATATGATTAAAGTAGACCGCAAAGAAGTCGCCATACCATCATCCCTGAAGCGGGGGAGCAACCCTGTATCGAAGGGTGAAAAAGAAACCGAAGATGCGATTGCGTACTACGATCAATCCAAACCAGGGGACTTAAAAAGTTTTACATTTACCGCATATAAGGAGGATGACGTAAAGCTGGCGCTGGACAAGCTGTTTCATGGGAAATGCGCCTATTGCGAAAGCGTTTATGCCGGCACCCAGCCTATGGATGTGGAGCACTGGCGCCCGAAAGGGGAGATTGCCAGGATTGAATCGGGTAAGCGCATCAAGGTGAGAAAGCCGGGATATTACTGGCTGGCGGCGGAATGGACCAATCTCCTTCCCTCCTGCATTGACTGCAACCGGCAGCGCAGCCAGTTGGAGTTGAAATATGAGGACAGTTCCGCGGTGCTGGATTCCACCGGCGATGCATCGAATCCCGATATCCCGGAGAATACCTACGAAGTGTTTTTGTCGCCCCAGGAACGGGAGAAATTGCTGGATCTCGAAAATTTGGGTAAGAAGAATCTCTTCCCTGTAAAAAACGATGTTTATGCGAAGGATCCCCGCAAGCACCCGAGAGATGAGGGGGAAAATCCGCTTATTTTGAATCCCTGCGAAGACGAACCCGGCGAGTACCTGGAATATGTCGAAGAAGCCGTCGTGCGTCCGATTTCTAAAATTGAGGGAGACAGTCGACAGAGGGCCGAAAACTCGATCTTCGTTTACGGCCTGAACCGGTCCCGGCTTGTTTATGAGAGAATGGAGCGACTGCTGGAAATCAAAGCCCGTCTATACACCCTGGAACGGTTGGCATTAATTTATCAGAAGCTCAATCTCAACAAAAAGAACGAAAAAAGGATCGCCCGCATGGTGGAGGAAGTCATTGAACACGAAACGCGGAATCTGCGCCGCTATATGCTTCCCGAACAGCCCTTTGCCGGTATGGCCCGACAGGTTATCAGGGGTTACTTTGATAGCATGAAGTAGCGGGTCGGCAGAGCCGGGATTCCCGTCCGGCTGTTGCTCCTGATTGCCTAATGATGGCGGCGTGTGGTATCAACTCCGGCATGAATGGTTCCATGGAGCCATGCGTGTCATTTTCGAACCTCGCGGTCGGCGGTCCTTCCCGCAACCCATTGGAATATGCCTCGTCAGTGCTTCTGCTTGGCAGCCAGTGCCTGTAGATTCCTTTTCAAAATATTCAGGTATTCTGTCATGTTGAGTTGATCCAGCTTCCGGACGGTTTCCCGGGGAAGTTCATCCTGACTTACATTTTGCAATAAACAAGCGCTTTCTTTCTCTGAAAACAAGGGCCCTTCATCAACCTGCTTGCGAAATGTTTTATTGGCCGGACAGGCTGTCTGGCAGATCATGCAGCCTACCAGACAGTTGTGCCAGGAAGGATTGAGCCAGGCAGGAAAATCCTGGTGCCGTTCATTGTAAAATGTGAGGCACCGCTCGGCATGGATCAGGAAACGCTCTGATCCGATGGCTCCCGATGGACAGGCGCGGGCGCAGGCATCGCAATCATTGCATTCTTCAAGAGTTTTAACCTCCCCCCAGCTATCCTCGGCACAGGGCAGATCTGAAACAAACGCTGCTAACCGGTAAAAACTTCCCAGTCCTTCCGCATAGGAAATATTGTTTTTACCGTATCGGGCCAGACCGCTGCGCACGGCGAGAAGTTTACAGGGTATCTTTGCTTTTTTGAGATGGAAGCCGGCAGGTTGCAGCAGCCGCCGGAGCAGATCTTCAATTTTGGCGTCTGTCGCATAACTGTATGTCGGTGGAATGATGCAGGTCAGTTCCTTTTCGGCCAGCGTAAACGTCGCCCGCACCTGCGGCTGAGGCGCGGCTGTAATGATAAGGGATTTCTTGTCGCCAAGATTCTCGGTTACCCTGAAATCAAAATGGTTTAGCTCTTCGCTGAAAAATTCTTCGTCAAACAAGCCCTGACGGTATAGAGCGTTGATATCCGTTTCAAGATCCTTGCAATGTTCGGTGGATACGACTTTCCCCTTGTAGCCGTTGTGCTCCAGTGCGTTCACCAGTTTTGCGGCCAAATCCGTTGTCGTCATTTTATCCCCCTCTTTAAGATGAATCCTAAAGACGCGAAAAATCTAAATTGTTGGGTAGGCCCCGCCCATCCTACATCAATCAATATGGATTTAACAGCGTACCGGTCCCCTGCTGGTTTCCTTGATGAAATATCCGAGCGAAAATTTCCGATTTTGTTGATATTCGACCGATTCTGGTGCATTTATACAAGAGCTTGCCCGCTGAGCCGGCGCCTGTTCCCCGGCAGAGGACAATGGTTTTGGACGGCTTGCTGATTTTCAAGAGAACTTGTTATGAATGTTCTGGCTTTAAACACCGCTAATATAGGGGACGTGGTTTCAAGCCTGGTCGTCGCCCAAGCCTTGGCTCGGGACACAGGACCGATAGATTTCTGTGTCCGTCCTGCATTTGCTTCCTTGTTTGATTCGGAACCTCAGTATAACTACGTGGATTTTTCTACAGCTTTGAGCAAGCGCTATGATTTAGTTGTCGACCTCGACTCGTCCGTGCAAAGCCGGAAAATGGTTGCCAGGCTGCAGGCTGAGCGGAAAGTAGGACGCTACAAAGGGCCGATCCGGCGTCTCAAGATGGCGTGGATTTATACTGATTTGGTGCCGAAATTTTCAGAAGGCCATATCGTCCGCGATTACTATCCCGTACTTAAGGTTTTGGGTTATCCTGAGGGTGNNGTGGTTCTGTCCTATACGCCCAGTGATGACATTGAATCCCTTCTGGCTCTTTGTGATAACTATCCCGGCTATCGCCCCTTAAACCTTGATGAACTGAAATCGGCACTGCTGGCAACCGACCTGTTCGTGGCGGCTGACAGTGGTCCGCTGCATATTGCCACAGCGCTCGGCGTTAAAAGCCTCGGCTTTTACGGCCCTACTTTAGCCAGGAATTACGGCTGTATTGGGGACGGGGTGATTCCGCTTGAAAAGGATTTCGTATGTCGGCCTTGCAATCAGAATAAACCCTGCCCCTATAACCGCCGATGCCTGACGACATTCACGCCCGAGGAGGTTTTTTCGCACGCCAGGGTTGCATTGGAATTGGCCTGCTGATACGGACTCTATCTCAAGTCGGATTGTCGAATTCGGAAACATTCCAGAGACCCTATTGGGTTTTGTCCGGGCATCTCCAGGCAATCCCGCATATCATTTACTTCCGCGCTTGCTTTCCTTCTCCTGTGCCGCGAGCTGAGCCAGCTTGGAGTATTTCATGTGGACAAAACGGGCGGCCATCCGCGAGATCAGTACGCCCCGGGAGCCATCGAGGAATCCACGGCGCAGGATATAGCTTCGGAACCATGCCCACGGGGCCGCAAGCCACATGCCCCTGAACCAGTTCCGGCGTTTTGCGGCGTACATCTGCTGTGCCGCAAGAGTGCTATAGCGTTCCACTTTTTCCTTGTGTTCGGCGAAGGAGTTGATGGTGTAGTGCAACAGGTCGCCGCGGAGTCTTCCGGGTTTCCCTGTAAAGGACAGAGATTCGTGGATGATCCCCGAAAACTCCGCTTTATCGCGTCTGTAAAGGCGCCGCTGGTAATCCGGGTACCATCCCGAGTGCCGGATCCATGCTCCGAGATAGTGGGCCAGTCTCGCAAATTCGTAGACCGCGCTTTTAGGTTTGCGGCGTTTCCATTCGGACAATGATTGTCGAAGCTCGGCACTCAACGTCTCGTCCGCGTCCAGAGAGAGTATCCAGTTGTTTGTTGCCGATGCCGCCGCGAAATTTTTCTGGTCCGCATAATTGGACCAGGGGCGCGTGATCACGTTGGCGCCCGCCTCAATGGCGATTTCCCGCGTGCGATCCCCGCTGCCGCAGTCCACTACCACGATCTCGTCGACGATCCCATTGAGAGAGCTCAACGCACGCGGCAGGTTAAGCTCCTCATCCAGTGTGATCAGACAGGCGGTGATGCTATTCATCGAACACCCTGCTATTCCTCAAAAGTGAACAGGACAAACACCGGGCGGAATATTTTATTTACCACAATGAACTCAAGACCGGCTTGCATTTCTAACAGACTCTTTGCCGGGATTACGGCCATGTCCTTTCAGGTTACACGTTTCATGGTGCACGCGCACGCCGGTGCAAAGCGCCGATATAAAATCGGGGCATGGCTGTACCGGTACGATTTCGTCCGCACCGTTAGTGGAGCGGTCAAACCAATTCCTCATAAACCCGGAGCGTGTTGGCAACCATCCGTTCGACGGCGAAGCGCTGCTCGAACGAATGACGGCCTGCGATTCCCATCGCCTTGCGGCGGCCGTCGTCTTCCAGCAGCTCGAGTATCGCGTCGGCCAGACGGGGCGCATTTCGCACGGGTACGATGCGTCCGGTTACGCCGTCCTTCACCGCTTCGGGAATTCCTCCAGCATTTGTGGCTACAACCGGAATTCCGAAAGCCATGGCATCCAATACGCTTGTTCCAAGGCCCTCCATGTGGGAAGAAAGGCAGAACAGGGTAAAGACCGGCAGGAGCGTGTCGAGGTCGTCGCGGAATCCGAGCAGCAGTACTTTGTCCTGCAGGCCTGTTTCGCCCAATACCCGCTCCAGAGTAAGGCGGCATTCCCCTTCCCCGGCAATGAGAAAACGGACATCTCCGCGGCGCTTCAGAACGATGCGGGCGGCTTCGATCAGTGTCCGGTGATCTTTGTGATCGGTAAGGGCGGCAATATTACCGACGACGGGTGCATTTTCCGGGACTCCGAGGCTGCGCAGAATGGTTTCTCCCCCCGTCTTCGGGGCCCGGTCCCGCACTCCCTCATACACGACCCGGATCCGCTGTGCGGCGATGCCCTCATTCTCCAGCACCGAGGCAATAGCCTGGCTGGAGGTGATAATACGTTGGGCACGGCGATACTTGGTGCGCGAGAAGGCGCCGCGAAGAGGAAAATCCACTCGACGGGCGGCTATCAGGACGCCGGAGCGGGCGATTCTGATTGCGATGAAAGCTGCGCTCAAGGCATGAGAATCCTGCGCGTGCACGATATCCGGCCGCCACTCCCGGAGCACACGCACAAGGCCGGCAACCGCCGCGGGGGAGAAATCCCCTTGGAACTTGAGGGGGCGAAGTTCAATCCCGGCTGCGCGCGCTCGCGATTCCAGCGCCCCGCCGTGCCGGGCGGCCAGGATCACCTGGTGCCCTGCAGCCATCAAACCTTCTACGGTCAGTAAAGCCTGGTTCTGCCCTCCCCTCCAGGTGCGCCCGCTGTCCACATGAAGAATTCGCATTTTTGCCTGAATCCCGCTCCATATATTGAGCTTTTTGCCGGAAGCACCTAGCGGCCTGTTGTGCTTTTACCACGGGCTGCTAAAGGTCGGCAAAGACTTGCTTTAAGATTTCGGGCTCTTTGTGGAGCCTTACCCCAGAGCCGGATAAAAGCCCAAAAGGTTATACGTTCACCATTCTTGAATTTCCGGCTGAGATTTTACTACAGCGCGGGACAGGTCCGGTTAATAATTTGGAAATCTGCACTGATCCATTATTTCACCCAACCATTGCCGGGGCTTCGGTCTCCGCCTGAAGGCTTCGGCGTACAGAATCCATTTTCCCTTTAGTCCGCGAATATCCGTTAGAATACGGAACCCCTTTTTGATTGTTTGACGTTTAAAAGGCATCGTGGAAAGTTAATGTGTATAGGATCCGCATTTTCTTGCTTCCGGCTTCCGGCATCTCCCTGTTTTTTTGTTTCAATTCAGACGCGCTCTTGGCATCATAAGCCCATACTGATTGGATTAATTGATAAGATTTTGGTGCGGCCGGCGGTTTGGACACAGTCCNNAAGTTTATGGCCGCCACCGTTGCACTGATGGGGTGCTGGTGGATAGGCGAGTCCCTCCCTCTGGGTGTCACGGCGCTGGTTCCGCTTGTTGCCTTCCCGCTACTTAAAATAATGCCGTACAGCCTGGTGGCTCCCAATTACACAAACCACTTTGTTTTCCTCCTGCTGGGCGGTTTTTTCATAGCCATAAGCATGCAGCGTTGGAATCTGCATACGCGTATTGCGTTTTGGATCATCAATCTCGTAGGCACCAGTGCGCCGCGATTGATTCTCGGATTCATGGTCGCTTCGGCGTTTTTGTCCATGTGGATATCCAACAGCGCCACCTGCATGATGATGATGCCTATCGGCTTGGGAATCATTATCAAGACCGAAGAGCTCCGGGGGAAAAATCCGCTTCCGAATGTTGTGAATTTCGGCGCCTGCATGATGTTGGGCATCGCATATGCAGCCAATATCGGCGGAGTGGGAACCCTGATCGGCACTTTCCCCAACCTTGTCTTTGCCGGGATTTTCGAAAACCAGTTTCCGGGCGGCCCGGACATTACTTTTGTTGAATGGCTAAAAATCGGTCTGCCATTCACGATTGTTTTCGTGCCCCTCATGTGGATATACATGATCAAGTTTGCTCTGCCGACCAAAGGGCAGGTGCTTGAAAACGCCGACGAGATTATCCGCAGAGAAGCGGAAAAGCTGGGGAAAATGCAGCGGGGCGAAGCGATGATTCTTGTCGTATTTGTGATCACTGCACTTCTTTGGATATTTCGGAGCGATATTAATCTGGGCAGTGTTTCAATCCGGGGGTGGGCCGGTCTTTTGGGCGTCGACAACTATGTGCACGATTCCACGATTGCAATGGGAATGGGGATTATCTGTTTCATACTGCCCGTGGACATGAAAAATAACGTATGCCTTCTCGACTGGAAGCATGCAAGGCAGGTGCCATGGGGTATCCTGCTCCTGTTCGGCGGCGGATTCGCCATCGCGGCCGGGTTCCAGGAGTCAGGGCTCACCGGGTGGGTCGGCGCCCAGCTTTCGGTTCTTCAGGATGTACCGGTACCGGTTTTGATTGCGGCCATCGCCCTTATGATGACTTTCTTGACCGAAGTCACTTCCAATACCGCTTCGACCCAAATGTTGCTTCCCATACTGGTGGCTACGGCGGAAGCTTTAAACATTAACGCGCTTCTATTGATGCTGCCGGCCACGATGGCCGCTTCCTGCGCATTCATGCTTCCTATCGGGACACCCCCCAACGCCATTGTGTTTGCAAGTGGCCGTATCAGCCTAGACCGGATGGCAAAAACCGGATTGCTGCTTAACCTTATTACCGTAGTATTCATTACCGCCTTCATTTACTTCTGGATCGTCCCTGTATGGGGCATTTCCCTCGACGGGCTGCCGGCGTGGATGAAATAGATTGCAAATTCAAGCTCGAATGTTCCTGCCGGACGGTGAATGCCCGTTGTATAGCAGAAATCAGCCCCGGGCGACGGACCGGATAGGTGAATTTTTCTGCCATGTACCTGTTGGACAATCCCCTGTTTGTCCCTTCTCCCTGAAACCGTTTTCTGGTCTGGAACCCCTTCTATAATCCTCAAAGTGGATCCATGGCGCTGTAAAGGATGGTTTGGTTCCCGGCACATATCAATCTGGAGCCCGGCTCAATTCGGTTTTTATTTTGCCAAAGGGATGCTATAAGATTCCGAATATGACGGATTGGATCCACAAAATGATTCCCGTCGGCCACCCGGCCAGGCGGGTGCTTGATCTGCATTTCTCGTATGACATTTTCTGCGTCGACGCGTCCGCGCCACGGCACGCCGCTACAACAGGGTCGGAACGGAGAAGCCCCGTGGGGGATGCGGATTAAGAGGGAAAAGGAGTTATGTATGCCTGGAGATAAAGAGGACGAAAACAAGGAAGCTACCGTAAAAAAGCGTTTATCAAGACGTGACTTTTTAGTCGCCGGAGGAACGGTCGCCGCCGTCGATGCACTCATCGCCACGACTCCTGCAAAGGCGGCCGCACCCTTGCCCCCGGAGGCGGGGACCACCTATCCTGCATCCAAGGGCTACCTGGTTTACGACAGTAAAAAATGCGCGGGCTGCACGACGTGCATGCTCGCCTGCTCGCTGGTCCATTATGGAGTTCAGAATCTGTCGCGTTCCCGCATTCAGATCATCCAGGATTCCTTTGGCAAATTTCCCAACGATGTTCGGATGGCACCTTGCCGGCAGTGCAAGACGCCGGTCTGCGTTCAGAACTGCCCGGTCGGCGCAGCCTTCGTGGATGCCAAGAACGGCAATATTCGCAGGATCGACAGCAGCAAATGCATCGGCTGCAAGACCTGCCTGAAAATGTGTCCGCAACAGCCTCACCGGACCGTCTGGGTTGTCCTTGACGGTAAAGGGAAGTCCTCCAAGTGCGACCTGTGCCTGGACACTCCCTTCTGGAATGAAAAAGGAGGCCCCGGAGGCAAACAGGCCTGCGTCGAAACCTGCCCCATGAAGGCGATAAAATCTGTGTCGGTAATGCCGGAACAGAAAGAGACCGAAGGCTATGATGTGAATCTTCGGAACGATCACTGGCTGAATCTCGGCCTGGTGGACAACAGTACGGTTGTGCCGAAGATGGATCTCACATGGCGGATAATGCCGGGAGGTGAGGAATGATGACAGGCGGATACACAGGAAAAATATTAAGAGTCAACCTGACCACAAAAGCGGTCGGCACAATCGATACGGCGAAGTATGAAGAGTTCGGCGGCGGCCACGGCATAGGGTCCGCGGTTTTTTTCGACCTGGTTGGTGACCAGTTGCCCTTTGACGCTTTCGACCCCAGAAACCTCATCATCATGATGGCTTCCCCTTTCTCCGGCACTTTTATGCCGGGCTCCGGCAGATGCGAAGTCCAGGGACTCGGGCCGATGCTGTACCCGATTGAATGGTTCGGACACAGCAATTTCGGCGGACGTTTCACGGCCCAGCTGAAATTTGCCGGATGGGACGGCATTGTAGTGGAAGGCGCTTCCGATCAACCCGTATGGATCAATATTGTCAACGACAGGGTAAAGATCGAAAGCGCTTCGGGTATCTGGGGAATGGACACCTGGGACACTCAGGAGGAAATTTCCAGACGTGTTGTGCCCGGTCTGAAGTATGGAGAGTGGGCCGACCTCGCGGAGAACTGTTTGACGACCCAGGTGCCGGCTGTTGTCTGCTGCGGTCCGGCGGGAGAAAACAGGAGTCGCCTGGGAGCTCTCCTGCATGGTCCCGGTTCTCAGGCGGCGCTTTGCGGTTTCGGGGGGGTGTTCGGCTCTAAAAATCTGAAGGCAATCAGTGCGATAGGAACCAGCGATGTGCCCATCGCCAATCCCAAAGCCTTTATGAATGCCAGACTCTGGTTCCGCCAGTTTCAGTGGGATGTGGACAATCCCCGGGAGGCGGAGAGATTCGGAAGCGGAGGACCCTATGCCCTGATCAGCGGCCGGCCCAGCGGCGGCAATACTCTAAATCGCGATATCCCACTCACTCCGGCGAGGGCGGCCGCATGCGCCTCGTGTCCGCGAGGATGCCGCATGAGACTGGCGACGAGCGACAGCAACGAATCGGTCTGTGGGGGTACGATGACCATCACGGTCCAGGGATCCACGAAGTTCACGCGCCAGGGGAATGATCTGATGCAGAAGTTCGGTCTGGGTCACTGGCAGTTGATACCTCTCATGGGCTATGTGCAGACTCTTTACCGCAAAGGAATTCTGGGGAAAGGGAAGCAGATTGACACCAATCTGCCCCTGGATCAGACAGGAACATTCGGGTACGCCGAAACCCTCATGAGACAGATTGCCATGCGTGAGGGAATCGGCAACGATTTGACCGAGGGTTGTGCCCGATTTGCGGAAAAAATCGGAAGGTACGAGGAGGATGTCAACAGCGGGGAATTGAGCCTGGCTTACTATGGAACGGCCAACCATTATGATCCGGTCATAGAGGCGGAATGGGGTTTCGGTTCTCTTCTGGGGGAAAGGGATCTCATGCTGCACATGATGTCCAACTATCCCATACACTGGATGGCCTGGTCGGGAGATCCGTACCTGACGGCCGAAAAAACGGCAAAACTGTATACGGATGCGATGGAACCCTACCAGGGGGACCCGTTTATGGTGGATCACAGCGACGGACCGACAGGGATCTACTCGGACTCCAAAGTCAAGCAGGTCGCGTGGATCAAGCATTATGAAAAATTCTGGGTCGGCGCCGGAGGTTTCTGCGGATGGCGATGGCCGATGTGCATCACCAACAATACAGCCGACAGGCGAGGCCCGACGCCTCGTGCCGAAGAGAAATTCTGGAACGCCGTTACCGGAAACAACCTTACTTTTTCCGACTATATGGACATCGGGCACAAGATCTATACCCTGGACCGTTCCATCTGGGTGTTGCAGGGAAGGCATCGAAACATGGAGGTATACCCCGACTACATCTACGACAGACCGAGCCGGGGACATGAAATGACGATGTTCATAGACGGCAAGTGGAAATACGGCACGGGCGCCGGTCGCAAGTTGGATCGGGCCAAAGTCGAAGACTTCAAAACCAGGTTCTACAAATTCGAAGGATACAATCCCGAAAACGGNNTACCCGACGCGGGAGACTCTTGAGAAAATGAACCTCGCGAAGGTCGCGGACGCGCTCGAGAAAAAGGGCAGGCTGGGTTAGCCGACGGCAATAACGGAATCAACGCGAAGGCGCAGAGAACACGGAATATCACAGAGATAATGCGTTCATTTTTCCACTATCTCTGCGATGCTCGCTGTTTTCTGCGCCTTTTAGTTATCCATGAACGAGGATACGGTGTTTTTAAGGAGGAACCATGTTGTCGAGACTGGTTTTGTTATGCGGATTGCTGCTGTCCGGGAGCGTTTATGCGGAAACGGGCTATGACGCCTGGATGCGTTATGCGCCGCTGGATACCGCATCCATCCGCCAGTACCGGCAGTCCGTCCCGGCTGTAGTTGTTTCTTTTGGGAACGGCGAAATTGCTGATAACGCCAGGCAGGAGCTGTTGCGGGGTATCCGGGGCATGCTTGGAGTTACGTTGCGTGTGGAGCGGGATTTAATTCCGGAAGGCGCTGTGGTTCTTGGAACACTGGCTCAAATCCGGTCTTCGGCGCCCAGACTGGCGCCGGTCGGAAATCTAGAGGAGGAAGGCTTCCGGCTCAAAACCGTCGAGGTCGGAGGAGTGCGTTTTCTGGTGGTTGCCGGCGCGGACGACCGCGGCGTCCTTTACGGCGTATTCGAACTTCTGCGAAAGATCGGTATCGGGGAATCCCTGACTGGGCTTGATGAAACGCAGGTTCCGTCCGCTGCGATACGTTGGCTCAACCTTTGGGACACCCTCGGCTCTCCACCTCCGGGCGTGCCTGCGGGTTCCATGCCTCCGTCTTTCGGCGGATCCGTACTCTGGGAAAACGGCCTGGCACGAAAGGATCTGAGCCGCCTTCACGACTTCGCCCGCCTGCTGGCATCGGTCGGGATCAACGGATGCGCCATCGGCATTGTCAATGCCGATCCCCGTTTCCTTATGCCGGATTTTTATCCAGAGCTGAAACGTATAGCCGATACTTTCCGGCCATGGGGCGTACGGGTGGTGATACCCGTCGACTACGGCAGCCCGAAGAACATCGGCGGCCTGGACAGCTTTGATTCCCTCGATCCTGGCGTGGCCGGGTGGTGGCAGTCGAAGGTGAAGGAACTCTATGCCGTGATACCCGATCTCGCCGGTTTCGTGATGAAGGCGGATTCCGAAGGGACGCCCGGTCCTTCCGCCTATAAACGGACGCATGCGGACGCTACACGGACCATTGCCCGAGCTCTCAAACCTTACGGCGGACTGCTCTTTTATCGCGCTTTCGTTTACGATCATCATCTGGACTGGCGCAACCTGAAGAACGACCGAGCCCGGGCGGCCTATGACAATTTCCATCCGTTGGACGGCCGCTTCGAGGACAATGTAGTGATCCAGATAAAGAACGGGCCGATCGATTTCCAGGTTCGCGAGCCCGCTTCGCCTCTGTTCAGCGGCCTAAGGAATACAAACCAGGCCATAGAACTGCAGGTCATCCAGGAGTACATGGGAGGCGGCCGCCACCTGGTGAACCTGGTTCCATGGTGGAAGGACACGCTCGATTTCGACATGCGTGTCGACGGGAACAGAACTCCCGTAAAGGATCTTGTTACGGGGAAGACATTCGACCGGAGGGTGGGTGGATTTGTCGGCGTGACGATTTCAAGTATGGATCCCACCTGGACGCGGAGTCATTTCTCGCAGGCGAATCTTTACGGTTTCGGCAGGATTGCCTGGAATCCGGATTTGAGCTCCAGGCGCATCATCGAGGAGTGGACGCGGCTTACTTTCGGCAACAACCCGTCCGTGGTTCGGACTATTGTCGAAATGAACCTGAAATCGTGGCGGGTGTATGAAAACTACACCGGACCGCTCGGGCTCCAGACCCTGACCGAAATTACCGGGAATCACTATGGTGTGGCGGTTGAGGCGTCCGAGCGTAACGGCTGGGGGCAGTGGCACCGGGCGGATGAAGAGGGTGTCGGAATGAACCGTACCGTAGCCACCGGTACCGGTTTCATCGGCCAGTATCCTCCAGAAGTAGCCGCAATATACGAGTCTGTCGAGACCTGCCCCGACGATCTCCTGCTTTTTATGCATCATGTGCCGTATAACTTCAGGCTGCATTCCGGAAAAACCGTTATCCAGTACCTCTATGATTCCCACTATGACGGCGCCGAATCGGCTGAAGGATACGTACGGAACTGGAAATCCCTCTCGGACCGTGTGGACGAACAACGGCACCGGGAAATTCTGCAGTCCCTGCAATACCAGGCCGGGGCTGCCGAACTCTGGCGGGACGCGGTGGCCGGCTGGTTTTATAAAATTTCCGGGATTGCCGACGAAAAAGGCAGGGTGGGAGTCTATCCGGATCGGATCGAGGCCGAATCGATGCAGCTGGATGGGTACGTTTCAAAACCGGTCTTACACTTCGAAACCGCATCCGGCTCCACCGCGGTGCGGTGCCCGGAGGGACGGTGCACCGCACATTTTTTCTTCAAAGGAGATCCCGGATGGTACACGATAAAAGTCCGGTACTTTGATTACGCTCAAGGCCTTGCTCGGTTCCATCTTTTTATTGCCGACCAGCTTGTCGACGGGTGGATCGCCGACGATACGCTTCCAACCCGCCGCACCGAACCGGACGGCACCTCTTCCACACGTCGGGTGGTGTCCGGTGTCGCTCTGCGTTCCGGGGATAAAATCCGGCTGGAGGGTTTCCCCGACGAAAGTGAGGATGCGGCGATCGATTACATCGAAATCCATCCTGAGAAAGACTGAAGACATCTCCAGTATGCATGCAATCAGAATGTTTTACGGCAACGTGCTCTATGAATGGAGACATAATCCGTCTCACTGCGTTTTGCCAACGGGAAGGATTTGCCTCTATCGGTCACTGTGCCTCGTATCCGGTCCGCTATGACTCTCTTTCCCAACAAAATAGTGGGGAATGCCGGAAATTGTGGCGACGCTCCTGTGTGATCCGTGTTCCGGTTCCGGTCTGCTTGGCATATCGGATTTGAATTACTTTTCGGCCGATTGTACTATCGGAAAGCTTTGGGATAAATGGAAGGCGGTCCGCTGTGGAATCTGTATATACCCCGGCTAATATTGCCGTGCGGGAAGTGGTTGAAAGTTATTATCTTGAAACCGGGGAGGGATTGTTTTTTGCGGTTAAGGGCCTGGAGCATCCACCGGACCGCTGGATTGCCGTCCTGCGCTATGTACCCGATCCGGAGGCGGGGAATCGCCGGAAAAGAGGGATGACCTACCGCCGGCTGTACCGTTTTTCGGAGCAGGAAGAATGGATCCGGGAAAGATCTCCCCGGCATCTGGCATATGATCCGGTTTTTGGAACGACGCTGCAAAGCGTACCCCGACGCACGGTGAGAAGGATTTACAGTCCGCGCAGGCATCTTCAACTTTTGATGCAAAAGACGGACAGAAGTTCCCTCGAGGACGATGTGGTCGCTTTTCTCTCAACATTGCTGGAAGCATCCGGAGTTCCCCTGTCTGCGCTGGGGATTACCGGGTCCATTCTCATCGGCCTGAATGGGGAGAGTTCCGATATGGACGTTGCCGTGTACGGGGAACAAAACTGCAGAAGGGTACATCAGTCTTTACGAAGGCTGTTGGATGACGGAAATGAAAAGAGACTGCGCCGGCTCGATGGTGGAGGCATGGAAGAACTGTACGCCCAAAGAGTCGTCGATACGAAAATGGATTATCGGGAGTTTGCGGATCTGGAAGATCAAAAGGCGAACCAGGGCTGTTTTCAGGATCGAACCTGGTTCGCCCGCTTTATCAAAGAGCCGGGCGAAACAAAGGAAAAGTACGGCATGTGCCGTTATAAAGCGCTTGGACGGATGACACTCCGGGCCTCTATTTCGGATGATACGGATGCAATTTTTACTCCCTGCCGATACCGGCTGTCCGGGGTAGAAAGAATCGAAGCTCTCCAGGCACCGGAACCGGTCGAAATAGTTTCCTTCAGGGGAAGGTTTTGCGAGCAGGCGAGTCATGGGGATCGTGTCCTGGCGACCGGGACCCTGGAACGGCTCCAGGACAGGGATGGGAATGTCCGTCATCGGTTATTGTTGGGAAATTCTCCTGAGGATACGATGGTTGTCCTGAAATAATGCAGTGCGAATGGAAATGGAATTTTATTTGTTACTATAGATAAGAGTACGAAGACGGTTTTTACAAAGCGTCGGCGGTTAATGCCCTGAAGATTTTATGGGCGGGAGGTGGATTCCACAAAAGAATGGCCATTTTTGCCGTAACCATAATTTTAATTGTTGCGATCGTATTGCTTGTCAGCGAGAAGTTCCCGACGGACCTGACCGCGATCGGGATTATCGTCGTTCTTATGGTGGCCGGGATTGTATCTCCCGCAGAAGCCCTGATCGGATTCTCCAATCCCGCTATTGTGACCGTTGCGGTTCTTTTTGTGGTCAGCCGCGCGCTTGTCCGGAGCGGCGCACTCGATTTCATCACGGCGTCGGTGATGAAATTTTCTAAAGGAAGTCCCAAGCGGCTGCTTTTCTTGAGCCTGTTCCTGGTGGGCGGCTTTTCTTCTTTTCTGAACAACACGCCTGTAGTTGTTTTGTTTATCTCTATAACCATTGCCGTGTGCAGTGAGTATTCGCTGAGCCCGTCCAAATTTCTCATGCCGATTTCTTTCGTTTCGATCCTGGCGGGTACAAGCACGTTGATCGGGACTTCCACCAACATTATCGTAAGCGATCTTGCGGTTCAGAATGGCATGCCGTCCATTGCCATGTTCGAGCTTTCCGTGCTGGGGATTCCGATAGCAATGGCTGGTGCCGTTTTTTTATATTTCTTTTCATCCCGAATGCTGCCTGCCCATAAAGAACCGATAGGAGAGGTCAAAAACCGGGAGAAAACCCGCTACATATCCGATTTGATCATTCCCGAAAACAGCCCGTTGGTGGGAAAGAATGCGACACAGTTTTTCGAGGAGCAGTTGCCGGATATCGAACTCTTCCAGATCTTTCGTAATTATGCGATTCTCGATCCGGTCCGGGACCGGGTGATTTTAAAACAGGGGGATGAAATCCTGGTGAAGGCTTCGGCGCAGCACCTGGCGCAGATTCTGGACAAACGCCAGGCGGTTCTGCCTCATAAGGACAGTGAGTCGGCGATCCGGCCGCACGACAGCAATTCCAGAATCCTGGAATTGCTGGTTCACCCGAATTCCAGTGCAATCGGGCAGTCGCTCCAACGCTTCATAGCATCCCTGGACGCTCACATCAAAGTGCTGGGAGTCAATCGTCATAGGAAGCACTACCCTGCCCGGAAAATCAGGAACCTCAGGTTGGGATTGGGGGATATCATCCTGGTGCAGACGCCGCTGGACCACCTGGAACAGATTCGTTCAGCGGAAGAATTGATTGTAATCGAAGATGTGCACAAATCCATTGTAAACCGGAAGAAAGCGCCGCTGGCGATGGGCATCTTCCTAATGATGATTGCGGCGACGACATTTGGAATTGTCAACATCCTGGTTTCTTCCATGACGGCGATGCTTCTGATGATATTGGCGGGATGCATCAGTCTCCGGGAAGCGTATCGTTCCATTGATTCCAAAGTACTGATTCTCATTATCGGGACCATTGCTCTGGGGAATGCACTGTCCACAACCGGCGCGGCGGACCTTTATACAAAAGTACTATTGACGCCTCTTGTTGGAATGAGCCCCTACATAGTTTTGAGTGCCTTTATTCTGCTTACGAGCCTGCTGAGTCTTTTCCTGAGCAATAATTCAACCGCGGTTCTGCTTATGCCGATTGCCCTGTCTACGGCGGCAGCTATCGATGTGGACCCGAGGGCGTTCATTATCGGTTTGTGTTTCGGGGCATCCGCCTGTTACGCAACGCCTATCGGCTATCAGACCAACCTTCTCGTTTATGGTCCGGGCGGATATGTTTTCAAGGATTATCTGAAACTCGGTATTCCGCTGTCCTTGGGGGTCTGGATCGTGTCCTCCATAGTTATTCCATTAATATGGCCCTTTCATTAAATTGGTGA
Organism: Acidobacteria bacterium UBA6911; assembly: GCA_002451015.1. GTDB lineage: Bacteria > Acidobacteriota > UBA6911 > UBA6911 > UBA6911 > UBA6911. Next base: position 24,775 of record DKBB01000200.1, read on the forward strand.
CAGGCTAGAATTTCACTTTTTATAACAAACAAAGCAAGATGAACCCTAATAGCTAAAAATCTATTTTTTATTGAGTCAGGATATATAAAAGGTGAAATTCTAGCCTGTCACCAATTATGTCTGGCCGCCCTGGAAGGGTTTCTGAAATTTTGCATTGACGGAGCGCCGCAGTTTGCGGAACAGCCTGTGCTGAATCATCTTTTCCCTTTCCTGCCACAATTCTTCGGAAGCTTCATTGGCGACCCTCAGGCTTCCGCCTCCAATGGCGGCATGACCGCCTGCATTCCTGGGATTGTCGAAAATGGATCGCAGTAGGTCGCCCGCATGAACGTTTGTCAACGATGTGCGAAGTGAGACATAAAGTCTTCCGTGATAACGGCCGGTGCAGAAAGACCATTGAACCTTTTCATAGGTAAGAAGGAATTCGGCCATTTGCGAAATGAGATCGGGACTTTCCACCACTCCCAGATGGGAAACAAGCAGGCGTCTGTACACAATCGCCCGGTTCAGCGCCCTTTGAAGGGTGGCGAAAAATTTTCTTGATCTGCCCGGATTCTGGATCTGCGCCAGCGACTTCAGATCGCAATGGGATATGATCGCGAGATAGGTCTTAATGACATCTTCCCTGTGGGCCCGGTAGAGATCCAGGGTGTCCGAAAGGATCCCGTAGACCAGGGCCGTGGCTACCCTTGTCGGTATGGGATCTCCCTGCAGCAACAGCGCCTCAGCGACGATAACACAGGTGGCGCCGCATTCCGTATCGACAATGGAAAGGTCGGCAGAAGGCTTGACGGTGTAGGTATGCTGGTCGAGTACAATGGAAGCCTTGCGTTTTTCGGGAAACGGGTTGTTCTTGAACTTCGGCTGGGTGTCGACAAGGGCGATATTCCTGTATTTCTTGAAATATTCCGGCCGGATTTTGTGCAACGGTATCTTCAGGATCCGAACCATGGCCTTGTTTTCGCTTCTTCCGATGACCCCTCCGTAGGTAATTCTGGTAGGGATATTAAAATACTCCTGTGCCAGATAGCTGAGAGCCAATGCGGCGGCCAGGGCGTCCGGGTCGGGATAGTCGTGGGTCAAAATCAACAACGGGGAAAGGGAGTCCCGTCGCTTGGAGAGAAATTCCAGGAGTCGCTGGGCATTCGTTTCAGCAGGCTGAGTCACTTTGTCCGGCATAACGTATCCGTTCAGGAGGATCAAACCTCCCGGTCTCTACGGCTGTTACCTCTCAATAATACCTATCGTAATGCTATAAGCAAAATCCTGTCACGAACAAAACGCAGTATTGGATTGAAAAAGGAAAAAAGGAGAGAAATAAATGCCTTTCGGGTGGAAAAACCCCTGGCCTTTGTGCCATTCTCGGTCTGAGTTCAACCAAACACTTTCAAGGATCCGATATGGAAGAAAAAAGAATCGCATGGGCGATTACCGGTGCGGGGCATGCTTTGGAAGAATGTGTTGGCACAATCATGGAGCAGAAAGAGCTGGATCTTTTCCTGTCCCGGGCTGCTGAGGAAGTTCTGAAGATGTACGGTTTGTACTCCCGCCTTCAGGAGTCCGGCCTGTCTGTTTACCGGGACGANNGCGCCGGCTACTTCCAATTCGGTTGCCAAATTCGTACATGGCATCTCGGACACCCTTGTGACCAATCTGTTTGCACAGGCGGGCAAAGCCAGGGTGCCGGTTGTTGTGTATCCGACCGATCTGGCGCCTGAAACACTGTCTTTCAGTCCTCGCCGGGAGGCGTTAAAAGTGTATCCGAGACCGATCGATATTGAAAATACCAAAAAGCTCAGAAGACTGGCCGGGACAGATGTAGTGGGCAGCCGGGAGGAACTGATTCGATGTCTCGCTACCTATTTGTAACCGGGAAACTGGCCGGTCCGTTCCTTATAGAGACACTGAAAGGAATGGGTGGAAGCCTGGAATATGAGTGTGCTGTTCTTCCTGTATCCGTCGCGGCATTAATGGATGCACGGTTTGTCGCGAAGCATCTGCACAGCGCCATGAATTGCGATAAGGTCATGATCCCGGGTTTATGTTACGGGGATCCCGGATTGATTGCCGACAAGCTGGGCGTGGAGGTGGTCCGCGGTCCCAAGTGCCTGAAAGACATTCCCGGCTATTTCGGAAGACCCCGTAACCTCGAGGGATACGGGGACCATAAAGTCAAAATCTTCGCCGAGATAGTCGACGCCTACCGGATCGGTATGGAAGCGATCATGGAACGAGCTTCCTATTACAGGACGAGCGGCGCCGATGTGATCGATCTGGGATGCCCGGTTGAAGGGGGATTCCCGGAAATCGCCAGGGTGGTGAAAACCCTGAAGTCGGCCGGATATCGGGTCAGTGTGGATTCCTTTGACCGGGAGGATATCCTGAAAGCGGACGAGGCCGGTGTTGATTTTGTTCTCAGCGTCAATTCCAGGAACATGGAAGTGGCGCCGCGCCTGCGATCCAAGGTTGTGGTCGTCCCGGACTTCGAACAGGGAATGGAGTCGCTGGAACGCAATATCTCCCGGCTGAAAGCCTGGGGGGTCCCCTATATTATAGACCCGGTTCTTAAACCGATCGGATTGGGCTTTACCGAATCGATCGGCGATTTCATTGCGATCCGAAGGAACCATCCGAAGGCTGAAATACTGCTGGGATTGGGAAATCTAACCGAACTCACCGACGCCGACACAACAGGTATCAATGCGTTGATGGCAGCATTCGCGACCGAACTGGAGATCGACTATGTGTTGACTACAGAAGTGATCCACTGGGCCCGCGGGGCAGTCCGGGAGTTCGATATTGCCCGCCGGCTTATGCATTATGCCAGTCGGAACGGGATCCCGCCCAAGCATCTCGATGACGGCTTGATCACGATCAAGGACCCTCCCTTTGAGACATTCTCCGAACAAGAGCTGCGCGGGATGCAGGAAAAGATCCGCGACCGCAACTACCGCATCTTTATAGACCATGATTCCGTTTTTGTGTTTAATAATAGGACTTTCATAAAAGACGACGATGTCCAGGCAATATTCGATCGTCTGAATGTCCGGGATGCCGCTGAAGCCTTTTACCTGGGACGGGAGCTTCAGAAAGC
>DKBB01000238.1 GCA_002451015.1 Acidobacteria bacterium UBA6911
AGAAATTAAAAATATGACTCAGCGTCCCTTAAATATCTTCGAGCGTCTCTACCTCACAGAAGTAATTCGAGGAATGGCCATCACGGCCAAACACTTTCTAGTGAATTTCCCGCGTCATGTCCTGCGTGGAGTCGGAATAAAAATCGACAAGGGAAACACCGTCACCATCGAATATCCTGAGGAGCGAAAACCTCTGGCGAAAAGGCTGAGAACGCGCCATCGCCTCACCAAGAGAAGCGATGGAAGCCCTCGCTGCGTTGCGTGCATGATGTGTGAAACTGCGTGCCCGGCCCGTTGTATCCACATTGTCGCGACGGAACATCCGGATCCCAATATAGAAAAAGCGCCCCAAACCTTTGATATAGATTTAGGCGTCTGTGTTTTTTGCGGTTACTGCGTTGAAGCCTGTCCCGAGGATGCCATCCGGATGGATACCGGGATAGTGGAACTTGCATCCTATACGCGTGACGGAATGATGTATCGCATGGATCAGCTGCTGGGCTGATTCAAATAATGCATCCCTGCATTGTGAACAGCATTTTTCAACAAAACAATATTTCTGTTTTTACGAGCGGCTACCAGTTCTGCAGCAATACTTATCGCTATTTCCTCGGGAGTTTCCGCCCCTATGTCAAAGCCCACAGGTACCGAAACGCGTTGAAACTCGGCCGAATCAATACCCTGTTTTCCCAGAAACATTTTTAATAATCCGATTTTTTTCTGGCTCCCAAGCATACCGATATACTTCGCGGAAGACTTCAGGGCGAACCCGAGACACAACTCGTCGAAATGGTGCTCGCGAGTGGAGATAAAGAGGTAGGAATTATCGTTAACTTCGATTCTTTCAAGCACCTTTTCCCACTTGTCGACATAAAAAATATTTGCCTGCGGAAAACGTTCAATATTGGCATAATCATCCCGGTCATCGACAACAGCTATAGTGAAGCCGACGGATCGGGCAAATACGGACAATGCCTTCCCGACATGTCCGGCGCCGAAAATATACAGGGTTGCTTCAGGGATTATCGGTTCCAGGTAGACTTCCATTATTCCTCCACAAAAGAGAGCGTTTTCTTCAGGAGATTTGCCGGACAGGTCAAACCTGAGGATCTTGGGATTTCCGGAGCGGATAACTTCGGGGACTTCCCCTATAACCTGCGCTTCGGCGGAACCGCCCCCTATCGTCCCTATCTGTCCGCCCGTTTCATCGATCAGCATTTTAGCCGCAGGTTTTCGCGGAGTGGCGCCATTCCGGGCAATAATCGTTGCCAGGACTGCGCGTATGCCCCTGGATCGAAGAGAAACAATATTTTCATAAATGTCTTCTGCCATGACTAGAACTTAACATATAAAAACATGTCCATGCCACCCGGTTCCGATTCAATAAAAATAATTTCAGGGAAAGCTGCGGGAGATACAGTAAAAAAATACTTGGTACTTAAGCAGGGCGCTGCATTTCTGATAATATTTAAAGAGGAAAAAACGCTTGCCCGGGAGGACGGCCGACAGAGTCCTGTTGCGAGCAAAACCACGAGCTGTTGCATACAAGCAAGTATGTTTCACACGAGTTGCCCCGGATTCCAACCCTGCCTTATGCGTCGATTCTCCAACAAGCTGACAGAGGAGGCGAAATGGGTAAAAAACTATCGGAAGGCTATGCGGGATACATGCATCTGGTTGAAAGACGGATGTTGTTTCACAAGGAGATGGAGAAACTTATACGAAAGCACGAAGCCGTCGAACTGCCCCATCCGTTTCATTTCATAACGATATCGAGGGAGATAGGAGCCCTGGGAGGATCCGTCGCTTCAGCCCTGGCCCGGCGGCTGCAATGGAAGGTTTATGACAAGGAGATTGTGGACTATATCGCCAAGCACAACCACGTGCTTTCCGGACTAGTGAACCAACTGGATGAGAAGACTCAGGGTCATATACAGGACAGTATTGAAAGACTGCTCCTGACATTTCACGGACAGGGTTTCAGCAATGACGTTTATCACATTTCCTTGATCCAGGCACTGGCTGCTCTTGCCGGGCAGGGACACTGCATTATTCTTGGACATGGGGGAGCGTATGCCCTGCAGGATCGCTCAGGACTCCACGTACGGATAACCGCGTCATATCCGGTACGGATTCGTAGGTTAAGTCAAAGGTGGGACCTTTCAACGGAAAAAGCAGAAAAACTTGTTCAAAAAACAGACAGAGAGCGATTGGAATTCATACAACATCATTTCATGGCTGATCCTAATGAGGCGCAGTTTTTTCACCTTGTAATCAATACGGACAGGCTTGGCGTCAACTATGTTGTTTCGGCAATTCTTGGTATCATACAACAAAATCAAACCTCCAATGGACCCATTTCCGAATGCTTAATTGAATTCGCCGACGGACAGGATTCCGTTGGGAGGAGTTCCTAGAAGGCTGGACAGGGATCTCTCCCCCTTGTTCCATTTCAATAAAAGCGCTTACCCTTAGGAGAGAAGTATCGGCGGAAAAGTGCGGGCTAGAGCCCTAATATCTCCGCAGTGCTTTCAAGCATCCATTCCTGTCTATTTTCCGCGCCTTGACTCCTTTTTAAAGCCGGTGATACTATTAGGAATTATATAATTGTTAAAGTAATTTAGAAAAAAACGGCGTGGAAGTAGCGCTCTAGCATAAACCGTACTTATTAAAAGGTATCTTGCGAAGAAACCGACAGCCACAGTCAACATATACGCAGGGTATCGAAAGTGAACCGGCTGAATTTTTGAACCCCCATTTCCTATGAGAGGTATTCTTGAATACTGATTCTGTTCAATACGATGTAGCAGTCCTCGGAAGCGGACCCGGCGGATACGTCGCTGCCATTAAAGGAAGCCAGCTGGGTCTGAAAGTAGCCATAATCGAAAAATACGAGAAGTTCGGAGGTACATGCCTGCACTGGGGCTGTGTCCCGACCAAGGCTCTCCTTTCCAATGCGGAGCTATATGAGAAAGCGCGGAAAGGAAAAGAATTCGGCATCCTTTTTACGGATATCCGTTTGGATTTTCGACTGGTCCGTGCCCGCAAGGACAAAATGGTGAAAAAACTATCGATGGGGGTCGATTTTTTAATGAGGAAAAATAAAATCGATTCCTTCAAGGGCAAAGGGAGACTGATCTCTCCCGGAATCGTTCAGGTCGAGGGAGAGCAGGTTCAGGAAGTCCGCGCGTCGAATATCGTTATAGCCACAGGATCCGAAGCGAAGATGTTTCCGGGATTGAAAACCGACAGGAACACAATTCTGACCAACAAGGAAATCCTGGAGCTCGAAACGGTTCCGAAATCCCTGCTCATCATTGGGGGCGGAGCCGTAGGCGTTGAATTCGCGTCAATTTTTTCTCGATTCGGTTCAGAAGTTACTGTCGTCGAAATGCTTCCCCGTCTTCTTCCCCTGGAAGATAAAGAGATTTCTGAAGAAATTAAAAAAATAATGGTTAAAAAGCGCATTAAAGTATTGGTAAATGCAAAGCTTGAAGATATGCAAATCCGTGAAGGCAATGCGCATGCCAAGGTATCGACACCGGACGGAGCCGTACAGGATATTGTTGCCGAAAAAGCCCTGATCGCCGTAGGAAGGCGCCCGGTTACGGAAAATCTCGGGATTGAGAAGCTCAAGATCGAAACATCCCGCGGCTTTATTTCAATCAATGAAAATATGCAGACCACCGCTCCCGGGATCTATGCGATCGGCGATGTTGTGCCGACGCAGGCTCTGGCCCATCTTGCCTCCCATGAGGGGATGCTGGCCATGGAACATATTGCAAAAGCGAATCCACGTCCCATCAATTATGACCTTGTGCCGAATTGTACGTACTGCAGTCCGGAAGTCGCCAGTGTCGGATTGACAGAAGACACGGCCCGTGAAAGGGGAATTGAAGTTGAAACGGCAAAATTCCCCTTTGCCGCCGTCAGCAAAGCTACGATTGCAGGGGAAAATGAAGGATTCGTGAAACTGGTCAGCGAAAAAAAGTATCGCCAGATCCTGGGAGTTCATTTGATAGGCCCAAGAGTGACCGAATTGATAGCCGCCGCTGCCGCCGCGATCGAACTGGAGGCTACGGCAGCGGATCTGTCCTATCTCATTCATCCGCATCCCACTATTTCCGAGGGAATCATGGAGGCAGCGCATGCCCTTTACAGCGGCGCCGCCATCCATATTTAGTCGCATCGTGACGGGACTCCATGCATGTGCTGTCGTCTGGTGCGGATGCCTTCCCTATTCCCAGGCGCTTCATTTACAAATGAGAATCTGCGAGCTTAAAAAGCGCGGATACGACCGTGACGTGCTGCTGCTGCTGGAACATCCCCCGGTCATTACCCTGGGGCGCCGTGCAGATAAAAAAAATCTATTAGTGGATGCGGATTGTTTGAAAGAAAAGGG
>DKBB01000181.1:0-1911 GCA_002451015.1 Acidobacteria bacterium UBA6911
CACGAGGTTCCGGTCGCTTCGCTTACAAGAGACGGCTCAGGTGGGCGTGGATACAAGGCGCACGACGGAGGGCCCCGAAGTCATACTTGACAGTCTGTCAAGGAGCCCGATGTGAGCGCGCCCGATTTATGCAAGGCATAAATCGGGTACACAGTAGACATGCCCAGATCCGTCGCCGCAGTAGGAACCTTGTGAGAAATGCGGGCTAGAAGGCAGACTGAGGAACCGCTTGTGAAATCCTAATGTTCGCTTAGCCAGGACTTAGAATAAGTTCAATATTATAGGGGATTAACAAAATCAGCCGAAATTCCGGATGAAGCATTGGAAGCTTTGGGCAAGTGCTGATCCGCATTCGGTGTCTGATTTCGCGGTGAGGCTGCTGGTTCATATAGGTAAACTGTGGAATTCAGGAAAAGGCAATCAGGACCACACCGCATAGGATGGCTGCAGCACCGGTCAAACGAACGGCAAGCTTTGATTCTTTAAGCCAAATCGCACCGATCACTACGCTGAAAATGATGGACATTTCCCTACCAGCAACTACGTAGCCCGTTTGGGCTATCTGAAAGGCATAAAGAACCAGAGGATACGCTCCGAGATTACAAAGTGCCGCTAGTAAAATCATTTTCTTATTCAATCGCCATTCTTCAGATAAATAATGCTTTTGTCTCAAGGCGACAGGGGCCAGAATCAACATGCTGCCCAGATAAAAAATCGCGCAGAAAGTAAGGGGTGAAAAATAACCTACACCTGCTTTGTCATTGATGGAATAAAAGCCAATCAAGAGACCTGTAAATAAAGGCCAAAACAGACCAACTTTTATCTGGTTGGAATCTTGCAGGGTTCGCCCGAAAGCACCTACTACCATAATGCCTGTTACAATCAAGCAAATGCCGGCAATCCCGATAATCGACAGTTTCTCATCGAATAAATAATAGGCACCGATACAGGTAAGTCCGACACCAAGTCCCCGGGCTAGTGGATAGGCTAATGAATAATCACTTGCTTTATAAGCCCGGCTAAGCGCGTAAAAATAGACGACATGAATTAGTATAGATAGAAATACATATATCCAGCCCTGGCNNAGGTAAATCGCCCCTAATTCCCTCCACGACGATTGCAGGCAAAAGAAATACCGCAGCAATCGATGCAGAACACCAGAGAAAAAGAAATTTGTCCCTTCCTCGTTTGGCCATAGCATTCCATAAAGCGTGCATCAAGGCAGCCACTAATACTAAAAGAAATGCTGTTGGGGTCATAGAATATGGATTATACAGGAATCAGTGCATAAGAAAGTTGAAAAATTAAGTGCCGATTTCGTAACCTCCCCTGTATTTCCTTCCATTTTGGTTCCATTTGGCTGGAGTTGGATAGAGTGTGTTTGTCGTGGGCACAGTTTTGGGCTCAGCTAGGGGCCTCCTGTTGCAGGCTAACTCACTCGCCAGCAACAGTGCCTCTAATGCGGGAGTTTAATAGTCCTGGTTTATTTACTGCGATTCCAGTTTCTTATGTAAAGACTCAGCAGTCTCCGCGAATTTCATGTCGTGGGCTTCTCTCCCCTCGGTGAATATTGAAGGGTACCATTCAATCTTCCGGAGCCCGTCCATGATCGGTTCGAGTTTATCGTAGGGTATTGAAATAAGAATTGTCCCCGCTGGATATACCTGCTTGGAGACCATGCCGTGGGATATCTCCGTCACGAGGAAATTGACCTCACCGCTGATATAAGGATACGTCAACAGCCATGAACACTCGATGACCGGTGTCCCGACGCTGGACCACATCTTGCCGGTAGCAAAGCACATGGCCCGCAGAATGATTTCTAGATGCCTGTTATCAGAAGCCAGAATCAACACGTCTGGATCATATGTCAGCTTATCAAGTGGGGAGAAGACGACGTACCTGACGCTG
>DKBB01000181.1:1926-10801 GCA_002451015.1 Acidobacteria bacterium UBA6911
TTTTTTTGAAGCTTAGCAATACCCTCCGGCTTGAACAGCAGGAACTTGACACCCACAGGCTTAAGGTTTAGCTCAAACTCACCAAAGATGGATAAATTACGCGTTAGGGATTTCATCATTAACCTCCGGATATCAGTTTATGGAATTCTACCCGACCGATTGCGGATACGCAGAATAAATACGATATTTTCTGTTCTGTGGTGTAGCAACAATTGCCTATGCTTCGGATAAGGGGCAATATGTCCGATTCCCTAAATGCTCAAATGCGATTTTACTACAGGTTTGATTTAGGTAACGAAAGAATGAGTGCCTACGGACTAATAGCAGAAANNCCTCACTCTTGCATGGCAAGATCCTCACGCAGCGTACGCGCAGCGAGGAGGTAGTGCAATACAGCCCAGACTGTGAAGCACAATCCGATCAGGATTGCCCAGCGCAATGGATCGACGACACCTGCAGCACCAAGGCTGTCGCTAACAAAGCCGATGAAGAGCGGTCCCATGCCCATGCCAACGAGATTAGTAGCAAAGAGCAGAATGGAAGCGGCAAGTGCGCGCATGCGCATTGGTACCAGTGTTTGCACCAACCCGAAGGTCGGACCGAGATGGAAACCGTTGAACAGCATTGCAGCGTATAGAAAGTAAGTAGCGTGAGTAAAGCTCGGCTGGAACAGCATCAGGATCATGAGCGGTGTAGTGACAACCATTCCGATCGCCGACAGCCAGCACAGCCACCGCACATCATGCTTGGCCAGCCTATCGCCGACGAGGCCACCGATAAGTGTAGCAATACCGCCAAAGAGCCCGCTTGAAATTGCTATCACCATGCCGACTTTTCCAGTGTCGAGACTGTATGTGCGAATGAAATAGGTTGGCACCCACTGCAGAGCGCCATAGATAACAAAAGAGGTGAGTGAGAACGCTGCGCAGATCTGACGGAAGGTGCGCTGTTGCCAAAGCACACGGGCGACCTCACCGAGCGGCGGCATTGAAATCTCGTTCTCAGTGTACGCTTCGCTAAGGCCGCGCGCAGGCTCCCTCAGGAAGATCTTGACAAAAATGGCTAACAGGATACCAGGTAGTCCGACTATATAGAAAGCTTCGCGCCAGCCTAGAGACACATTGACATAGCCACCGATGAGATTACCGAGCGCGGCGCCGACCGGGATGCCGAGCGAGTATATTGCAAGCGCTGTTGAGCGTTCGCGCGGGCCGAAATAGTCCGCAATCAGCGAATGTGCCGGCGGACTACATCCTGCCTCGCCGACACCCACGCCAATGCGTGTCAGTGCCAGCGTCACAAAACCACGCGCCGCGCCGCATAGCGCCGTCATCAGGCTCCACAGCGCTAGTGATACAGCGATGATCTTGGAGCGCGAACGTCGGTCGGCCAGGCGTGCGATAGGAATGCCAAGGGTAGTGTAGAAAATGGCGAATGCGAACCCACCGAGAAATCCGAGTTCGGTGTCGCTTAATTGTAGATCTGTTTTGATCGCTTCCTGTAGGATCGCGAAGATTTGTCGGTCTAGGAAATTGAAGACATAGACGCAGAAAAGAATCCCGAGAGCTAGCCAGCGATAGCTGAAGAAATCTTCCCTAAGCGGCCTCTTGTTTGAGCGCATGGGATCAGGATTCTTAGAGCCCGTTTCCTTACCGGCGGTTTCGATCATGAGTATATAAGCAAAATTAGTGCCTGCTTTCAGAAATCTACTGCTTATCAGACTTATTGCTGCTAATGATAATTCTGGATTATGTTAATAATCTCAACCTTTAACTGAGAATTTCTTCATTTTGCAATACCTGACAATAATTGCTGTATAGTAATTTTCAATTCCTGAAAAACACCGCAACCTTCCATTAGACCTGTTTTATGATATTTAAGGTATAAATGAATAGTTCCTAATTTACTTTAAGGAGAATCGAAAATGACAAAAAACAATGTTGCCCCCTACACCATGAAATTAAAATTCAGCCTACTTGCTATTCTAGCCGCTCTTGGGCTTCTTTTGGCCGCCTGTTCCGAGGCGCCGACAACAACACCGCCTGAACTGACAACGCTGGTGGAGCGCGTCGCCATTGAGGAATTTTTCTACGATTACTACGCGCAGTTCAGGCCGGACAGCAAGCATGATTTTGTGTCCTTCTTCGCTGATGACGGCAGGCTCGAGGTCAACGGAATGGTTGCTAACGGCATAGAGGAGATCAAGGCAATGTACGGCAGTGTCGTTGGCGGCNNTACGGGCGTGAACGGACTGAACTGGTCAAGCAGGAAGGGCGCTGGCTCATCAGCAACCGTGTTGTCCTCACTGAGGGCGGTATGCCTGAGGCACTGCTGGAATACTATCCGAAACAATAAATGTGTCAAACTGAGATTTTGACTCTGTCCCAAGCTTGGATCTTAGTTCTCTAAAAGAGACGCGAAACGGGGCCAACCCTTATCAATAATGTTCAATGTCAAGGGCTGATATCCATGCGATACATTTGACTCTCCTGCGGGAAATGAACCTGGAGCCGTGATTCCTAATTCCCGTATTACAACCTATGCGGATAAGTGACTAGTTGCGTGAACTTCCTGCAAAGGATTTTTCTTCCGGCATCATCGTCAAAAATATATGATTAACTCAAATTCTATCTGACAATATGGAATTAACCTCTAGCAGGAGAAACCCCATGAAACTGCAAAAACTGGGAGGATATGCATCCATAATTTTAGCGGGTATCCTCATCGCCAACACTGGAATACTGATTGCAATATTTCAGGAATTTACAGGATTGGATATTTACGATCCCGTGAAGATGATGGCTGCCTACAACATCTACACGATTGCTTTCCGGGTGTACTATGTTCTGGGAATCTTGACAGGTGTACTTCTTGCTTTCATTGCCCTAGTTCTGCAAGAGAGGATGCAAGTCAGCGCACCTCAATTGATGCGCTTGGCGGTCATTGCTGCATCAGCTTACTTTGTCCTTGCTATCACAACTGAGATGACCGGCATTTATCGCAACGTAGTATTTTCGCAAATCAGCGATCCGCCAGCCTTCAGGTCGTTCCTTGTTTTGCACGAATGTCTTGTTGGCGCCGCTTACAACGCATGGGGGTGGGGGCTTTTGTTCATTGGCTGGGCGGCACTTAGAACACGCGCATTGCCACGGATACTCGGATATATCATCCTTGTCTATGGCATCGCAGAAATTGTTCTTACTGTATCGATAATCGAGCTTGCGATTCCCACCGGCTTGCTGTTTGGCATTATAGTTTTTGCGTGGATTGGGGTAGTGCTCCTAAGAGAACAACCGCCAAACCTGACAGCATAAGAAACCGAATCCATTGCCCCACAGGCAAAGATAATCATCATCCTGAATTGGTTTGAAGAACTGAAGGAAAGGATTTCGGCGCTGTTGTGATGTGTATTCCTGAACCGGTAAATTGAACTGCAGCAATTTCACATGGACGTAGGACACCGTAACCTTCCATTATCGGTATGATGATTTTCCAGCTTAATTTGTTCTTGAAATTCATCTCTTATTCCTAGAAATATTCAGCTTTCCTCTATTTCTAGGCTGAAGATAGGAAAAAAGTATCTTTTTCTTACTCGACTTTCTCCGTTTACCTGGAAATGCATTCCCCTCCCGGCTTCTAATAGTGTGTGATATGTCTCCTATGAATTTCGACTGACTTTCTGGACTAAACTATCCTACTTAAGATCCTTTCTTTTTCCTTCCCGACATCCATCTTAGCCACATATAATAAGAATACATTTACTCAAAGAACATTCGTTTTTCCCGGAGGATGCCCTATGGTGGAGAAAGATTTAGACCATGCGAAATCCTGGCTGCAAAATGCCATTACATAGGGATATATGAAAATTCAAAAGCATATCTTGTATGTGTCTGTTATCCCCATCCTTTTATTCTGCTCGTCTACCTATGTAAACTCTTATGAAAAGAATAAACCACAGATAAGATCCGGTGAATATCTGAAATCAGATTATGTTGATGCGATTGAAAAAACACATTCTGCTTTTGCCGCCTTAAATTCATCCAGTGAGCCTACGCTGCTTAGAGCACATAAAGGCGAATTCGATCTTGTCCTGGTTCATAATTTTCATGAATTCCATGATGGTCTTAATATTATGGAAGACGGGAAAGCCCATAGGATGGGAGGTAAGGGAGAAGGCTCTCCGGCTGTCTCTGTTACCGTGGACGGCGATAATCTCATATTGACAGGCTATGATTCAGATGGACCTTTGCGTTACGTCTATGTTGGCGACGCTCAGCGTTTTGTCGCGAGAAAAGTGCTTGTAGGCGATTATGTAGATACAGAAGGAAATATTTATTCTTTTAAAGAAGATGGAACTGCGTATTTCGGGGATATTCAATTCCCGTATGATGTAGGCTTAGATTTTGTTCTAAGGCCAAGATCAGGGAAAACTAATAATAAGAGGGATTATTTCCAGAACAGCAAATCCCGTGAGCTATTTGAATATGAGACTAAAGACGGCGTGATGCGTATTTACAGGACTAGCGGGCAAGAAGCCATGGATGTTGAATCTGATCCATTTTTGAAGATTAAAAGAACAGGCCGATAAAAAACTAAATAGGGCTGATAGAATAAATAAACGCCTGTTTCTCAAAGCTCAGTTCCTGTCGGAATCCCGCCTTCGGATGCAATATGTCGACTAGGATACCCTCGATCTGATTGTAGACGGATTTTTCTGCAAAATCCTGCAATCAGAAAGGCATTGCCTTTCAATTCCAGAATGACAGCGTATCCTTCCAAGTGACGTCTCTGTGCGATGCAACAGAGTCGGTCGATCTGTCGTTTTCGATTAAAATCGCGGTTTTTTTAACAGCAAACTTAAGAAGCAGGCGCACGGCTTAACCTGTCTGGTGGTCAGCCATACCTTTGCGGACAACAGTCACGCCGTTATAGTCTCGACGCAGAGCTTTGCCTCGCTCAACAAGTAGGCTGGATGCCTATTCGAGAAACGCAGCATTAAAAAATCCCGTTTGCATGTCGATGAAATTTCAATCCCGATGGGCTCCAGCATCAACGTTGCAGAGATCTTGGAATAAATCCTCATGTTATGGAGTGCGGTGGCTTGCTGCCGCACTCCATAACATCGTTATTCACAGATAAAGCGTTCAAGTGTTGTCGATTACTACCAGGTGACACCCGCTTTCTCAAAATCTCCAGCCCGGAAGAAGCTGATCCCGGCAGGATCGATGAATTTGCGAAATGCAGCCTGCAGGTGCATGGGCGTCAGGGAGAATATTTTCTTTTCGAGTTCGGCATCAAAAGCCATTGTCCGCCCCCAGAATCGCCGGGATGTCAGGATGTCAGCAAGTGACCCGTCCTGGGCTCGGTTAACCTTCTGAAGCTGAATCCAGCTCTGTTTCGCCGCTTCGATTTCCTCGGCAGTGAAGCCTTTCTCCAGCACCTCGTCGAGTATTTCCTTAAAGACGGCTTCCACCTTCGGGGCATTCTGCGGAGCACAGATGGCATAGGCTGTGAACGATGCGCCATCGTCTTCGGTAGGGATGCCAAATCCTCCTCCAACCCCATAGCTCAAACCCTCTTTGCCCCGTATTCGGGAAAAGAGCCTTGAATTCATGCCGCTACCCAATATGTAGCTGGCCAGGGTCATGGCCGCATAGTCGGGATCAGTGTCGTTCATCTGAAACATCGATGCCGCAACCCACATGGCATTGGCCTTGTCGGGCGCCAGAAACGCGGCTTCCTTCGGCTCTAACTTTTGATATTTCCTCTTGATCCGTGCAAAGCTCTTCGGGCTTTTCCAGGTTCCGAGAAGATCCGAGATCTGCTTCTCTACGGCCTCGGGATCGAAATCGCCCACCGCCGTGACCAGGCAGTCCGATGCGCCATAAAAATCCTTGTGGAACGACTTCAACTGCTCCAGTTCGAGCGCCTGCGTTTCCTCGATCATTTCCTCCAGAGTGGCCACATAGCGCACATCACCCTTTGGATAGGGAGACATATGACGCTGCAAGGCAAGGGACGCCATTACCTGCGGTTCTCTCTTCTGATTTTCTATCGAAGCCAACTGCAACTGCTTCAGCTGTTCGAACTCGTCTTCGGGGAAGGAGGGCTCTTTTAAGACCTCCATGGCCAGATCCAGGGTCGGTTTCAAATTATCCCTGGTTGTTTGAATACTCACGTCCGCGCTGCCTGCACCGCCCGATATGGATACAGTGGCCTTTAGCTTATCGAAGGTATCCTTAATCTGTTGCCGGGTGTGTTTAGTGGTACCCCGCATCAGCATTTGACCGGCCATGTTGGCGGCCATTGTTTGTCCCTTCATGGAGTGTTCGTCGCCGAAGTTAAGGGTGATTCGCATATTGACTTGTTCCCCCCGCGACTTTTTACTGAGAAAGGAAAGCTTCATGCCTCCCTCCAGATCTTTTCTGATTGTCCGTTTCTCGATGTTTTCGGGCGATGGATCGAACTCCTCCCCCTTGGCGATTTTCGTGTCGCTCTTGTAATTCTTTACCAGGGCGTTCACATCCGGGGGTGGCGGGACTTCGACTCGTACCGGTTCGTCCTCCGGATAAAACAGGCCAATCGTGCGGTTTGACGGGATGAAGTACTGTTCGGCTGCCTGTTGAACCTGGTCGCGGGTTACTTTCTTGATGCGGTCACGGTAGAGAAACAATAGCCGCCAGTCGCCCATCGCCTGCCACTCGCTCAGGTTGAGTGCGGCGGATTCCGTATTGTTCATCATCAGCTCGATGCTTTTCAGAACTTGGGTTTTAGCCCGTTCCACCTCTTCTTCGTTAAAGGGCGCTTCCTTAAGATTATCGAATATATCCAGCATGATGTTTAATGCTTCGTCACTCGACTTGCCCTCGCGAATGGCCGCCATTCCCAGGGCCAGACCCGGATCCATCCGCTGCAATGCGCCCGAGCCCGTAGCCGCCGCTATCCCGGTTTCAACCAGCGCCTTGTGCAGCCGCCCGGATGGGGTGTCTCCAATGATCATGGTGGCGATATTGACGGCGGGATATTCTTCGTGCGTTCCGGCCGGAATGTGGTAGGCAAAGTATATGGCCTGAATATCTCCCACCCGCTTCAGAGTTACTCTTCGCTCGCCATCCTGAGCCGGTTCGGCGGTGTAGGTGGGACGAAGCTGACGTTGGGGTTTGGGAATGGGCGAAAAATACTGGTGGACCAGGGCGAGCGTCTCGGCTTCCTCGATCTTTCCGGCAACGACCAGCAGGGCATTGTCGGGCTGGTAGAAATGACGATAGAAGGCCTGAAGGCGTTCGATAGGCACATTCTCGATATCGGCGCGGGCTCCAATGACGGGATTGCCGTAATTATGCCAGAGGTAGGCAGTCGCCATGGTTCGTTTCTGCAAAACTCCCAGCGGATTGTTTTCGCTGGCTTCAAACTCGTTGCGGACGACGGTCATTTCACTGTCCAGATCCTCCTTGGCGATATTGGCGTTCACCATGCGGTCGGCTTCAAGATCCAGCGCCCACTTCAAGTTTTCCTCGGTCGCCTGGAAGGTTTCAAAATAGTTTGTGCGGTCCGTAGATGTGGAGCCGTTGGGACGGGTGCCGTGATCCTGGAGCTCTTTGGGTATATCCGGATGGTTTTTAGAACCCTTGAACATCAGATGCTCCAGCAAGTGGGCCATGCCGGTTTCGCCGTAGTCTTCGTGAAGCGACCCGACCATGTAGGTGACGTTTATCGTTATATTGGGTTTGGTGGGATCCGGGAAAAGAAGAACTCTGAGTCCGTTCTGCAGCCGGTATTCATTGATGCCTTCAACACTTGTTACAAATTGCACGCTTTCGGGTAACGGGGCAGCGGGCTCCTGTCCAAAACCCATAATGGAAGATAAAAAGAGTAAGCCAAGCGTTAAAACGGGGAAACAACGATAATGTGGATTCATTGGTTCATCCCTCCGTTGATAATCGGGTTTAAAGTGGCTATATCTTTAAGATACCGGGAATACACCGGGAATCCCAAAATAGTTACATTAAAAAGGGCGCTCGCATCCCGGGATACGGATCCGGATGGAGTTTGTCTATTTTTCGGGCTCCTCGGACCTGGGATTGTTTGGGGAAATTATGTCCTTGCCTCCATTAACCGTTTAAACGGCGGCTGGAAAGTGAAGCGCGTGGCGGTCGAAAAGTGAAGCAACAGGTGCTGGACCGTGACAATTTTGAAGGAAGTCTCCCGGATTGATTTTGACATCAGCCAACCATTAAAAATCAGCTATTGTGAAGTAATGATTCCAATGCCTGGAAAACACCGCAACCTTCCATTAGATAAATACCGCATACTGAATATCTTCCTGAAAAATTCTAGTGGAATTGAAGCAACTATACGGGACCTTGAAGATATATCCGATTAAATCCGTAACCTACGGTTTTTGATAAAATTTACAATTTGGCTTTATTTTAGATTCCAACCACTTATAGTAAATTTAGAACAAGAAATTCAATAAAAACAGTATAAAGTAACTTACCGGAAATCAAAGGGCAGATATTGATTGGGAACGAAATCCTGAAAACAGCCGTTCATTTTTTCTGTCAATTTTCCAGCTTTCTTCAGGGGGACAAATGAAAAGGTTGCTTCTATTTCTCGTGGCAACAGTTGTGATGACCGGCGCAGGTTTCACTATCCGGAAAGTAATGTCTGAAGCACAGGCGGCAGAATCTCCAAAGCGCAATGTCATCTTCATCCTCAGTGATGATCATCGCTATGATTTCATGAGCTTTATTGGCAAGCCTACTTTCCTTGAGACGCCAAACCTGGACCGATTAGCGCAGGGAGGCATGCACTTCCGAAACGCATTTGTCAGTACCGCACTCTGTTCCCCAAGCCGGGCTACCATCCTCACCGG
>DKBB01000258.1 GCA_002451015.1 Acidobacteria bacterium UBA6911
GTCGGTCGTTCCATTGTGACTAGATTTGAATTTCCGGGACTGTTCACGCCGCTTCGGTTGTCCGGCGACTCTTTGTCCCCTGAGGGATTTATTTTGTTTGTTCCAAATTGAAGGATCGTAAAAGAGAAATGAAAAATTTAGAAAGCCGGTTAGCCCTGATAATCCTGATATTGATTTCACTGAATGCCATTGCGTGCAGCAGCGCTCGCATTATACAGCCCGATGCGCAAGCAGCGGAACCCCGGTATGTGATCCTCATGGTAGGGGACGGCATGGGTTTTGAGCAGATCAATGCATGTTCGATTTATCTGAACGGACGCCCGGGGACATTGTCCTTCGAATCCTTTCCATTTTCGGGCGAAACTACAAACCGCTCGGCAGACAGCGAGATTGCGGACTCGGCCGCCTCTGCTACGGCCATTGCCACCGGGACCAAGGTCAATAACGGCGTGATCAGCTCCGCCATACCCGGAGACGGAAGCGAGCTTGGTACGCTTCTGGAACACTTCAAAAATGAAGGAATGCGCACAGGACTCGTGACTACAACATTTATGACTGATGCAACTCCGGCGGCATTCGGATCCCATGAACCGTCGCGAAGCAGATACGGGCAGATTGCGCAGGACTATTTTAACCAGACAAAGCCGAATGTGTTGTTCGGAGGCGGGGGCTTTGGTATGTCCGTTTCTGCGGCTGAAACTGCCGGATATGCCGTCGTCACAAACGCCATGGAAATGAAGGAACTGGATACCGATACAGCGAGCTATGTATCGGGTCAGTTCGGTGTTACCTATCTTCCCTACGAAATGGATGGCCTGGGAAACCTTCCGCACCTATCTGAGATGACTGCTGCGGCTATAAAGATTCTCGATAACGATCCCGATGGATTCTTCCTGCTTGTCGAGGGTGGCAAGATTGATCAGGCCTGCCATGGCAGTGATATTGCCAGATCCATTCACGAAACCGCTGCGTTTGATCGGGCGGTACAGGTTGTATTGGAATGGGCCCAAGGCCGCACTAATACGCTGATACTTGTGACCGCCGATCATGAAACCGGAGGCTTAAAGGTGGAATCGAGCAGTGGAGCCGGCACTTATCCGAACGTCTCGTGGTCGACCGGGTCTCACACGGCGTCCAATGTGCCGATTTATGCCTGGGGTCTTAATTCCGGTCGGATATCCGGGGTTATGGACAACACGGAGATATTTAAAATTGTCACATTGGTAAAGGAAAGAAGCCTTGCATCAGGCCTTTACGAAAAGCCATCCACTCCTTCGTTTTTACCCTGGTCTATTCATGGGAGCCACGGGTTCATCCCACCTATTTCCCCGGCAGTAATGACGGGGCAGTGGGAGTTTACGTTACGGAACCCGTAAAGTGGCCTGCCGAACCGGCAGCAGGCAGGAATAGATCGGTGTTTCGCCCGCCCAATTTTTTCATTCCAGAGAAGAAATGCAGGTAGCACATAAATAAAATATGTGCTACGATATCTCGTCCATTTCTAATAAAGGAAACGAGGTTCCTATGTTGAGATCGGTGTGTTCATTTCTCTTGCCGTCCATGCTGCTTCTGGCCGGTGCGTTTGCACAGGAGACGGATACGGACGTTTTACAGGACGAGGTCCGCGGAGTATCGACGGTCATCACGGTTATCGGTTCGAAGTATGAAGAACCACAAGAGAATGTTACCCAGAAGGTTAATGTGATTACGGTAGATCAGGTCGAAGCCCAGGCAACCAGCTCCAGGAACATAGCCGAATTGATTCAATACCAGCCCGGAGTGTCGGTTACGGTATTGTCACGAAACGACGCGAACTGGGGTTCCTACGGCGGGCTTGGACCTAAATACAACAGTTATCTGCTGGACGGTCTGCCCATCGATTCCTTCGTGGACACAATGAGTCTGGATCCCTGGGCTTTCGAAAGAGTCGAGACCCACCAGGGCCCGGCTTCGGTCCTGTACTCGAATTATCTCAGCGCCGATTTTGCCGGCACCCAGGCTCCTTTGGCGGGAATTACAAACCTGGTGCTGAAAGAGCGCATCGAAAAATCGGCAACCCACATGATAGTGGACGGCGGTTCCTGGAACACGATAGGCGCGCGCGTATACCATCAGGATTTCAAAGACAGCCTGCACTATTTTTTCGGCGGCACCTACGAGCAATCGGATTATACGGACTACGGGACTCCCGGTTCGTGGTTGGGAATGCTGGAGAGCCCGGCCTATAAAAAAATGAAGATATATGGGAAAACCACCTATTTTGTCGGTGAAAGGCAGAAGGTATCCGTTTTCGCCCAGCATACGCTGCACAACGGTTTCGCCGGCCGGCCCAATCGCGATTACGACCACAATTACGATACTGTAAACGCTGCCTACACTAATGACGTGACCGATGCACTGAACATCCAGCTTAAAGCCGGGTTTCGCAATTACAACCGGCGTTGGGGCAGCGACAACTACCCGGAGGGACTCGCCCTGACGGATCATTCCGGCGTCGAACAGAAGATTGTCCCCGCCGATTTCACATTTAATTTCAAGCATGCCGGCGAAAGCATTTTCACGGTTGGAACGGACCTTCAGTACGCGGAATACAGGACATACACGGAACCGAATGCTCCCAGGGTGACGGGCAACGATGCGCACTCTCTCAGCAACGGATTCTATCTGCAGGAAAAAGTATCCGTAGGAGACTGGGTTCTGCGAGCGGGGGGGCGCGTGAACCGTACCGCGGACCATTACGACCGGATCGGCGGCGAGGAGCCCGGATTGAGAGATAAATCCTGGACAAAGTTCCTATGGAGTGCAGGGGCTCGCTATAATGTCAGTGAGACGTTCGCTGTATACGCCAACGCCGGCTCCAGTTTCATTTCACCTGCAGCAAAAGCGGTCGGCGGAACTCTTCTGGCTGACGAAATCGGCGTACCCGGTCGCAACGGGCAACTGCCGAATCCGGACCTGAAACCGGAAAGCGGCATCGGTTCGGATTTTGGTGTGGATTTCTCCGCTTCCGAATTTGTTTCACTCGGATTCCGCGGATTTTACAATCGGATTGAAGATGTGATTATCGACAATGTGGTCAGCGAAAATCCCTCGCAAACCCAATCCGTTAACGCCGGCAACGCCCGCTCCTATGGACTGGAGCTCGTTTACAACCACCAGGTTCGCGCAGACCTGAATCTTTTCGCGAACTATACGTACACTTCATCGCGCATCAGCAATCCGCTGGATGCCGATCAGGACGGTGCGGAGATTACCTTTGTTCCGGACCATCTTTTTAATGCCGGCCTGGAGTTCAACTACAGGAATGATTTCAAACTGACTCCCTATCTTCATGTGGTGGGCGAATATTTCGACAGCACTTCAAAAAGCGGACGGACTGTTTATGGGCCCTATTATACGCTGAACATCAAGGTTGAAAAGACCGTGTTCCGCACAGACGATTATGCGGTCGTGCTTTTTTGCGACCTGAACAATCTTACGGATCAACGCTATCGGATGCCCTGGCAGTTCCAGGATCCCGGCATCGATGTGCTGGGCGGACTGCATTTGGCGTTTTAACTTTCGGTAATGAAAATATGATTAAACCTCTCAAGGTCGTGAAGATTGCGGGTATTCTGGCTCTTGCCGCAGCGCTCAGCGGATGCGTCCGTCAGGACGCCAGGGTGACCCTCGAACTCTTTACGATTAATCCGGGCGAAGGGCAAACCATTACTTATGGGCGACGTTCAGCCGATCTTACGAATGACAGCCCGGATCCGGACACGGTTGCCCGTGGTCTGCTCGTGTCCGGGTGCACCCCGGCCATTCTCCATTCAACAAGTTGGCGGTGGGAAAAGAACGGAACGCTGGTCCTTACCTATCTGGCTTTTTCGGAAGATCCAAACTGCCTTGTATCGGAACCGTCAAGCCTGCCGTGGAATGAATTGCTTCCTCCCCAATCGACCGATCCTCAGAAACCGAGACCGGATGAAATCCGCGAGCGGGACGTTTTGTCGCATGGAATCCGGCATTTAACATTCCTGGTGCGCTATTCTCAAGACCGTCGCATCGCCGATGCCTTATCCACTGAGAGCCGGGAATTCTTTTTGAGTATGTGCGGGCAGCTTGCCGGTCGTTTCGAGACGGCGAGGGAATTTGCGGACTGCTCGCATAATGAGGATCAGTCAGAGGGAACCGCACCCTGAAGAATCGAAATCAGGATTCCTTTGTTTTTCCTGTAGCGGTCAGTACGAGTTTCCCGTGCTTTACGCCTTTTGTCGCCACCAGACCATCGGCTATGGCTTTTATGTTCTTGGCTTTGCCTTTCAGCAGCATCACTTCCAGGCAGAGGTGGTGCGACAGGTGAATGTGAAGGGTTGAGATGATGGACTGCAGGTGGCGATGCTGATAGTCGGTCAATTTTTCTTCAAGTTCCCTCTGGTGATGATTGTAGACGAGAGTCAGAGTCCCCACTCCTTCGGTGTTTTCATTTTCAAGCTCTTCCTCAATCAGCAGATTGCGAATCATGTCCCGGATGGCTTCCGAACGTGTCGTGTATCCCTTTTCCGCGCAGAGGGAATCGAATTCCTTCAAAAGACTCTGTTCCATCGAGACACCGAAACGAATCAGCGGATCTGATTTGCGCATGGCGATTCTCCATTCCTAAACGACTGGATCAAATTTCTCTGATAAGACCATAAAAGCCGGCTGTAATGGACTAAAGCGATAGGCCCGTATTTTGCCCGAATGAGCGGATGCAAGTACAGTCTTAAATTGAATGCGGTCGGTTTTATGAAGCAAATTGTTTTCTTCAGACGTATAAGGTTCAGGTATTCGGTTGCGGGGTTGGCGACAACAGGGAGACGCAGGAAAAGGGAACGCCGCGATTCTGCAGTAAACGGTTTCGTGTCTTAGTAAACGGAAAGGATCAAAACATGCCGTACAAAATTAGACCGGTATTATGGGCTTCTTTATGGGGGATGTTTTTTATTGTTACAGATGCAGCCGTTGCCCAGGAGCTTTCCGCCCCTGTCTGCGAGGTTGTAATCTACGACGAAAAAACCGAATTGGAAGAGTTCACGCTGGATGTGGATCTTGCAAGGTCCAATTTTTCGGCATACCAGAAGATATTCAAAATGATTGAAGGCCTGTGGGAGGGAAAGGCCATTCCCCGTATGGATTACATTAAGGCCAAGTATGACCTGGATGCCGCTAAGCTGGATCTTGAAAAAGCCGCCCTGGTGCTTGAAAGACAGGGAGCATTGGTCGATCAGTTCCGTCTCATCTGCGATGACCGGGGGACGGATCGTGATTCCCTGGAGCGGGCGATACAAAAAGCGTATATGCGTTACCGCAGGGCGGATTGTGATGCCCTGGCAAAGGGAATTGAGGTGGCTGCGACAAATCTTGAGTTCAACCGGGAATACCTCGAGCAGATCCTAAAATTGCGCAGGGAGAATTTTGCAACGAACACGCAGGTTGTTCTGGCGGAACTAGATGTGGAACTTGAAGAGAAGAGACTGGCGGATGCACGCAATCGCGCGGCAGCCTGCCAGGCTGAACTGGACGACCTTGAATAGCACATTGCATTTTTTCAGAACATTGGATTCGGAGGCAGTGGTGCACTCGTCCGGATTCAAGCCTCAGGGTAATTTGATATTGTATTTCCTGACTTTGCGCCACAGGGTAGTGCGGTGAATGCCCAGCATGGCCGCTGTTTTAGGGATACTCCAGTAGTTGCGTTCGAGGCAGGCAATAATACCTTTCCGGTCCAGTGCCGCATTTGCCGGATTCCATGGTGTGCCCGGCGGTGCCTGTTCATATCGCTTCGGTCGTCTGGAAACTCTTTGACGGTTCTCGATAATAAAATTAGGAAGATCCTCAACGCCTATATCGGGTCCCCGGGTGACTATGTAGGCGTGTTCCAGAACGTTTTCCAGTTCGCGCACATTCCCCGGGAACGGGTAGCGTATGAGAAGCGCCATTGCTCCCGGGTCCACGCCGTGGATTCCCCGTCCCATATGGTGGTTGAAACGCTCAATGAAATGTTCCACTAAAAGAGGAATATCCTCCGTGCGCTCGCACAGTTCAGGGAGGCGGATCAGTATTACATTGAGCCGGTAAAAGAGGTCCTCCCGGAATTTCCCTTCGGCGACCATATGCTCCAGGTCTTTGTTGGTGGCTGCGACTATCCGGACATCCACTTTGATCGTGGTGTCCGATCCCAGGGGTTCAAATTCGCGATGCTCCAGTACCCGCAGCAATTTGACCTGTACCGGCAGAGGAAGATCCCCGATCTCATCCAGGAAAATCGTTCCTTCGTGGGCCGCCTGGAAGCGGCCCAGGCGGTTGTTTTTTGCGTCCGTAAAGGCTCCCTTGACGTATCCGAACAATTCCGACTCTATCAGTGATTCCGGCAGGGCCCCGCAGTTTACCTTCACCAGTGGACCGGCGGTTCTGGGGCTGATGTTGTGAATGGCGGTTGCAAACAATTCTTTACCCGTACCGCTGCTTCCCTGGATAAGTATCGTGGCATCCGTCTGGGCGATATTGGGCAGGGTTTCGAAAATCTGTCTCAGCCTGGCATTCTTGGAGATGATGTCCTGGAAGGTATACCGGTTGCTGATTTCCCTGCGCAATTCTTTGATGGAGGACATGTCCCGGAATGTCTCGACGCCCCCCAGGAAATTCCCTTGGGGATCGATAAGAGGGGCCGTGCATACGCTGATAGGCTGGGTTTTGTCTTCCCGGGTCAGAATATTAATCTCAAAGTTTTTTACGGTCTGGCCGGTACGCAGGGACTGGCGCAAAGGGCAGTCCTGACTGCAGATAGGTGTTCGGAAGACATCCGCACACTGCATGCCCAGGACTTCTTTTTTTGAAAAACCGGTGATTTCTTCCGCGGCCTGATTAAAAAATGTGATCCTGAACTGACGGTCTACAGTGAAAACCCCTTCGACAATATTGCCGAGTATCAAATCCACAAGCCTTGGATCGACCGGCTTGGTATCGATCATGGCGGATGCTCCTTGCTGTTGCATATATGTTGCATTTTTAATAACGCAACGAGGCGAGGATATCATAGAAATATTCGGACAGTCAACTATAGTATTAATATATAAGCACTTGCACAAC
Source organism: Acidobacteria bacterium UBA6911 (assembly GCA_002451015.1). Taxonomy (GTDB): domain Bacteria; phylum Acidobacteriota; class UBA6911; order UBA6911; family UBA6911; genus UBA6911. Next base: position 7,114 of record DKBB01000258.1, read on the forward strand.
ACATGAAATTTCATGTGTTGCACATCGTTGCGAAGCGCAACGCATGCAACCCGCGCTAATTTCAAATAAATCAACAAGAGCCGGGCAATTAGCGCTGGGTGTGCAACATTTTGTTGCATAAATTTACACCGTACAATTCTGTAAAATTTATAAACCACTTTATATCAGATACATATGGCGTTTATGCGGATGGCATAGATGTTGCGTATAGTTGCTGCATGGATGTTCATAAGGGTAATTACAGATCGAACGGGGTCGGGTTGCTGGAAATTCTCGGCAGGAGAATCCTCTGCTGGGTATGTTCCACGGAAAAGCCTGATTCAGCAGTTCCCCTGGCGCAAACCCTGGCACGCATGCATAAGGGGGAATGCCATGTGGTCATGAGTCTGGATGCGCCATACCGGTTAAACCACGCGGGAGGGCGCAGCATTCCCCTGACACCGGAAATCATCAACGCAGCGAAGCAGAAACTCGCCACCTTGTACGGCGAAGATGTCTTTACGCTGGTATTGCCCGGGCATCCGGTCGCAGAGATCAAGCGCTATGCGCGCAATAAACATGTGAGTCTGATCATTGTAGGAGAACAGGGATTGGCTGCGGAACGGGATTACGGCCAACGTCTTTGTGACGACGCTCCTTGCGCAGTGATGACTCTATTTCAACCTGCACCACGCGTTGAAGAGGAGCGCACGGGTTTCACCCTGCAGGAGCCTGAATGACGTAGTGGACGTGAAAGGGGAATCTTATGGTCCAGATCCCGTATCTATTAGCCTATTTTGCCGTCGGGGCCTTTATCATCGTTGTAGCGGCCCGTGCCGCAATGTGGGCCAGAATGCCGATGCACATGAGGTGGGAATTATATCCGGTAGCGCACGAATCCAAGAAGGCGCATTATGGCGGCTCTTACCTGGAGGAAAGTGAATGGTGGAACAAGCCGCGGGAGGTTTCCCTGCTGGGCGAGCTTAAGGTAATGATACCGGAAATTCTGTTTCTGGTGGCGCTCAAGGAAAACAATCCCAGGCTATGGCTCCGGTCGTTTCCGTTTCATTTCGGACTCTATCTGGTTATCGGATGCACATTCCTTATGGGTTTTTCGGGCATTCTGTTTTCCGCATTTCCCTCATTGCCTGAAGGTGGAATCGGTTTGCTCCTGCAATATGCCATCACGGTGCTTGGTGTCGGAGGGCTGAGCCTTGGCATAATAGGGGCGCTCGGTTTGCTTCACCAGAGACTTGCCAATCCGGATTTGAAGGATTTCACCGCGCATGCGGACATTTTCAATCTGGTTTTCTTTTTAGTAGTTTTCGGTTTCGCGTTTGCAACATTTGCACTTGTCGATCCGGATTATTCCAAAATCACATTCTTCGTTCGAAATCTGATAACAGGGGACATGCATGCAATGTCCGGGACCGGTCTGGAAGCCGTTTTGCCTGCGGTGACTGTCTGCGGGATGAGCCTGTTGCTTTTCTACATTCCCCTGACCCACATGTCTCATTTCGTTGGCAAGTATTTCGCCTACCATTCCATCCGCTGGAACGACAATCCTAATCTGCCTGGAGGAAAAGAGGAGAAAACCATCAACGCATTGCTGAACCTGCCCGTGACCTGGGCGGCTCCTCACATCAAGGCAGACGGTAAGAAAACCTGGGCTGAGGTGGCAACGGAAATTCCTATGGAGGACCAGAAGAAATGAAGAGCCCGGTGACAATAAAGGATTTTTCAAAAGGTGAAGGCCCCCTGGTTCAAATACGGCCGGAAGACCAGGTGCCGCTTCCCCCTCCCTTCGACAACCTGGAGGAGGAACCTCCGATGAAGCCTCTGCCGGAGGACACTTTGAAGCGGTATGAATGCCTGGACGACACGATTGCAGTCAGTATTCCGAAGCCTGAAAGCAGGGAAGAGGAAGAGCGCCTGGTCAATCTCTTCCTTTCGGGCATGAGAAAACTTTTCAACAAGGCGGACAACTGGACGTTCCTGCAGCCGCTGATGATCTCTATCGAGCACTGCGCCAAGTGCCAGACATGCTCCGAAGCCTGCCCGGTGTATGAGGAGAGCGGCAAGAATGCACTGTATCGACCCACGTTCCGTTCCGAAGTTCTGCGGCGCATTTACTTCAAGTACATAAAAAAATCGTCCAAATGGGTCCACGGGGATGTCGATCTGAACTGGAAAACGGTGGCCCGGCTGATTGAGCTTTCCTTCCGGTGCAACCTTTGCCGTCGCTGCGCCCAGACCTGCCCCATAGGGGTCGACAACGGGCTCCTGGCGCGGGAGATCCGTAAGATCGCCAGCCAGGAGATGGGCATTGCGGCCGATGAACTGCACAAAAACGGGTCCGTGTTGCAGACGAGGGTGGGTTCGTCGACCGGCATGAACTCCCTGGTGGTCAAGGACAATATCGAATTCATCGATGAAGACACGACCGATAAGACGGGAATTGCAGTGGAAACACCCTGGGATAAAGAGGGCGCGGATATCCTGCTCATCCACAACGCGGGTGAAATCCTGGCATGGCCTGAAAATCCTGGCGCCTTCGCGTATCTTTTCAATGCCGCCGGTTTGAGCTGGACCCTGTCTTCCGACCTGGCGGCCTATGACGGAATTAATTACGGTGTATGGTACGATGATGTGCAGTTTGCGCGGGTGGCCCTGCTGCACGCACAGGCCGCCAAAAAGCTTAAAGTAAAAAAGATCGTTCTGGGCGAGTGCGGCCACGCCCACAAGGCCCTCACGGTAATCGCGGATAAAGTGCTTACCGGAGATCTGAATATTCCCCGCGAAAGTTCCATGACCGTTTTGCAGGAAATTGTCCGCTCGGGCAGAATCCAGTTCGATAAAAGCCGCAATGATTTCCCCGTAACTCTTCACGATCCGTGCAACATGGTACGGCTGATGGGTATCGTTGAGCCTCAACGGGAGATCATCCGGGCCATAGTCCCGGAAGAACGCTTCAGGGAGATGACCCCTCATGGCGTCCATAATTATTGCTGCGGCGGCGGTTCGGGTTTCGCCATTATGTCCGGTCACAACTTCGCCGATTGGCGGCACCATCTTTCCGGCAGGCGCAAGTTCCGGCAAATACTGGAAGCCTTTCAGGACGAGCCCATGGACAAGGAGCACCCGAAATACGTCTGCACACCCTGCAGCAACTGCAAGGGGCAGATACGGGACATTATCAAATACTACGATGCCTGGGAAAAAGCCGGAATTGGTTATGGCGGGCTGGTGGAACTGATGGTCAACGCCGCCGTGGAAACAAAACCAGGTTATATCGACTGGGAATGGCATTAGAGAGGAGGCAATCCTGTGAGCGAAGAAAAGAAGGTCATTGTTATCGACGATGAGCCGGACATTGTTACATTTCTGACTGTTCTGCTGGAGGATAACGGATATACGGCCATTTCGGCGAAGGACGGCCAGGAGGGCTTGGAAAAGATTAAGAGCGAGCATCCGCAGCTTGTTCTTCTGGATATCACCATGCCTGAAAAGTCCGGTGTCCGGTGTTACCGGGAACTGCGTGAAAATCCGGACCTGAAATCGATTCCGGTCGTGATCGTTACCGGCGTGGCGAAGGATTTCAAGAATTTTATTTCCAGCCGGCGCCAGGTGCCGCCTCCGGACGGATTCATTTCAAAACCCATCGATAAACAGGAACTGCTCGATACGGTATCAAAATTTCTATAGAACAGTGATTGGGATCCCTCGGGCATAGTTTTATCGGCAAAGGCTTTAATAACGAAAGGTGAATACCCTCATGACAGAATACAATACGGATGAATCCAAAAAGGTGCTGGCAGGACGAAAAATCCTGGTTGTTGACGACGAGCCCGATGCGTTAACCTTTATCGCGACGGTTCTGGAGGACCACGGCGCAACCGTGCTCCGGGCCATGGACGGCGATGAGGCGCTCGAACTGGTCGGTAAGGAAAAACTGGATATGATGACACTGGATCTTGCGATGCCCGGCAAAAACGGGGTCGATGTCTATATCGAGCTCCGTGAAAATCCGGATTTGCCGCAACTGCCTGTCTGTATCATCACCGGCCGGCCGGAGATGCGAAAGCTCATCTATGAAAGACAGACGATTCAACCGCCGGAAGGGTATATCAGCAAGCCGGTAAGCGAGAAAAATCTTCTGGTCAATATTCGGAAGATTCTGGAAATCAAGCATTAGTCGGCTGAAGATCATGGTTGAATCAAGGCTGTAGAATTCCATGACGGAAATTCCTGCACCCGGGAGAAGNNAACCGTATGTTCAGGACGGAGTTCGGCGGCAAGGAAGGCGACCTCTGTTTTGACGTAATCAAAGGGAGCAAGGAAAAGTGTGCGGTCTGTTCGGTGGACAAGACCTTCCAGGACGGCCAGTGCCACGCCAGCGAAGAAATCGTCAGGCTTGAAAACGGCAAAGAAATCTGTGTCATCGCATACACGGCGCCGATCCGGGATAACGCCGGGAATATCACGGCCGTCGAAGTGATGTTCACGGATATTACCAAGATCAAGCGTCTCCAGCAGAAATACCGGACTCTTTTTGACGTGACGCCCTGCTACATCACGGTGCTGAACAAAGACTTCAGGATAAGCAATGTCAATCGGTGGTTCGAACAGGATTTCGGCGAAGGTGTTGGGAAATTCTGTTACGAGGTCTATAAACACCGCAGGGAGCCCTGCATCGACTGCCCGGTGGCCAGGACCTTCCAGGACGGCCAGATCCACCAGAGTGAAGAGGTGGTCACGAGTCGGGACGGGAATCAGAAAGATGTTCGCTGCTATACGGCCCCCATACGCGATCCCAATGGTGAAATCGTATCCGTTATGGAAATGTCGGCGGACGTTACGGATCTTCGGAATCTGCAATCGAGGCTGACTTCCCTGGGCATGCTGGTCGGTTCCGTCTCCCACGGCATCAAGGGACTGTTGAGCGGCATCGACGGCGGCGTCTACCTGATGGAAACGGGTTTTCAGAAAGACAGGAAGGACAGGGTTGATCAGGGATGGAGCATGTTGAAGAGGAATATAGAACGGATCCGAAGTATGGTGATGAACGTTCTCTACTATGCAAAGGACCGCGAAATATTCTGGAAAGCCGTCGATGTCCCCAAAATATTGGCCTCGGTGGAAGAAGTCCTGTCCGGCCGGGCTCGAAGACATGGCGTGGAACTTGTGCTGGAGGCGGAAACCGGTACTTTCGACGGCGACCAGGATGCCATCCACTCCCTCCTTATCAATCTGCTGGAGAATTCCATCGATGCGTGCCGTGTTGACAAGGGCAAGCCGACCCACAGGGTGGCTCTTTCATCGCGTTTTCAGGACGAAAACGTGGTTTTCGAAATAGCCGATGACGGTATCGGGATGGACCAGGAAACCAAGGAAAAGGCTTTCAGTCTATTCTTTTCCTCGAAAGGAGCCGAGGGAACCGGGCTGGGACTTTTCATCGCCCATAAGATCACAAAAAGCCATGGCGGAACCATCGACATTCAGTCCGATCCCGGAAAAGGCACACGTTTCATCGTGAAGCTGCCCAGGCATCGGCAGACGCCCGAGGGCATAATCGAACGTCTGGACAATTAACTTCAGGGATGTTTATGATATTGCCTCACAGAGAGTGATCCGGAACCATTTCAGGCGCAAGGTATCTATGACCGTCGAAAAAAAGAAAGTTCTTATTATTGACGACGAACCCGATACCATCACTTTTCTTACCAACTGGCTCGAGGACAACGGGTATGATTCCTGTTCCGCTACGGACGGCAATCAGGGAATGCAGGTCCTCAGAAGCGAGAAGCCGGACCTCATCCTTATGGATCTCAGAATGCCGAACCAGACAGGATTTCAATTGTACCGGGAACTGCGCCTTAAGAGTGACTACAAGCATATCCCCGTCATATTCGTTACCGGGATGACGGAATCTCAGATCTTCGGAGATGAGTGCACTCCCTTGCCGAAGCCGGAGGCGTTTATTGAAAAACCCATCGACCTGAATGCCCTTCACGAAGCGATTGAAAGGATTCTTTAGCCTGCATCTATCAGGCGGACTCGCACCGCTCTCCTCTCACCGAGGCCCTATAAACTTTCCAACGTTGGACGACCAACGTTAAACGTCAGACGTCGAACGTGCGAACGTTTACACCCCGTTTCTTTTCATGGGCACGGACCGGCTCCAATACCCCACGGCTTACTCTTTGGATATCTTAATCTCGACGTCCTTGGGCAATGCCAGTTTGGAGGCCACTTCAACCGCCTTGATAATCCCGACAGGAACGGGGCAGGCGGCATGATAGCAGTGCTTCAGGCCCATCTCGAGCGTCTTGGGCATCGCCCGCTTGGCTGAAATTTCCTGCATGGGATTGACCTCGGGAAGTTCCTCGGCGAGTTGCTGGATCGCCTTGCAGCTGCTGGTGATGTTCAGTTTGCAGACTTTTCCGTCCATATTGGCTTCAACCGTGGTTGTATGGCCGCATACGCCGGAACTGATTTCTGATTTCGCCATTCTTTCTCCTTTTTGCAACCGGGGGGCATCTATATAAAGCGTGCCATGAATCACTGGAATTGCAAGGGATCAGGCATCTTCGAACGGGAATGAATACGGCAGCTTGAGTTCGTCCCTCATTTCGCAAAGCTGTCGCTGGAGCACCGAATCCAGGGGCACGCCCTTGTCTTTGTACTTCTGCCAAGCCAGGTATTCCTTTTCGCCGCACGTGTAGATGCGATCCTGGCCGGGGACCTTGGCTGAAGCCCGCAGCCCGCGCAGGATATCCCCCGTGGTTTTCTTGAAGGAGGCCGGATCCGTGAAGCACTCTATGTCGATAGCCATGAAAAAGTGGCCCAGGGCATACGGGATAGGATTTCCCTGTTCGTCCCGACCGTTGAGACGTTTCAGAAACGCTCCCTGTTGGAGGGCCGCGGACAGGATCTCGACGACCGTTGTAAAACCGTACCCTTTATACCCGCCTGTTTCTTCGCCCAGGCCGCCGATGGGCGTGAAAGCGCATTTACCCTGAAGCAGTTTCTCCAGGATTGAATTCGGATCGGTTTCCGTTTCGCCGTCGCTGTTGACGACCAGGCCTGCGGGACAGTTCACTCCTTGCCGGGCAAACGCTTCGATCTTTCCCCGTTGGATTATGGATGTTGCATAGTCATTGGTGAACGGGAATTCTTCATCGGTCGGAAAGGCAAATACGAGAGGATTGGTTCCCATCATATTTTCTATGCCGTGTGTCGGGGCGATGGAGGGGCGGGCATTCGTGCCCGTGATCCCGATCATGTCGGCTTCAACGGCCATCAGAGGGTAATGGGCCGCATACCCGTAGTGGGTGGAATTCCGGACCGTAACCATGCCCAGACCGTGGATACGGGCTTTTTCGATGGCCATTTCCATACTTCGCTTGGCTATGACCATTCCCATGCCGTGGTGGCCGTCGACTACAGCGGTCGCCTTGCAGTCGCGGACTACCTCGAATTCCGCATCCGGGAACTGGATCCCGTTTTTGAGGATGCGGTCGTAATAGATGGGTTTCAATCGACCTATGCCGTGAGAGTAGATGCCGCGCTTGTCGGCAGTGATGAGCACATCTGCGCAAACCCTGGCATCGTCATCCGGAACGCCCACTCCCTTGAAAAGATCCACCATGAAGTTTTCCAAAAGGTCGAAGGGTATCCATACAGTCGGTTCAGCCAAAATTCACTCCTGTTCTTGTAAAAGAAGACCGTGAAAAATGAGGAGTAAGGATACCATAATCGATCATTTCGAAATATTTCAAAAATTTTGGAATTGGCGCGGCCAGGACACGGGTTTCCTGCCCAGGGGAAGCTCCCCGACAGCAGAATACGGACGTTGTTACTACCGGCGTTTGGGCGGCCGGGCCGGCAGGTTTTCCCGCCGTCTCAGCGACGCAGAGTGGCCATGAGCCTTTTGGGATAAAGCAGCAGTTCCAGGGCGGATTGAATGTCCGAGGCGACAATTTTCGCTCCAAGTATGGATTCCACGGCAGCCCCCTCGGGACCCACGACGGCAATGCCCAATGCGGCGCGCTGCAGCATTGCGGAGTCGTTGGCGCCGTTTCCGACGGCGACGACTCTTTCGGCATCCAGCTTTTCGATATAATCCAGCTTGGCTTTCACCTGGTTCCCGGCAGGAATTTTAACCGCTTTCAAGGAAAGAGCACGATTGATGGCCTCCTGCCGGCCGTGAGTGTCTGCCGTGACAAGGTGTATGGCGAGCTTCGAACCCAGCTCTTTGAGCAGGGGCACGGTGCCTTCAATCAGGCGCCCGTCCTTTGCAAGTGTTCCGTTGACATCCAGGACAAGATGATGGAATTCAAAAGTTCTGAATCCGGGAATTTCGACCGTGATCATGGGTGCCCCCTATGGCAAGATAATGTAATGAATCGGTACCGTGCTGCGGATCAGGAGCAATCCCGGAGGCGAGCTTGCTTGCCGACGGGATTGTCTCCTGTATTCGCTTGATGGACCTGCGCGAGGCGTTCGCGCTATCGCAGTATTATACAGCATTATGCCGCAGCTGGAATTTACCGCATATTGCACGGATTATTGCAGGAAGGAATCGGTAATGAAGATTTCCGTCGACGAGCTTGGAAAATTGACCGCTGACGCTCTAAAAAATCAGGGATACAACGAGAATGAAATATCGGTTATCAGCGAAATCCTTTTATACGCGCAGCTGAGGGGAAACAATCAGGGGGTGGTCAAGCTGATCGGCAAAGGAATGCCGAAAAACACTGGCGTTCAAGAAATCGAAATAGAAAAGGAAACTCCCCTCTCGGTACGGATCAACGGGAATCAGAACCAGGCGATGTTGGTTGTAAGCCGGGCACTGGAATTGGTTCTGGATAAGGTGACAAAAAACGGTTTTGCTCTGGCCGGGACCAACAACACCAGTACCTCGTCCGGCGCCATAGGATACTTCGCCAGGAAGATCGCTGACGCGGGTTTTGTAGGATTCGTTTTCTCGAGGGCCCCGGAAAGAGTCGCCGCATACGGTTCGTACAACCCCGTATTCGGAACCAATCCCATCGCAATTGCCCTTCCGGCAAAACCTGATCCCGTGCTCCTGGACATGTCCACAGCCTCCATGTCCTTTTACGGCGTCCTGGAAGCCAAAACCGCCGGTAAACAGCTTCCGGAGGGAGTCGGCTATGACGCCGACGGATTTCCGTCGACCGACCCTGCAGCGGTTGCTGCGGGGGCTCTGAAATCATTTGATGGCGAGTTTAAAGGGTCCGCCCTGGCCATGATGGTGGAAGCCCTGGCTGGACCGTTGACGGGAGCCTCTTTTAGCGGCCAACAGGACAGCAGAACAAACTGGGGGCATCTTTTGTTTGCCATCGACCCGGAACTGCTCGGGGACAGGGCCGAATTCCAGGCAAAACTCGAACGCTTGAGAGCACACATTAAAGGGGCGGCCAGACTTGCCGGAGTGGAAGAAATACCGGTTCCCGGGGAAAGGGGCGACTCCATATTAAAGAAAATAATGGAGTCGGGAGAGATTGAGATCGAAGACAAACTTCTGGAGGCACTGAGAAAAGCAGCGGGCTAACTGCGTTCTGTATTCCCCTTCTGGCAGGAACGATAACGTCGGTTTTGGAAAAGGGGAATACGAACCTGCCGCCCTATCCGGATCAGGGGATTCCCGTTAGGATCCTGTACTTCAGGTTTTCCTATTCCTCGTACCGGATCGGCAGGTATTCCGGTATCCACATGGCCCGGCGAACCGTCTCCTCGAGCCCTTCAAGAATTTCCTCTTCAGCATGCCCCTCTTCTACCGCTCGCCGTATGGTCGCGCAGGCGACCGCATGGGAACATTCCCGAATTCGGTTTAAGTCGGGGTAGACGGCGGTTTCGTTCAGGTCTTTTTGTGTCACCATTGCAGCCATCGCCTTGGCGGCATCGAGGAACATGCTGTCCGTCACGCGACGGGCACGGGAAACCGTGACTCCCAATCCTACTCCGGGGAAAATCAGGGCGTTGTTTGCCTGGCCGATACGAAAACGTTTTCCGTTCCTTTCCACCGGATCAAAGGGACTGCCTGTTGCGACGATGGCCCTTCCTTCGGACCATGACAGGACGTCCGCGGGTCTGGCTTCGGACTTGGAAGTGGGGTTGGAAAGGGGGAAGATTACAGGCCGTTCATTGTATTCGGCCATTTTCCGTACAATGGTTTCCGTGAACATTCCGGTGTGGCCTGATGTGCCGATCAAAACGGCCGGCTTAACATTGTCGATTGTCTCTTCGAGACTGATCCCGGATCTGTCTTTGCAGGCATAGCCGCTGATTTCCGAGCCGGAGCGGGCAAACCTGAGTTTGAAGTCGTCCAGGCCAGCGCGATCCTTGATGCAAAGACCCCGGCTGTCTACCGTCCAGATACGTTCAATGGCTTCCTGTTCGCTGAGCCCGTCCTCCCGCAAGGCTGCGACAATGAGGTCCGAGATCCCCTGTGCCGACGCGCCGGCGCCGGCAAAAACAATCCTCTGTTCGGCCATACGCTTGCCTGTTATCCGCAATGCGCTGTAGAGGCCTGCAAGGACGACGCCGGCGGTTCCCTGTATATCGTCGTTGAAGGAACACAACTCGTCGCGGAACCGGTTGAGTTGCCGGATTGCATTACCCTTCAGGAAATCCTCCCACTGCAGGCAGACAAGGGGGAATACTTTCTTTACGGCTTTCACGAATTCATCGATAAATTCCTGATAGGCTTCCCCTCGAACGCGTTTTTGCCGCAGGCCGATATAGAGAGGATCGTTCAGCCTCTCCTCGTTATCGGTTCCGACATCAAGGGTGATGGGGATTGTGCTGTAGGGAGAAACGCCAGCGCACAGGGTGTACAGGCATAGTTTCCCGATAGGGATGCCCATGCCCCCGGCTCCCTGGTCACCGAGGCCCAGAATGCGCTCCCCGTCTGTTACGACGATTATGGACGGATTGTCGATGCCGACGTTTTTGAGAATGCGGGCAATGTTGTGCTGGTCGTTGTAGCTTATGTAAACCCCGCGTCCCCGCCTGTATATGTGGGAGAATTTCTGACAGGCTTCGCCCACGACCGGGGTGTAGACGACAGGCATCATTTCTTCGATATGTTCCAGCAGCAGTCGATAGTAGAGAATTTCATTCCGGTCCTGAAGAGCCGTCAGGTAGATGAATTTCTCAATGTTTGTTGTCTTGCTCGAAAAATTTTCGTACGTTCGATTGAGCTGCTGCTTCATGTTGGATATCTGCGGAGGGAGCAATCCCGCCAGATCCAGCTCCTCCCGTTCCCGGGCGGAGAAAGCGGTGCCTTTGTTGATTTCATAATCGAACAGCAATGCACGGCCTTTGGTGGGAACGGCCATGTAGCGTTGCCCCGTAGCGTGGTCGATCTTGATGCTGAAGTTCATCGTGTCCTCTTTCTATTTCAAACAGGGATCCTGGTAAAAACAGGTTCGGTCTGTGTGATGAGACGCAAACAAGCCGGAATTGTTTCGGGTCCTGGTTATTCAGCGGTATTGCCCCGTTTCACTCCAAGTTTGACCAGGATGTTTTCCATCAGGCACCATTGCGTCAGGGCCGACTGAAAAAGGTTCAGTCCCACGAAGGCTGTAAACCAGAGCCAGTAGGGATGGACCCAGTGCGCAAGCGCCAGGCTGATCAATATGAAGCTTCCGGCAAACAATCGAATCCATCTTTCGACAACCATAATAAACATCCTTTCCGGAAATACTGTCGAGCTGAACTGATTGAGCCTGAATCCATGGAGCCGCATTGTTACGGGAGGTTTCCCGTTTCCCCTGCATCCTGAATAAGGATGCCGCATGGAAAAAGGGGAAATCCGGCTTTACGGATCCAGACTGTGTTTTTCATATATAAAATTGCATACCTTAAAAATCCCCGATAGGGCATCGCCGACCTTAAGCCGGGTCTGCGGCCTTCGGCGGCAACGGGGAATGTTTCAATTCACGGCCGCGCATCATGTAAAACAGGACCGGAACCGTCATGCGACTCAGCAGCAGGGAAGCGACCTCCCCCGCCATCAGCGAGATCGCCAGGCCCTGGAATATCGGGTCGAACAGTATCACGGCGGCGCCAACGACAACCGCCGCGGCGGTGAGCATCATGGGGCGGAAGCGCACGGCGCCTGCGTCTACGACAGCCTGGGATAAAGACTCTCCGTGGCTGAGGCGAAGCTCTATGAAGTCCACCAGGATAATTGAATTCCGTACTACGATACCTGCACCGGCGATGAATCCGATCATGGATGTCGCGGTGAAGAAGGCTCCCATCGCCCAGTGCATCGGCAGGATGCCGACCAGGGAAAAGGGAATCGCGGCCATGATCACCAGGGGGGTTTTAAAACTCTGGAACCAGGCGACNNGAAGGCTGCTGCGCGGTGTGGGTCTCCAGGCGATACCCTTCGGGCAGTTCCATGGCCGCTATTTTTTTATTCATACCGAGAATCGGATAGACGGGGCTTTCTTCACGGCCCGCCACATCCGCCGTGACATAGACGACCGGCATCAGGTTTTTATGATAGATATTTCTTTCCCGAAAGGACTCCTTCCATTGCCCCAGTTCTCCGAGCGGGACCAGTTCACCCGTAGACGAAGCAATGCGAAGCCGATTGAGAGCTTCTATGCTGGAGCGGTCCTTGAGCGGAAGCCGCAATCGAATCGGCACGTCTTCCGCCTCCGGAGGCAGGTGCATCAGCCCTGCCTGAGAACCCTGGATCGCCAGGGCGACCGTCTGCTGGGCTTCGGCAATGGAGACGCCCGCCATAGAGGTCTTGAGCCGGTCGAATTCAAACAGCATTTCCGGTTGCGGGTCCTCCACGTACCAGTCGACGTCGACGACACCGGATGTTTCCTCCAGCATCTGCAGGAGCTGCAGGGCCAGCTCGATCTGGCGTTCGTAGTCGGGGCCGTAGACTTCGGCGACCAGGGTCTGGAGCACCGGCGGCCCCGGCGGAACTTCGGCAACCTTCAACCGCATGCCGTATTGTTGGGCGACCGGGTTCAGTATTTCACGGACGCGTTTCGCGATTTCATGGCTCTGATCCGAACGATCCCCTTTGGGAGTGAGGTTGACCTGGATGTCGGCTACGTTTTCTCCCTGACGCGTGTAGTAGTGCCGGACGAGCCCGTTGAAGTTGAAAGGGGATGCCGTTCCGATATATGTTTCGTAGTCGGTGATTTCCGGGACCTGTTTCAGTCTGGATGCCAGTGAGCGCGTGGCCGCTGCAGTCTGTTCCAGGCTGGTTCCTTCCGGCATNNGTTGTCGAAGGGCAGCATCTTCACAACGACGAACTTGAAATACACCGTGCTCATGGCTGCGAGCAGCAGCACCGAGACAAGTCCCAGGAACAGCCACTGGTTTGTTTTGCGGGACAGAAGCATGCCCATGAAGCGGCGATAGAGTTTTGTGGTGCGGTCCTCGCCTTCTCCGCCGTGTCCTTTATGGGACCGGCCCAGCAGCCTCAATGCCGCCCAGGGAGTGATAACGAACGCCACCAGCAGGGAAAAAACCATGGCCGCCGATGCGCCGATCGGTATCGGACGCATGTAGGGTCCCATCAGCCCCCGAACCATCGCCATGGGCAGGATTGCGGCAATGACGGTGAATGTTGCCAGAATGGTGGGATTGCCGACCTCGTCAACCGCTTCGACCGCAACTTCGGTGAAGGATCGTTCGCGGTTTTGCGGCAGACGTTTGTGCCGGACGATATTTTCAATGATGACGATTGCATCGTCCACCAGGATCCCGATTGAAAAAATAAGGGCAAACAGGGTAATCCGGTTCAGCGTATAGCCGTAGAGGAGAAAAACCACCAGTGTCAATGCCAGCGTTACGGGAATGGCGATGGCCACGACTCCCGATTCCCGGAAGCCGAGAACCAGCCATATCAGAATTGTGACCGAGACGATGGCTATCATCATGTGAAACAACAGCTCGTTGGATTTTTCCGTCGCGGTTTCCCCGTAATCGCGCGTGACGGTCATCTGGAGCGATTCGGGAAAATGCTGGGACCGGTAAAGTTCCGCTTTCTCCAGAACCGCTTCTGCGAGTACCGCGGCATTGGTGCCTTTTCTCTTGGCGAACGTGATAGTGACGGCCGGGATTGGAGTGCCGGCGGATTGCTGAGAATTCAATCCCAAATCGGGGATACCTTTGATATGGGCTGCGGGTCCCGGCGAGAAAAAGACATAGTCTGCAGGTTCTTCCGGACCATCGGTGATTTCCGCGACATCTCTCAGGTACACAGGCGCACCGTTGTTCATCCCGACGACAAGGCTGCTTAAATCCTCCGTGCTTTGGAAGAAACCGTTCAGGTGGACGGAAACCGCCCGGTTGTTCTCGGTGATGATCCCCGCATGCCGTTCGATGTTTTCCGACTGCAGCATACCCTGAATGCGGGTGGCACTGACTCCGAACGCCGCCATCTGGACCGGATCGAGTTCGACAAGCATCGTGCGCCGCTGTCCTCCGATCAGGGACGTGTTCGAAATATCGGGAATCTGCTGCAACTCGTTTCTGAGTTCCGCCGCCGCGCGCCGGATATGAAAGCCGTCCAGCTCATGGCTCCACAAGGTGAGTGCCAGGAAGGGGACATCGTCTATGGATCGGGGTTTGATAAGCGGCTGGGATGCGCCGGGGGGAATCAGGTCGAAATTCGCAAACATTTTCTGATTCAGGCGGACAATGCTTTCTTCCTCGTCTTCGCCGACGTAGAATCGCACGATCGCCATGCTCGATCCCGGCATGGAAGTGCTGTACACGTATTCAACTCCGGGAATTTCCCAAAGCAGGCGTTCCATNNTCGATCATCGGAACGATGATCTGGGGCTCCTCTTCCCTCGGAAGCATGAGCACCGCCGCAACGCCCATCGCAATGGAAGCGATCAGAATAAGAGGCGTCAACTTGGAGTGAATGAATATTTGTGCCAGTTTACCTGCGGTCTGGGGCGTTTTCATGATTGGATCTCCACCGGTGTTCCATCGACGATCCGGGTGTTCGGTCGAACAATGATGTTTTCGCCCGGTTCCACACCGGACAGGATTTCCATCCGGTCCGCATCGTACGGGGCGGTTTTTACCAGGCGGAAACGCGCCGTGTTCCCGCCTTCCACAACGAACAGTCCTTTGAGTTGACCCGACGTACGGATAGACTCCCCACCGACCAGAAGCGCTTCGCGAGTCCCGACTGGAACTTCCGCTTTCACGTACTGTCCGTGGATGACCGAGGCGTCGGAGGGCAGATCGACTTTAAACTGAACACTGTGAGAGACCGGATTGGATTGCGGCACAATTTCTGAGACACGGCCGATCATATAGGGTGCGGACTCCGACAGGCGAAGTCTGGCTTCCAGGCCGACACGCAGTACCCCCGCGTGTTCTGTCGGCAGGTTTGCCAAAACCTGGGGCCTGGCGACGGTCTCAATGACCAGCAGCGGCGTTCCGGGGAAAATGGCGGCCCCGGTATCGACGGCCCGTTCCACGATGATTCCGGATTTCGGCGCCTTTATGCTGGTATAGCTCAAAAGAACATCGGCTCGACCGGACTGTGCTTCCGCCTGGGAAATGCGGGCTTCCACCTGATTGATTCGGGCCTGTGCCGCCGCAACCATCGATTCCCTGGAAGCCAGTTCGGCCTTTCCGGCATCGCGTCGGGAGCGGACTTCATCCATTTCCTGGGGCGACACCGA
Source organism: Acidobacteria bacterium UBA6911 (assembly GCA_002451015.1). Lineage (GTDB taxonomy): Bacteria > Acidobacteriota > UBA6911 > UBA6911 > UBA6911 > UBA6911. The sequence goes on from DKBB01000258.1 coordinate 22,803, forward strand.
TTTCGATGCGAACAGGTTTTCATAACGCGTGTATGTCTGCTCCGCCAGTTCCAGGGAAGCCTTGGCCGCAATCTGCATATCCACTGCCGCCTGATAGGCTTTATGGGACTCGATCAATGCCGCCTGAGCTTCGGCGATCGCGGATTCCGCAGCTGCTTTCTGACTGATGGGATCTCTCGCGTCGAGTGTCGCCAGAATCTGGCCCGATTTCACCCGGTCTCCCACCCGCACCTTCATTTCATCCACGAAGCCGTTGATCTGAGACGCCAGCGCTATCCTGTTGCGCGGCTGTACGGTGCCTGGAGCCTCGATAAAGACCGGGATCGACCGGTATTGAGCCTGAATCGTCTGTACCGGCACTGTAGACTGGTCCGAAGCGGATGTCCCTGCATGTTTGTCGCCACATGCCGTCAGCATCGTAAGACCTGTTAGTAGTGTAAAAAGCAAAGCTTTTATTTGCATGATTCTTTTCTGCCTCCGTCTTGACCCTCATTTTCCGTGGGCCGGTATCGTTTTGCCTATAAAGGCAAATGGCTTCCGAGAAAGGAAGGCCTATCCCTAATGCAGATTCACTGCCGGTGACTCCGGGCTGAGGATACCGGCAACATATTCGACTTGCGCATAACTGAGACGCTGCCGATAAATAGCCTCGGCAAGCTGCGTCCGCGCACTGCTGCGCGCGGTTTCGGCCGACAGCAGGTCGGTCATGGTTGCCAGACCTGCATCGTAACGGTTTTTAAGAATTCTGAGCCCCTCTTCACTCTGGGCTTCGGCAGCCTGAGCCGCAGCAACCTGCTGTTCCGCGGAACGATACCAGACCAGGGCGCTGCGGATCTCCAGCTCCATTGCGGATTCCATCGCTTGAATCTGGCGGCGTTTCTGTTCCATGCGAAACCGGGAAGAATCGATCCGGGCCTTATCGCTCCCTCCTGCAAAAAGGTTCCAGTTCAGCATTACCCCTGCCGCCCAATTGTCCCCTCCCGAAAGTTCCGGGAGCGGATTGTCGATTTCCCATGTGCCATAGCCGGATAGAACAGGGAGGTATTCCCTCTTTTTGGCTTTTACGGCTAGTTCCGAATGCTTCAGCTCGGTCAGGAGATTCTGGTAATCCGGGCGCTGCTGTTTCTGTTCCGCAAGCAGTTTCTCTTCCGGTGGAAGGGAAATTTCGAACGGGACCAGCGAAGCGGTTTCTCCGACCGGCTGGGTAAGGGGACGCCCCATGAGCCGATTCAGCCTGGCTTTTGCATTTTCCAGGTTGCCTCTGGCCTGAATCTCCTGCTGCCTGGCTGTTGAAAGGTAGACCCTGCTGCGCAGGAGGTCGGCTTCTACCGTCACACCTTCCTTCACCCGCGCTTCAGCCCGGGACACGATTGCTTCGGCGGACCGAACGGCTATGCCGGCTGTGTCAAGCGATTCCCTGGCAAGGGTTGTCGCGTAGTAGGCATCGATGACGGCCAGCAAAACCTGGCGCACGTGTTCCTCGTGTGACCGGTCGGCAGACTGAACTCCCAGGCTCGCCATTTCGCGGTAGGCGCGGGTCCGGCCGAAATCCCAGATTGTCTGCTGCAGCGTAAAACGGGTCTGCCAGTTATCCTCGGCCGAAGGGGAATTAAGCCTTTCAATGTCGAAATTTTCTTCTGTAAATTTCTGCTGTGTCAGAAGGGTGCTGAAGACAAAAGCGGGGTTGTTGCCGGCCAGATAAGACATTTCGAAGTCAAGCCGCGGCAGATATCTCTCCTTGGCGGCCTTGAATTCTTCGTTTGCCGCCTGCCGACCCGGTTCGTCGATAGCCAGTTCCGGGTTGGACTCCAGGGCCCGGGCCACCGCTTCCGACAGGGACAGTTTTTCCTGGGCGGCCGAAGGCAGCGTCCAAAGGACAAATATAGCTGCGATATACCAAATGAACGGATTTCTATACTTAAACATAGTTCCACCAGACAGGAATTCCAAAGATGCAACGGTTATTGATCAGCTTCGGCTGGTTTTATCGCCAAAGCCAGTTTCCCTCCCTGTTTCAGTCTGCGATAGAGAATGGATCGCATAATGGCGCATGCCTTGTGAATCTCAGGATCCGTAAGGCGATAGAAGATCCGCCTCCCTTCGTGCCTGGAGTCGACGATTCCGCCATTAAGGAGCAATGACATGTGTTTTGAAAGACTGCCCTTGGAGATATCCAGGGCGGCAATCAGCTCGGATGCCGAAGCTTCGCCTTTGTTGAGGCGGTCTACAATCTGCAGCCGGAGCGGATGCCCGAGCGATTTGCAGATTTCACACTGCATCTGAAAAATCTTCTGATGAACCGCCTTGTCTCTGCTCGAAAGTTTCATAGTATAATAGTTTCCTTACACGGAAACATATTAGGGCCATTGGCTGAAGAAGTCAATGACGGTTCTGAGCATTTGTTGACCTGTATATGGCTTGACCCGCATTTCTCGATTCATTGGAGTATCGTTGGAATTGCTTGCATTGTTTATGGCGCTTTCAACTTCTAATCAGATAGAAATTGATTACCTCCAGAACTTCTCTGTTTTTTTTGTTCAAGAAGATAACGGGTTGTACACACAAATAGTTTATTCTCTGAAAGGAGAATAGCAAATTGAAAAAGCTGAAAATGATACTGATTTGTGCCTGTTTGTGTATTACGACATTGGTTCATGTCCCCGCACTTTGCGTGGATGATATTGCAATATCCGTAAAAGTGTCTCCTGATGTAATCCAAGAATTCGCTACAGATAAAGGCAACTGGATTACGGTCCATACTGACATTCCATACAATCTGTTGCAGTTGCCGGCATAACACTTAATGGAATCAGCGTGGATTCTTCCAAATCGGATGCCTGCGGTGATCTGGTTGTGAAATTCCGTATTACACGCTTAAAAGACACCCTTGAGCCAGCATATAATGATTTGTCTCTGAAAGGCTTGACCACAGATGGAGTTTCTTTTGCCGGCACCGATACTATTCGTTATTTTATAGAGAGCGGCAAGAAATAACTCCATTCCCGGTTGTTAAAAACCGAATCCAGAGTTTATAAAGGCTGCTTTGAGGCGGCCTTTTTTNNTTTGATTTTCGTGGAGACTGGGGCTCAATGTTCCCGAAAGGAATTAAAAGAACGAAGGAGGTTTTTTTGAAGCATCTATTACCCGTTCTCTTGCTCGCTGCCATTCTGTTGCTGCTTCCGGCTTGTCGCGTAGAACCTGAAGCTTAGGAGGAACATGCGTTCCATACCGGGAGTCCCAGAATGAAAATCGGGATGCAGACCTGGGGGACGGAAGGAGATATCAGACCTTTCATCGCCCTTGGCGGAGAACTGCGGAAGGCCGGTCATGAGGTCACCCTGGAAGTTTCATATTTCAACAGGATGGATTTTAAATCATTCGAGAAAAGCCTTGGATTCCGGGTAGTCGATCATGCAATTCCTGTATATGAACCCGATTTCATGAAGAGACTGGGAAAGGCATTGATCGGGAAACGAAATGTCCTGAAACAACTGCAAATGGTTCTGTCTTATTTCCTGGAGCCGGTAATCGAAGACCTCCTGGTTGCTGCGAAAGGGCTGTGTCGGGAGAATGAAATACTCGTTCGCCACGCCATGGTTTATCCGGCTGCAATCGCAGCCGAAAAGATGAACCTCCCCTGTGTTTCCGTGTTTCCAACACTGGCACCGGTTCCATCAACATACCTATCTCCCCTCAGTAAAAATCTTGGCGGATATGTAAATTCTCTTATGTGGAAACTCGCCGACCGGTTTCTCAACCGGTATTTCCGCTCTCCCATCGATATAATGCGGAATCGGGAAGGACTTTTGCCTGTGAAGAGCGTCCTTCAGGATTCCTGGTTTTCCGATTACCTGACGCTGATTACCGTCAGCCCCGCGCTGTTTCCCCCTCGACCGGACTGGAAAGACGATTTTCATGTCTGCGGCTTTTGCAACCTACCGGAACAGAACGAAGCTGTTCCGATGCCCGACAGCCTTGAGAAATTCCTGAATTCCGGTCCCCGTCCGGTTTTTATGACTTTCGGGAGTGTCATGGGAGTGGATCCGTATCCCGGGGACGTTACCCGATTGATGGTCGATGCCGCCGGGATTGCAGGCTGCCGGGCCATCATTCAATCCAGATGGGATTTGATAAAAGATATTCCGGAGCATCCAAATATATTCCGGATTACCGAAGTATCCCACCAGCAGGTTTTCCCCCGATGTGCGGCGGTCGTCCACGCAGGAGGCGCGGGAACCACCCAGACTGTCATTCGGGCCGGCCGGCCGTCTGTCATCGTGGCACACGCCAATGACCAGTCTTCTTGGGGCATATTGTTGAAGCAATTGGGAATATCTCCAGGGCCGCTCTGCCGGAGAACCGTAACGGCTGAAAAACTCGCCCGGTCGATCCGGTCGGTTCTCGACTCTCGGGAAATGATGGCAAGGGTCCGCGAAATCGGCAATAAAATGAGCCATGAGAACGGACGGAAAAGGGCCGTCGCATTGATCGAAGAAAGATACAAAAAAACATCGGGTTCCTGTCGGAGATAGGATAAAATCCAGCTTCTGAATACGCGAACCGGGTATTGCGTCTGATATATGCAAGAAGGACCGTAATAATTTGTGGAGAAAAGAAATGTTTCAGCCATTATCAAAAAGACATATCGTCGTCTGTTTACTCATGGGTACTGTTCTTTTTCTTATGGGAAGTCCGGTAGTTCGGGCCGAGTCCGCCTCAGCAGCCATTCAGACGGACACTTTGGCCGAAGTATATCCGAAAGAGATCTCGGTCAGGCAGGCGGCTTCCAAAAAAATGAAGGGGGCGTACATTCTGGATGTAAGAGAATTGCACGAATTTGTTCAGGGCCATATTCCCGGAGCCATAATGATCCCCCTTGGTAATTTGAGCCAGAGAGTCCACGAGCTGCCGGCGGACAAGGAAATTGTCATCGTGTGTCTTTCGGGCGGCCGAAGCCTGGTCGGACTGGATATCATCCGGAAAGCCGGATACAACAAATCCTCTAGCCTGGCGGGGGGGATGAACGCCTGGAAAACGGCGGGGTATCCGACCGTCACCGGACGGTAGAGGATTCACTTATTCCATCCAACACCCTTTTCTGTGCCGGGCGCAGCTATGCTTCCGGTTCCACGCTTTAGGATATTACCATCCACATTCCCCGGATCTCATCCGGCTTTCCCTCTGTCCCTTGCAGTAGGTGTTTCAAGTTTTCAATCCACATGGTGGTACCGTTCTTCCGGCGAAGACGGGGTTCCAATACCGGATGATCCATGTCGTAAGGGACCGGATGGCGTTTGGCGATGTGCTCGCGGTCCTCGGAGTGTATGTTGTCTCTCCCTCATCCCTTGATTTTTATTTTTTTAATCCGTCGGGGCATTCTGTTTTCATCTTTACCCGACGTGTCTTATAATCTCTGCAAAAGTAACAGGAACTTGCCTGACGGATGTAACGGGCATTCAGGGGATATGATGTACACTGTGATGGATTGTGAGACAACGGGACTGCCTCGAAACTGGAAAGCTCCAATTTCCGATCTCGATAATTGGCCGCGAATGATTCAGATTGCATGGGCCAGGCTGGATCAGGAGTTCCATCCCATTGAATCCAGGGCTTTCCTTATACGGCCCGAGGGATTTGCTATCCCGCATGAAGCCCAACGTGTCCATGGCATTACCACCGAGCGTGCTATGGCTGAGGGAAAGCCGCTTGGTACGGCCCTCTCGGAATTTGCGGATGCCGTTGGGCAATCCAAGGTTATCGTGGCTCACAACCTGCGTTTCGACGAAAGCGTTATTTCCGCAGAATACATCCGCTTGAATCGTGTTCCGCCTTTTGGAGATAAAAAACGAATCTGTACGATGGTCGAGACAGCGGCACTCTGCCGTCTCCCGGGTCAGTATGGCTTTAAATGGCCTTCGCTGTCCGAGCTGCACCATTTTTTATTCGGGACCGGTTTTGAGGAAGCCCATGACGCAGGTGCCGATGTTGCCGCCTGCGCGGATTGTTTCATCGAACTCAAGCGCCGGCACGTTTTCAATTAAACGGCACTTTATTCTTCCAGGAACCTCCGGCCAGGATGGTTTTCAAGTTTTAATGAAAGTTCTGCTGCTGCGGCACCCTGGGGCCGAAGCTGCCTGCTCGGGCGTGGAATACAGGTGGAACGCTGGTTTCCGATATTACCGTAATCCCCTGTATTAATTAGGCTTCCCAGAGATTGAAGCTTATTTTCCTTCAAATACGAGGAAGTACTGATAGGGAAGGAACGTGTGCTCTTCCGCCAGTTTGAGCCCGCTCTTTTCCATCTGGTCCACCACGTCGCTCCGGGCCATTTTCATGGCCGGAGGCGGACCTACAGGCAGAGGCTTCTTGTAATAATCGACGATGATGATTTGGCCTCCGGGCCGGAGCATCGTTTTCAGTAGCGCGATGTAGCGGGATTGATTCGGAATGTGGTGCCATGTATTGCAGACAAAGAAGCGGTCGATCGACTTCTCCGCGAGCAGGGGATCCTCCGGCGTCGAAAGGACTGTTGTGACATTTGCAATCTTCATGTCCCGAATTCGCCGGTTCATATGAATGATCATGTCGGGATTGATATCGACGGCATAAACACGCCCTATTGCGCCGACATGATCAGCGAACCTTAAAGCGAAGTATCCGGATCCCGCTCCGATATCGGCTATGGTCTCTCCCGAGCGAATATCCATGGCGGCAATCACTTCGTCCGGTTTCTGTTCGATGTCACGCTGAGGATTTTCCAGCATTGCAATGTATGCTTTCGGATCCTGATGCATTTTCTCGATTTCATCCCGGGTGGGATTGTGACCGTCGGTCTGGGCTGAGGCCAGGGCCGGAAGCAGCAGTAAAAGGATGGTCGGTTTGATTTTCATGATCATTAGATTCCTGTTATTTGATGGTTATTTAAATTAATATTATGGAAGTATTAGATTATCAGATTCTTTGCCGGTTCGATATGACTGGTATGGACATTCCGTTTAGATGAAAATTCCGCATAGCGAAACTTCGTGGAATATGCATTCAACTTGCGTTCCATGATATTAATAAAATATTACAATAAATAACAAAATATTACTAGAAATCAAGAATTACTACATGTTATACTTTTGTCCTCTAGCCATTGGACTGCGGAGGGCCGGCAGAGGTAATCTCTGGACGACTCCGGCCTTTCCGCAACACCAAACAAACTAAAAACTGCTGTATGTCACGCCTGCCCGGTTCTCCGGCCTGTATTCCAGTATACCAGTGCGGAGCGCATTCCCCTGGGCCAAACATACCTGCCGTTTTGAAGTGTTAAATGCCGCCCAAGCAGATCCGCAAGATAATTGTCGTATTCGCTTGTTTCCGAAAGGTGCAACCGGCGTTTTGCTTCCGAGAAGGCTTCTTCCATGTTTCTGCTGGTCCAGGGATCCCACAAACCGGTATCGTCCATAAGGACGTTCGGGAAAATTCCCAACTGCAAAAGTGCATTTAACGCCACCTGAAAATCCGGACTGTCGTAGGGTTGTCCCCAGATATGCTGCGATGCGATACTCAATAGATCTTCAGGCGTAGGGGCGCGCATTATGAGCACGCACACGTGACGGGAGACAGCTTCCATACTTCGTACGAACATCTCGAAATCAAGAAATCCGTACATGGCGTGGGAGCATAATATCAGGTCATATTTTTCCACCCGACCCTCGGGCCATTCCGATTCGATTATCTCTACATTTCGTATGCCGGCCTCAGCCAGGTTCCGGCGCATGATTCTTGTCATGGCCGGCGATGGTTCTACAACAGTAACATGGCGACAATACTGCGCCATAAGGCAAGCCCAGGCTCCTGTGCCCCCCCCGATGTCGAGGACTGTCCATTCAGGGTTCGATCGCAGTTGTGTCTTTATGAAGTTGCGGTTGGAATCCGGATTCTCCCAACGCTTTTTTACCTGGTTGTCGAAGTGAATCGCCCGCCTTCGCCAGACGGCATCGCTGTCTTTTTCCCCGGCCGTTTTAAAGACCGTTTCCTGCACTTCGGCGAGTTCCCTCCACAGAGCAAGCCAGTCGGTAGCTTTCTGCATATCTTAGCCTCCACAGGCTGCACGCAATAAAGCTTTTCCGGCATCTCTAAAAGGCTTATCCCGCCTCAGGCATAGAAGCGGCGAGTCTCTTTGAGAAATGCGAATTAAGACCGATGCTACACTAAAAGAGGGTTTCAATGAAGGTTCAATGATTGCCGGAAACGCCCCTGCCGAAGATGACTATCTGGCGGGTGTTGATAAGAGGCCAGCCGTTTTTCCAGTCGTATTCTTCATAGCCTCCGGGCATAGGGTTCAGGCGGATTACACACGCGCCACGAACGCAGTTTCCGGCATTGTGGTCGATTGCCCCGAGGTAATCCCATCCGTCCCCATAGGTTCCGGATTTTACCGACCGGTCGGGTCTCCCGGGTTTCGATATGTCTCCGAGGATGTCGCGTTGAGGCATGATTAAACGGTAAGGCCCTTCCCCGACAAGATGCCCGGTCCCTTTTTCATACCGCGAAATATCCAATGGCGCTCGGTTCTGTTCAAACGCAAGCAGAAGCCATAATGAGCCGGGAATCTCCCTTCCGTCGACAACATCCGGTGGAACCGTTGCCGGATAGTCTACAAAACTTTTCTCCTTGTCCGTGATTGCATTGGGTTCGGCATAGAAGTATCCCATGGGGAAGGGCTTCAGGACGTCCTCCATTGTATAGTCGATACTGTACCCGTCAGGTGCAAACACCGTAATGCCGACAACATCCGTCAAGTCAGCACCGGCTGCATCGAGAAGATCTTTTACCAGGATCCCGGAATAGCTGGTATAAACATCGAACTGCTGTGTCGTCCTGTTCATCAGCATAAACTGTGTATGGCGTGGAAGGCTCCGGATGCGGTCCCGGTTCAACGTGATAAACGGGGCCTGCGGTTGTCCCGGCCGGCTTGAGGATTCCCCGGGATATCTTGTTTGGGTGATCTCTGCACCGTTTGAATATCCGTCGCCGTCGGAATCCAGTTCTTCTATCGCTTTCAGGGCTTCAATTGTCCGTCCCTTTTGCTTGTATGCCATTCCAAAAGAATTCAGGGTTTCCTCGTAATTTTCAGGAACACCGGTTTTGTATCTTGCGTTGGGGAACACAATCAGATGACAGTAGCCGCAGGAACTAAATTCCCGCTCTGTATCCGTTGCCGCGACTCCGCCGCGGTGGCAGGTCTGGCAGTCGTCCAGCCGGGATCCTGCCGATTCGGGATATTGTTGAATGAAATTATCAATGTCCCGGTCGTTTTCGTGGCCGGCATACGCCTTGGATGTGATTTCGGCCCGGGGAGTATTTTCTTTCAGCACGCAGCTGAAGGCGGCGACTGTAAGGGCTATTGCCGGTACCAACAAAAACTTACGCATTCGATTTCCGTAAAAGATAAATCTGATGGATATCGTGAACCGGAACAGCAGGGGCGAATAAAAGTTTCGCCCCCGCTACAATCGAAATGAAATTAGAACTGGTATCTTAGATTGAAGTACCAGTTCCGGCCCGCCATAAGATATCCTTCGCGGTAATAATAGTTCCGGTCAAAGATATTTTTCACGCCGACCTGCATCCTGGCCCCGCCGAACACCGGGATGATTCCTCCAAGGTCCGCCGTCGCAAAATTGGATGCCGGAATTGGATTGGCAAAGCCGAACTCATCTATAAAAAAGTCGCCGATATTGCCGCTTTCGTAACGCGCGGTAGCCATCAGGGATATTTCGCGCGGCAGCAGTATGTTTGCCGTTCCGACGGTTTTATGCTTCGGTGTTCCTGTTGGAAACACCGGCGGCATTTCTTCGGGACCGGAAATCGAACGGCTCAGGTAACTGTATTGCAGGTCGAGGGATGCCCTTGGATGCAGATCGCTGCGCATGGTGATTTCCACCCCGTGGTGCAGTTCCTTGCCGACATTGACGGACTGTTCGCAGTAGCCTCTTAAATCGGACCTTCGGCAAAAATTTTCCGACGGTTCCGGGACGTAGGCCCTAGCAATGGCGTCATAGACATCGCTGCGGAAGAGTTCAACCTGGACCATGCTTCTGAACGGAAGCACATGCGCATATCCAAGGCTCCAGTTCCGGGTATTCTCCGGTTTCAATGTCGGGTTGGGGATTGCCCTGTTGTTCTTGTAGGAATACCTGTCTTTCATTGTAGGGAAATGACTTTTCTTTGCGAAAGTGAAAAACAGGGAGCCGGACTTGCTTATTGAGAAGGAGATGGATGCCAGGGGATTAAAAGCCCATTCATTCACACAAGCGGAAAAGGAGGCGGCACCGGCTTCACCGGCGCATTCAAAAGGTGCGATCTCGTTATTGACAAGATCCTGAGCCTTAATTCCGTTGATGTTTTCCGCGCTGAATCCCAGGATGGCATGAATCCGGCCTGTAAGGGCAATGGAATCCTGCAGCCCGATGGATATCTGCTGGTCGCGATGGGTTCTCGCCGGAATCGCTTCCGGCACTCCGTCGGTAAATGCGACATCGCCTTCTTTATGGGTGTCGTCCTTAAAAAAGAAAGAAGCGCTGAGAGTTTGCCGGTTCAGTGCCCGTGTGGAGAACTGGGAGGAAAATCCGGCCGAGTAGTCGTTGTATTTCGAATAGCTTTCCAGCTCGGAATATGGCTCGATGCCTTCAACCGGGTCCGGCGGCAGGAATACATCCAGCTTGTTCGGATAGCGGTCGTAAAATAGGCGGAACTGGATGTCGTTTTCTTCGCCCAGGCCCTTGTTGGAGCTGAAATAGTAGCTTTCCCGGTCCCAGTAGTCCCACTGCCAGTATTTGGGTGAATTATTTTCGGGATCGTATCCGGAATAGGGAGGGGTGCCGTATTCCGCATTCTGCCCCATAAAGCTGAAAATGTATTGATCGCGCTCGTTCGGCAGGTACCCGATCCGGCCGTCGTAGTCGGCATCGCGCTGATACGAGTTGGTGCGGTTATAGGATGGCTGGTCCGGAATACGATCGATGTCGACATTGCCCGATATCGGATAATAATCGGTTTCAAGCCAGTCAAAACCGCCCTGGATCATGAAATTCTCCAGTCGGGAACCCATGTGAATGCCCGATTCGATCATCCGCCCCGAACCGGTGCCCATGACAATGTCGCCTTCCAGTTTCTTTTCCGGCTGGCGGGTGACGATATTGATGGCACCGCCCAGTCCGTTTGGTCCCAGCAGCGGGGAAGAGTAACCCTTGGCTACCTGTATCTCGGCAACATTGCGGGACAGGAACCGGCCGATATCCGCATATCCGTCATAAGGGACGTAGACGGGTATGTTGTCCAGGTACAATCCGACCTGCCGGGTATCGAAACCGCGGATCATTGTGCCGGATTGGTTCCGGGAAGGTTTGAAATCGATACTTATCCCGGGAAGATACTCAAGCGCCTCCACCACATTGGTTGCGCGGCGGGCTTCGATCTTGGTGTTGTCGATGTTGTCCGCAATCGGGGATAGGGGGGACAGCTCCGCTGAAACGCTGATTTCCGTGACGCCGAGTTCAAACGGCCGCATGGAATCCTGCTTTAAAAGTTCTTGGATGGAATCCTGCAGCAGAGCGATTTCCTCCCGGACCTGTTCGGCACTCAGGATGCCTGATGGTGCCGCCGGCAGTTCAACAGTGGACCTCGGATGCAGCTGCAGCCAGAATTCCAATCCGGTTCGGATTTGGGCGACAAGATCCTTTTGTCCCTCCAGGTCGGAATCCGGGAAATTCTGTAAATAATTGAGATCCTGTTGCCATGTAAGCAATTGCTTGGCTTGTCCGAACAGCGGCGCCGTGCATTGCAATGAAAGAAGCGAAACAAGAATAAACCACAGGATTAAAAAACGGGGGCGATGCGTTAACTTCATGATCATTCCTTTGTGTAGATTTGAAATTCTGACGTAAAAGTTTTCTTTATGCTTTTTCCCGGCAGCTTTCTGCCTTGAAATCCTTTCAAAGTAAAATTCAGTAACTCCTTTTAATGAAAATCTCTTTGAAAGTATGAGGATTTTCCAAATTGAAAAGGATGTTGAAATGTGAAACTAATTACAAAGAATTACAATAATTAACAATATTACGCCTTATGTCAATTAAAATGCTTTAAAGTGAGTAAAATTCGAATTGCTTTTATCACCATGGCATGATAGAAAAGATTCGTAATTTCAGAGCGGTCGAATCCTTGTTACTGGAGATTGCGATGGTCCACAAATGGTTCGGTATTCACAACGGATTGGTAACGGCGGGACGTTTCCCTTCAATTGTCAAGATTAAGGAAAATATTTCAGCATCGGAAATTGTGCTGCTTCTTCTGTTCGGTGCCNNATTCCGGCTTTATTATGGGCGCCGGTGCTTTTGGCGCCGCCGGTATGTTCGGCATGCTCGGTCTTGCACATTACGGAGCCGGGGCTTTCGTCAGCCTCTGCCTTATAGGCCCGATTCTGGACCTGGCCCTTACCAGAGCGCGCAGCGGACGCTGGCTCTATATCGGCCTTGTACTTGGCGGAATCGGCACCAACCTGCTTGCTCTGGCTTCAAGAGGTTTGGCCAAAATTCTGGGACTGGATGTCGCCGGCATGCGCCCGTTCGGCACCTGGTATATCCAGGCTTCGATGACGTACGCCCTGTGCGGCGCCATCGCCGG
>DKBB01000067.1 GCA_002451015.1 Acidobacteria bacterium UBA6911
CACGAACGGAATCGGCTGCACCCATCCAAGGCTTACAAGAACTGTTATGTACCCTGCAAAGAAGATCATCTTGGCGGCAAATGCCTTGATCATCAGGGCGGTCATTTCCTCGGGGCGTCTTATATACTGCCGCTGCATCGCTATCCAGGAAACAACGGCGGACGCTAGAGGTCCCGCCATTCCGATCCACAATTCCAGCCGAAATTCAGGCTTTACAGGAATTGTCAGGACCAGCGCCGTCAGGATCGAGCCCGACAGCATCCACCAGGCAAGCTTCATTTTCGCCAAATTATTCTTGCGAGTTCCACGAACCCGACAACAATACCTAACAATAGCCCGGCTACCAGGAACCAGGGGGACGTGCCGCGCCAGGCATCCAGCGCGTATCCGATCCCGCCCAGGACCAAAATCGCCGCCAGTAATGTATAACCCGCTACGGCTGCAGGCCCGGATCTGCGAAGAGCCTCCTGCATATAACGCAGGGATCGCGCCAGGAATGCTCCTTGCTCTTCGTCAGCCATACATGCCAAGCAAATGGTGGATTATAGCAAACACTTCTTTAAAAGCTCAATAATAGAAAGCTGAAACTTGAAGAAAAGGCGAAAGAAACGGTCTCAGCTTCCATACACCTGTGAAATCCATCCGTATCGGAGATTGAACTTTATCTTCGTTCAGTCTTCCAGATCGTGAATCGTTTTAAGGCTGCGCAATTCATAATCTTTTGTGCCGGAGGGGGTGACGATTTCAATGTCGTCTCCTTCCGTTTTGCCGACAATGCTGCGTCCGATGGGAGATGTAATGGATATGTCTCCCTTGGCAACGTCGGCTTCCTCCGCGGAGACCAGCCTGTATTCCACCTCTTTGTCCGTTTCGTATTCGTAAAGCACTACTTTTGAGCCGTATGCCGCCCGGTCGGCCGGGATCTTATCGAGGTTTACCAGGGACAGCGCTGCCATCCTCTGCTGCAGCTGCGCCTTGCGGCCCTCCAGGTAGGATTGTCTTTCTTTTGCGGCCTTGTATTCGGCGTTCTCGCTGAGATCTCCGTGTTCCCGTGCGCGAAGGATTTCCTTCGGCAGTTCCACGCGCAGTTCGCGCTCTATATCATTAAGCGCATCCTGCAATTTCTTGCGTATATCCATCATGACCGGCTCCAAGGGGGATTTGTTTATTTAGGGGCAAGAATCGAATAGTCAGCCAGAGTAAGGATATGATCGGGGAAGATTCCCAGCCATAGAATGCCTACGATTCCCATTACAATCACCACCTGAACCAGCCAGCTGACAGGTTCCGGGATTTCAGCCGTTTCGTCCGGTTCTTTCATATACATATAGACCAGCAGACGGAAGTAATAGAAAACCGAAACGACACTGCTGAGCACGCCGATCACGGCCAGTCCCACATACCCGTTTCTGATCGCGGCGCTGAACAGGTAGAACTTCCCGATAAAGCCGCCTGTAAGGGGAATCCCAGCCAGCGAAATCAGCGAAAGTGAGAGTGCGGCGGCTGCAAAGGGAGCCTTCCGGGCCAATCCCGCGTAATCATTCAGGTGGACACGGGTATCTCCCGTTCCGCTGAGGGACAGGATCACGCTGAAGGCTACCAAATTCATGATCGTGTAGACGACGAGATAGAAGAGCACGGCGCTGTAGCCCGACTCGCTGTTCGTTACGATTCCCACCAGGATGTATCCGGCGTGGGCAATGGCGGAATAAGCGAGCATACGCTTGACATTTGTCTGCAAGACGGCAACGACGTTGCCCAGGATCATAGTCAGAATGGCCAATAACCACAGGATGGAGGTCCATTGATCGGCCAGGAAGGGAACNNGGAGTGGGCGCCCCTTCATAAACATCCGGAGCCCAGGAGTGGAACGGGACCAGGGCAATTTTAAAGCCGAAACCTACAAGCAGGAGGCCCATTCCGATCAATGTCGTGTTCTGGAAGCCTCCCTGCCAGGAAACCAGTTCACGGATCGTCTGGTAATTTGTGCTTCCCGTACTGCCGAATATGAGTGCGATGCCGTAAAGCAGGAATGCCGTGGCGAAAGATCCCAAAAGGAAATATTTCAGCGAGGATTCATTAGAACGGATATCGTTTCTCTTGAATCCCGCAAGAACGTAAGTGGCGATCGAAAGAATTTCTATTCCTATGAAGGTAAGGATTAGGTCGCCGCTTGCGACCATCAGGCACATGCCGGATGAGGCGAATAGCAGCAAAGAGTAGTACTCGCCCCGGTTTATCGACTCTCTTTCGTTGAACTTCATTGAAATCAGGGCTGAAATTGCAAGGATTACGAGAAAGAGCCATTGGAAGAAAATGCTGAAATTATCGACGATGTACATGCCGTTCAGAATTGTACGGGACTGGTCGCTCCATTGGGAACCCAGGCTGAACGCGGCAACGGCTGCCGCCAGCACTGCAATTCTTGCCATTCGGCTTTTATGCGCCGCTGGGGTGAACGGCTCCAGCAGCATGAGTGCCATGGCAGCGATGACCAGGACAAATTGCGGTATCAAGAGTATTAAGTCTTTGCCCATTGTTTATTTATTCACCTGCAAATCCGGAGACTGTTGCTGTTGTGCGCGATAAAGCCCTCCGGAGTTGCGTGCATTGTCTATCCGCTCCTGAACCTGCTGAATCGAAGCTTCCATTCGGCTCAAAAAGGGCCCCGAATACACCCCGATCCACAGCATGACAAGCACTATTGGAAGAAGGATCAGTTTTTCTCTTATGCCTATATCGTTGATTTTGTTGTTTTCCGGATTTTCCAGCTTCCCCAGAAATACGCGCTGATACATCCACAGCATGTATACCGCGCCGAGAATCATCCCCAAAGCCGCTAGGGATCCGAAGACTTTGCTGCTGGCGAAGCTTCCCATCAAAACCAGCACTTCACCGACGAAACCGTTCAGGCCGGGAAGGCCAATGGATGAAAGTGTAACGATCAGGAAGGCCGAGGCGTAGACCGGGCTGACATGCGCCAGTCCTCCGAAATCGGCGATTTTGCGGGTGTGCCGGCGGTCGTAAATCATTCCAACCAAGAGAAAGAGTGCACCCGTCGAAAGACCGTGGTTCAGCATCTGTACTGTCGCGCCCTGCATCCCCTGCATGTTGAAGGCGAAAATGCCCAGGACAACCAGCCCCATATGGCTGACGGACGAATATGCCACTAGCTTTTTAAGGTCTGGCTGCACCATGGCGACAAGAGCGCCATAAATAATGCCGATGACCGCAAGAACGGATATATACGGGGCTACCTCGATCGCAGCCGCAGGGAATAGCGGGAGGCAGAATCGAAGCAGTCCGTATGTGCCCATCTTGAGAAGAACGCCTGCCAGAATGACGGAACCGGCGGTCGGGGCTTCCACGTGCGCGTCGGGAAGCCATGTATGGAACGGAAACATCGGCACTTTAATGGCGAACGCGAGCAGGAAGGCCATGAAAAGCCAGAACTCTTCCCGCGAGGAAAGAAGCATTGCACCGGAACTCAGACTTCCTGTTATTTCAATAAGATCGAACGATGTGCCTCCGTGGGCGAAATAGAGGTAAATGATCGCCAGAAGCATGAGGAGAGACCCGACCATTGTATAGAGTATGAATTTGACCGCCGCGTATATTTTTCTTTCGCCCCCCCAGACGCCGATCAGGAAGTACATCGGAATCAGCATGACTTCCCAGAATATGTAAAACTGCACCAGGTCCAGGGCGCAGAAAACTCCGATCATTCCCGTTTCGAGAGTCAGGAGGCAGACCAGGTAGGATTTGACCCTCCTGCTAATCGACTGCCATGAACAAAGAATCGCCAGCGGCGTCAGGAATGTTGTCAGAATTACCAGGAAAAGGCTGATCCCGTCAATTCCCAGGTGATGGTTGATCGTGAAGGCGGCTGTTTTGATCCATTCACAGGATTCCTCGAACTGCATACCGCCCTTGGAGGAGTCGAAATGGTAAACGAGGTGCAGCGATAAAATGAAAATGGCGGACGAACCCAGGAAGGCCACCCATTTGGCTGCCCTGTCATAGCCTCGCGGCATCAGAATTATAACTGCGGCAATCAATGCCGGCAGGTATGTGACCCATGATAGGATGTAACCAATTTCCATGTCGTTATCGTCGCGCTCAGCCCCTTAAAACGGAGATATAAAAAAGCACTGCAACCGCTCCCAGCAGTATCCAGACTGCGTAGTTGCGAATGAGGCCGTTTTGAATGCCTTTGAGGACGGATGCCAGCCCTTGGATCGACTGACCGGATCCATTGACGATGCGGTCGATCAATCCAACATCAACTCCCTTCCACAGTATCCTGGTGGATGCCTGTTTCGTCGGATTTATGATGGCGGCATCGTACATTTCATCCACGTAATATTTATTAAATAGGATTCCATGAATCCGGCGTAGGCGGGCCGACAGCGCATCGGCCGTTTCCGGACGCCGGACATAAATGCGGTATGCAATATAGATCGCCACTACGGCGACCAGTACGGATAAGAATGCAAATATGATTTCAAGACTGGTCGCATGATGCTCGGCTTCGGCATGGTACGTATGGAGAAGAGAAGGTTCAAGAAATTTGAAAAATCTGTTTTCCCCCAGGTGCATCCATGCCGGCGTCCCGACGAATCCTCCGCATATGGATAAAACCGCCAGGATAATCAGGGGGATAGTCATGCTTGAAGGGGATTCGTGCAGATGGTGCTCCACTTCCTCCGAATAACGGGCTTTGCCGAAGAAGGTCAGGAAAATAAGGCGGAACATGTAAAAAGCCGTCAAACCTGCGGTCAGCAGTCCGATGAACCAGACAACGGGATGGTTGTCGGCATACGCCAGCCAGAGAATTTCGTCCTTGCTGAAGAATCCCGCAAAAGGCGGGATGCCGCTAATTGCAAGTGTGGCGATAAACATCGTCAGGAAGGTTATGGGCGTGTGCTTGCGCAGGCCGCCCATGCGCATCATGTCCTGTTCACCGCTCATGGCGTGGATGACGCTTCCCGCTCCCAGGAAGAGCAGAGCCTTGAAAAATGCATGGGTCATCAGGTGGAAAATACCTGCTGAGAAAGCGCCCGCGCCCAGGGCTACAAACATGTACCCGAGCTGGCTTACGGTGGAATAGGCGAGCACCCGCTTGATGTCGGTCTGGACCAGCCCGATGGTTGCCGCCAACAGGGCGGTCACGATGCCCACGATAATGACTACGTCGAGCGCGACAGGGGCCCGGCTGAAAATGGGCGAGCAGCGCACGACCATATAAACGCCTGCGGTTACCATGGTGGCCGCATGAATGAGAGCGCTGACGGGAGTCGGACCTTCCATTGCGTCCGGCAGCCATACATAAAGCGGGATCTGGGCGCTTTTGCCCGTAGCGCCTACGAACAGTAGTATCCCGATAGCGGTCAGGATGCCCGCCTGTGCTTCCAGGGGGAATTGCTGGGAGTTTGCCGAGATCTGTCCGAATACTTCGCCAAAATTAAGACTGTTGAATGTAAGAAATACCAGGAATATTCCCAGGATGAATCCGACGTCTCCGATACGGTTGACGATGAAGGCTTTTTTCCCGGCATCCCCGGCGCTCTTCCGGTCGAAATAATAGCTGATCAGCAGGTAGGAACAGAGCCCGACGCCTTCCCATCCGACGAACATCAGTAGAAAATTGCCGCCCAGGACCAGGATCAGCATGGAGAACAGAAAAAGGTTCATGTAGGCGAAAAAGCGATAGTACCCGTCCTCGGCATGCATGTAGCCGATCGAATAGACATGGATCACAAATCCGACCCCGGTTACAACAAGAATCATCACGGCGGACAGGGGGTCGAGGAGGAATTCGGCCTCGGCTACAAAATCTCCCGAAGCAATCCAGCTGAAGCAGCGGATAAGCACATGCCGGTCATCCGGTGGAAGCTGGAGCAGTTCGAAAAATGAAACCGATGCGAGAATGAAGGAAATTCCCGCGGAGCCGCAGGCGATGCCCGTCACGGCTGATTTCGGCAGCTTTTTACCCGTAAAGCCATTGATGGCGGATCCAATCAGTGGAATTAGGGGAATCAGCCAAAGGTAATCAATCATGGTACAGAGCCTTTCACCATTTCATCGTATCGGCATCGTCTGCGTTCAGAGTGTTGCGATTCCGGTAGAGCACGATGGTGATTGCGAGCCCAACGGCTGCTTCAACTGCGGCGATCACCATAACAAAAAACACGATAATCTGTCCGTCGACCTGGTTCAGGAAACTTGAAAACGCGATAAAGCTGAGGTTCACGGCATTGAGCATCAGCTCGACACATAGAAACATCGATATGATGTTCTTTTTTATGATGAAGCCTACGGCTCCCACGGTGAACAGGAGCATGCTTAGAATGAGATAGTGCAATAGGTCCATACTTATTTAGGTTGCTGTCGCTTGGCGAGTACGACGACGCCGACAATTGCAATCAGAATCAATACCGATGTCATTTCAAACGGCAGCAGGTAGTCGTTGAACAAGACATCTCCCAGTTGTTTTACCGATCCCACTCCGCCGTCGATACCTCTGAGGTTCTTGGGGGTCGGGGCGAGATCGTAGGATTTCAATATCGGGTATAAAAGAGTGACCGTCAGGATGCCCAGGAGAACTCCGATATAGGCGAGGAACGCTTTTTTGCCGCGTATGATCGCGGATGAAAAGGGATCCAGCAGCATGATGACGAAAAGAAATACCACCATAATGGCTCCGGCGTAGACAATGACCTGGATGGCGGCGATAAAGGGGGATTCCAGAATCAAGTACAGCACCGCCACGGAGCAGAGGCAGATGATGAGGGAAATGGCCGAATAAAAAACTTTGCGGTTTGCAACCACAAAAATTGCCGAAACAAGTGCAATTCCGCCGAAGAGATAAAATAGTACCGTTTCCATTATTCCAGGCTGTCCAGAATCTTATCAAGCTTTTCCGGAGTAAGTTCTTCGTGATAATCGTCGTTGATCTGAACGACCGGGCTCGTTCCGCAGGATCCCAGGCATTCCACTTCCAGCAATGTATATTTCCCGTCCGCTGAGGTTTCTCCCGGCTTTATCCCAAGCTTTTTGGTGAGATGAGCCATGATGTCTTCCGCGTTGCAGAGCTGGCAGGAGATATTCGTGCAGACCTGAAGGACATATTTCCCCACAGGATTTCTATGAAACATCGTATAAAAGCTGGTCACTTCATGCACTTCATTCGGAGAAATTTCGAATATTTCAGCGACCTCACGCATCGTGTCCTGGGAAATATACCCGAGTTCTTTCTGAACGAGATGCAGAGAGGGGATAAGTGCGGACCTCTTCTGGGGGTACTTACTGATTAAATCCTCAATCTGCTTACATGCCGAATCGGATAGCATGTGAATAATCCTAGTGAAATTAAAACAGGCGTATTTATAAAACCAGGAAGCCCTACAAATAATTGCGAATCAAATACTTGGGACGGATAAATCCTGGAGGGATGATCTTAGTGGACAGATTCCGGCGCTGTCAAGGGTTTTCTAAATGTAAGGAGTCGGTAATGAACAACACGCAGGAGGAGTCGGTGAAAATCCGTGGATTGACGTTCAGCGGGGTGCGGAAATGGTCCAGGGTCGAAGATCGAAGGTCAAAAACCTTCGGGGATGGGACGTTCGGACTTTGGTGGGGAAGATGTGGGGTGACGGTAGGGGCGAATCTTCCGGCTTCGCTTTCAGCTACGCCGGACAAGTTGGTGTTCGACCGACTTTCGCGGTCATGTCATAAGGCTTTACGTTTCCTCACGTAATTTCAGGATATCTCGGATCCATCTCAGGCAAAACCCGGGTTCGCCCTGTGCACTATTTGCGGTAGAGCTTTTTCCAGGGCTGCTGTTGCGTCACAAGGCAGTCCCTCAAAGCGGTCTGCAGTGTCTGGGCGGCAAGTTCCGCGCAGTGCAGGTTTCCTTCCGGCAGGTCTTCCAGCGCCTCGGCAATATCCGACCCGGTCACTTTCATCGCCTGGGCTATTGTCTTATCCTGCGCCAGTTCCGTTGCCATGCTGCCGCAGGCAATGGTTGCGGCGCAACCGTCGGTCCAGAATCCTGCATTCCAGATTGAACTGTTGCGGATTTGCAGCCAGATTTTCATGTTTTCGCCGCAACCGCTGCTGCAGGCGGCGTAACCGTCCGCGTTTCGGAACTGTAAGGTATTGCGTGGATTTAATACATGATCGACGGTGGTTTCCGAGTATATTTCCCGCAAACGTTTTCTTATCTCTTCAGACTGATCCGGCATAATAAAAAACCGTTGCACGTTGTAAGTTTTACACGTTGCACGTTAAAACCAGAAAGATCGTTGAACGTTCGAAACCAAAGCATCGTTGGAACGTTAAAAGTAAGCACTTAATATAAGAAAAGAAACCGTAACTTTCAAATTGGAAAAACGCCGAATAACACCGGATGGACCTCACAATCGGCTTAAAACTCCTAAAGACGCTTTTTTTTAACGTTCAACGCTCTAACGTTCCTACCTGCAAGGACGTTTTAATTTCATTACTTGATTTGATGCAAACGCGGTGCGTATGATGTGACTTCAATGGAAAACATGACCCTTGTAATCAATGGTGAAACTCGTTCGATCCCTGTGATTTCAAACGTATTGGAACTTATCCGACACCTCGAAATCGGCGAAGAAGGGATTGCGGTGGAATTGAATAAGAACATTATTCGTCGGAGAGACTGGAATGAAACTCCTTTACGGGACCGTGATCGGGTGGAAATCGTTCAATTAGTCGGAGGAGGCTGATCGGAGCAAGCCATGGCATATTCTACAGAAGAGGACAAATTGGTACTGGGAGGCCGTACCTTTCTATCCCGTTTGCTGGTGGGAACGGGAAAATATTCAAACTTTCCGCTCATGAAGCAGGCGCTGGAGAGGTCGGAAACCCAAATTGTGACGGTAGCCGTGCGGCGTGTGAACCTGGACAGATCCTCCGAATCGCTTCTTGATTATCTGGATACCGACCGTTATATCATTCTGCCGAACACTGCTGCCTGTTATACGGCGGATGAAGCAATCCGAACGGCGCATCTTGCGAGAGAAGCGGGATTGTCCGACTGGGTGAAGCTCGAAGTTATCGGGGATGAAAAGACGCTGTTCCCTGACACTGAAGCGCTTCTTGAAGCAACGAAGACACTTGTCCGGGACGGATTCGTTGTTCTTCCGTATACCAATGACGATCCTGTCATGGCCCGGAAACTAGAGGACGCAGGTGCGGCGGCCGTTATGCCGCTCGGGGCGCCCATCGGTTCAGGTATGGGCCTTCAGAATCCCGCAAATATCCGTATTGTCATGGAGAGCGTTTCGGTGCCCGTGATTGTGGATGCGGGCGTGGGAACCGCTTCCGACGCGGCAATAGCAATGGAACTCGGATGTGACGCCGTTTTGATGAATACGGGCATAGCGGGGGCGCAGGATCCGGTTGCGATGGCCGCGGCTATGAACCTTGCCGTAAAGGCGGGCCGCATGGCGTTCAAAGCGGGCCGGATTCCCAAGAAACTGTATGCTTCCGCCAGCAGCCCAATCGAGGGAATCTCCCGCTGACCGAATATCCGAATATGGAATTGCAGGGGGATTTCCCGTAATTTGCCAGGAACGCTGCACCCCGTTAATAAAACCACCGTATAAAAGGATTGTATATTGAGAGAACTGAATGTGGACCTGGCCGAGCGCACCTACCCTGTTATGGTCGGTTCCGGTCTTCTTTCCTCGGCAGGCAGGCTTCTAGCCCGGCGCGGATTGGATGCACCGCCCATTGTTATTACCAATCGAACGATACTGAAGTTTCATGGCCCCCCCCTTCTGCAATCGATCCGGGAGGTTTTCGGCGATCCTGCCGTAGTCTGTATAAGGGACGGAGAGCGTTTCAAAAACCATGAAACCCTGATGCAGATATACCGGGGAATGTTCCGGGCTAATGCAAACAGGCGCTCGTGGATCCTGGCGTTCGGTGGCGGGGTGGTCGGCGATATCGCGGGATTCGCCGCAGCGACATTCATGCGCGGGATACCCTTTGTAATGGTGCCTACAACCCTGCTTGCGCAAATCGACAGTTCCATCGGCGGCAAAGTCGCCATCAACGTCCCGCAGGGCAAGAACCTGATCGGTGCATTCCACCAGCCTGCAGCGGTGCTTTCCGATACCGATGTACTAAAAACTCTTCCCGAAAGGGAACTGGCTTCGGGACTTTATGAAATCGTCAAGCACGCGGCGATACGTTCGGAGTCTCTTATGCGGTACCTGGAGAGCCGTCTTGAGGCGATCCAGCACTGCCAGACCAGAGAAATGACCCACATCATAGTGGAATCGGTCCGGATCAAAGCCGGTGTAGTGGCAAGTGACGAAAAGGAGGCGGACCTGCGTATGATTCTGAATTACGGCCATACGGTCGGCCATGCTTTTGAAGCCGCCACGGATTACAAGCGTTTCAAGCACGGGGAAGCCGTTGCCTGGGGCATGATAGCGGCTGTCGGTTTCGGCCGGGAACTGGGCCACCTCCGCCCAGGCGAGGCAAGACGATTGATCGACCTTATTCACAGGGTTCGGCCGCTTCCTTCCCTTAAAGGAATCCGTCTCAATCCCCTATGGAATGCCCTGGTGAGGGACAAGAAATTCCGTTCGGGAGATATCCGAATGATTCTGCTCAACCGGATTGGGGATGCAGAAATCCGGTCCGGTGTGGACGCCGCCACGATCAGGCGCTTCCTGCGGGGATTTCTTGCCTCCGGCGGTAATTTAGAGGATCGGCGTGGATAAAGAATCGGTGGCAATCAAGTCACGCAGAGTGCGGGATATGTTCGGCGCGATTGCGGGCCGGTACGACTTTTTAAACCACTTTCTCTCGGCAAACATAGATCGTCGCTGGAGAAAAATATGCGTGCGTGAAATCGAAAGAAGAAACAGGGTCCTGAATCCCAAAATTCTGGACGTCGGTTGCGGGACTGCGGATCTCTCGATCGCATTCTCCAGGTTGGGCGCGGTCGTCGGCTGTGATTTCTGCTATCCCATGCTCCGTATCGGAGCGGGGAAGATTGCAAAAGGCACGTATCCCAATAAAGTGCTTTTAATAGGGGCGGATGCCCTGGATCTGCCTTTTGCGGATGCGTCCTTCGATATCATCGTTTCCGCGTTTGTCTTAAGGAACCTAGCGGACATTGGAGCGGGATTTCGGGAGGCTCGTCGGGTCCTGCGCCCGGGCGGTCTTCTGGGGATCCTGGATTTCGGTATGCCGCGAACCCCGGTTCTGGCGCCTTTCTACCGGATTTATTTCCAGAAGATCCTGCCGTGGATCGGAAATATAATATCCGGCGTGGAGGGGCCGTACGGATATTTACCGGACAGTGTGCAGGCGTTTCCTACGGTTGAAAAATTAAAGGATTTGGCCGAGGGAGCCGGCTACCGAAACGTGGATTACAAACTGCTGACCGGTGGTATTGCAATTCTTCTTGTCGGCAAAGCGAAGTGAGAGAGATGTCCTGAATTTTCCCCCGGTGCTTTTGTTCATGACATGCCGGAGATTCGCCGGAAGTATTCCGGTTCTGTTTTTCCTCTAACAGGTATCTTTAAATCTATCCTACCTCCCCAGGGGGGTAGGGCATTTTACTGAATTACCGCCGCTGCGACATCTTGCAAAAGGCCTCTTCTTCCCGGTCGCAGGTTTGAGCCGTGTACTCCTTGCTTGATTTTTGGGAACCTCTTTATCTTAGCCAACCCGGCAGCGCTCCGCTTTTGCGCGCTTCCTTTTGCAGGTCCTCAAGCTCTTCTTTGGCTTTGGCCAGGTTCTCTTTGTTCAGATCCTGTTCGTAATAAGTCTTCTGGATTTCTCTTTGGACCGATTCCTGACGGAATCCGTCGCCGGCATTATAAAACTGTGTCTGGAGTTCATTCAGTTTCAGTGTGAGAATATTGGCCTCATCTTCCAGATCTTTCACTTTTTTATGCGCATTGGTCATGGTTTCACGCCAAAAGCTTTCCGGTCTGCCCATAAAATCAACCGGTTCATCCGGATCGATCTCCTTGTCAATTTTCGACGGTTCGGCGTCCCCTTCCTTACTTTCGGATTCCTTATTTTTGGATGGAAGTGAAATTGGACTAATTGTGGAAACGGACCCGCCGGAGTATTCGGAAATTTTGTCGTTTGTGATTATCTCGGGCGCCTCGTCTATCTGTTCCCGGCGTTGTTTTTCCTTGTTTGCAATATCCGCCAGCGATTGGGCATACGCTGTTGCAGCAATCGCTATGCATATTGCTGCGGAAAAAATTGCGGTGGTAAATTTCATCATCGGACACCTCGCATTTATAATATTTTCGGCTTTTTAGGGGTCCATCAACAGTTTTTTTTATAAAAGCGGCCCAAATTTGTGGAACTTTTCAGGTCCGGATGAGGATCGCACTCTCCAGTTGAACCCCGAACCGTTTTCCTGTAAGCGGATCCTTTCTAAGACCTGTACCAGTTAAATTTACAGTGATTTTTCGAACAAGGCTACCTGAGTTGGTAGGATTTCCATCGGCATCAAAATATTTCAGAGAAAGATGTGTAATATTTTCGGCAATAATCTGAGCCGGGCCGTTTCTTGAAATCACTTCAAGCCTCTTTTTGTTACTATTATAGCGTATGGAAATGTTTTCCCAAGAATCATTTATGTCCCCGTCCGGATCTCCTTTATCCCGGTCGCCGGAACCGGTTATGTCCGATCGTATGCGTACTTCCGTGGGGCTGACGATGGATATCGCTTCAAATCCTGTTTGGTGAGGATCGTTTCCTGCCTGTCGAATGCATCCTTCCACTAACCGGAGGGCGTTTCGAGTATTATCGACGACAGCCTGAACTTCAGCCTGGCAAGAGGCTGTTTGCTGGATTCGATTCAGAGCACCGAATACGGCCTGGGAAATGACAAGCAGGATCACGGCCGATATTAACAATTCCACCAGCGAGAATCCGGATTCGTCGGTTGCGCCGCATTTCCTGAACGGTTTCACCGTATCAGTAAAATTGGGTGCCCCGCCGGCTGAAATGTCATTTAAAAATATATCAGGATTGGACTTAAGGGTTTCACTGATCATCGCATTCTCCGATGGAAAACGGTTGTGACGTTGAGGATTTTGTTGAAGGGAGGCCGATAATTCACGGTTCCTCCTGCCAGTACCGGTGTCACTGTAACCCGGACACGCCTGGCATCCAGAATTTTTTCAGGCCTTGGATCCTGAACAGTTTCCACAATCCATACCATCTGAAAACGGTTTAATTCACTGCCGTCATCCGGGTTTATTACTCTTATCTCTTCCGGTCCGTGTTTTCCGGGAAGTACATTCCGGAGGGAAGGATTCTTTGAATATTCATCCGAGAGAGATTCCAGCTTGTTCATAGCTGAGATGACCGCCGTTTCTTTTGAACGTGCAAGAGACGAGGCGCTCATCGCAAGATAAATGAGCTGGCACGCCGCCAGCAGCCCGACGGTTGCCAGCGCCGTAGCCATCAGAACTTCTATCAGGCTGAATCCTCGTTCATTATGTCGGTTCAGGAGTTGTTTTCTGCGCATACTTAATTCCTCCATCGCTTTAGCGTAACAGGGAGATCTTTGCGGGTTAAGGAGCAATCCGGATTTACAGGCAGACGTATATTTTACTTCTTTATTTGTTAAGGATAATTCGCGATAATTCAGGATCGATAAACATGGCCAAATTAACCGGGTAAACGGGTTGAAATGAATATCACCGAAGGCATTAGAAAGGTTGTTGAAGGGCAGCATCTCGGCCGTTCTGAAGCGGAATCCCTCATGGACGAAATCATGAACGGAAAGGCTACCGATGCACAGATCGCTTCGTTCCTCACAGCTCTTCGTATGAAATGCGAGACCGTGGATGAACTCATAGGTTTCGCTAAGATTATTCGCGCAAAGGTGTCTCCCATCCGACCTCGGTTTGCGGAAGAGACGTCCTTTGCCGGCCAGGATCGGAACGTACTTGTCGATACCTGCGGTACGGGAGGGGATGCGTCCGGGACGTTTAATATTTCCACTGCAGCCGCTTTTGTTGTGGCCGGTGCGGGGATTCGAGTCGCCAAACATGGGAATCGAAGCGTTTCCAGCTTGTGCGGAAGTGCGGACGTTATTGAAGCCCTCGGTATAAGTCTGGATTTGACGCCGGATGATATCGCCCGCTGTATCGAGGAGACCGGGATCGGCTTTCTTTATGCCCCTCTTTTGCATGATGCGATGCGCTACGTTGTTCATGCCCGTCGGGAGATGAAAATCAGAACCGTGTTTAATCTTCTCGGCCCTATCTGCAATCCCGCCAGGGCCAATGCCCAGGTGATCGGAGTCTATAACGAGGAACTCACTGAAATCATGGCCCAGGTTTTGTGCGAGCTCGGAACCGAACGCGCTTTTGTTGTCCATGGATCGGACGGTCTTGACGAAATCACCATAAGCGGTGAAAGCAAGATATCTGAAGTGCGAAACGGGGAAGTCCGTAACTATTACGTTACTCCGGAAGATTTTGGGATTCAGCGCGCTCCTATCGATGAAATATTGGGAGGAGATGCCCGGCAGAATGCGGAGATCATTCGCCATGTTCTTTCGGATGGAGGCGGCACCAGGCAGGATGTCGTTCTTTTGAACGCTGCCGCGGGAGTTGTAGTGGGCGGAAAAGCGAAAAACATGCAGGAAGGCGTCCAGCTTGCCCGTGAATCGGTCCGTTCCGGGAGTGCCATGGCCTGTCTCCAAAAACTTGTCGAATTTACGCAACGATTGGCTGCCCCATCGAACTAAGATAACGTTGCAGGTTGAACGGTACCGGTTGAAAACCAAAAGATCGTTGAATGTTTTAAACAAAGGCGTTGTGGAACGTTATAGACCACATTTGCGCTCAAAACCGTTGTAACCTGCAACAAAGCTTTAGTTTCTTTTGATCCTGATTCTTCCTCCCGGATTTACGACGATTGAGTAGGAACCAGCGTTCGCACGGATAACATAGGTCCCGGCGGGCACCGCATTCCCGTGCGGATAAAAGCGAAGGGAACGTGCTGGATGGGATTCGATCCGCACGCCATCCGGCAACCGGCGGTCGGAATTCACATATTTTTCACCGCTTTCGGTATCGATCCAACAATACCGGTTGCCGTCATTAGAGACTTCAAAAAGGATGGGGGCGTTTGAAGAAATAGCCTGGGCTCTTCCCCAGCGCAGTGAGGATTCTACCGAACAGGCACATCCCCATAACGTCCATTCCTGCTGCAGGCGGTTCAGGCCGGGAACCGATAGAGCCAGCATAACAGCGGAACAGCACAGGACGATCAGGCACTCTAAAAGGCTGTAGCCGCTTCTTTCCCCTGAGTTCATACCTTTATAACTGGGAAATTTCGGAATGAGCGAAAAAATGAGTATGGAAAATTAATGTGTAGGTAACGTTAAAACGTTCAACGTCTCACGTTCGACCTGAAACGTCCGACGAGGAACGACCGGTAGGAATAAAAAAACTTCAATAGCAGACCTTTCCGCTTTCACGTTCGATGTTCGAGGTTTGAGGTTGAACGTCTTAACGCTCGGGATTTTCAACGGTTTTATGATGGAAGATACCAGGTCAGGAAGGGCAGCCCGTAAAAGAGCGCCAGCGCAGAGCCGATGCCCAGGAATACGCCGAAGGGAAGTTTGGCTTGAAGGTTCTGTTTGTGAAAAACGATGAGATAAATGCCAGCCAGGAGACCCAGGCACGAGCCGGTGAAGATGGTAAAGAAGGTTAAACGCCATCCGAGAAATGCGCCGACCATGGCCATCATTTTGATGTCGCCCATTCCCAGTCCCTGCCGTTTACGGAGTTTCTGATAGCCGAGTCCAACAACCAGAAGAATTCCTCCGCCTATGGCAGCGCCTGAAATGGAACCCGCCCACGGCAGGACGGTTTGGGCTGTCTGATATTCGAAAAGGCCGGCTATCCTCACTGAGAGTCCGTCCATGTAAACGGTAGGATCCTGAAAAGGGCTGAGCAGGATTCCCGCCAGCGTTCCCGGCAGGGTCAGGACGTTGGGAAGGATGCGATGATGAAAATCGGTAAAAATGAGGATGATCGTAACCGAAAGAAAAAGGGTATTCACGTATGTGGGCGGGGCGAAATTCCACTGCAGTCCGCAAACGAGAAAGGCTGCTCCGGTCAACAGCTCAACAAAAGGATACTGAAAAGAAATCGGGGTTTTGCAAAAACGGCATTTACCCCGCAGAAGGATCCAGGAAAGGACCGGGATGTTGTCGTAAAACGGGATTTGTGTGCCGCACCGGGTGCAACTGGAACGGGGAAAAACAATCGATTTTCTCAGAGGTATCCGGTAAATGCAGACGTTCAGGAAACTCCCGATAATAAGACCCAGCAGCGTATACGATGATAGGAGCATTAATTGCATCCGGCTATTGTAAATGATTGAAGATAAAAAATTGAAGATTAAAGATTGGGATTCAGAATCCGAGATTCTGAATCCCAATTTATGGAATGAGCTAGTATAGATCCGGGATATGTTCCGAGGCGCTCTTGGAAATCTCGAAGTCGCTGAATTCCAGAAGCGTATTCATGGCTTCCTGCAGTGAGATGATCGATTTCTTGTATTCAATCAGGGCAGACAACTCACCGTTTTCCGCTTCCGCAAGCCTGTTCTGCTGATCCAGAACACGATAGAATTCAGACAGACCGGCTTCGAAGCGCTTGTTCTCGCCGTCCAGCTGTTCCTGCGCCAGAAGCTTGTTGAGCTCGTTGGTCTTCACCTGCTGGCGATTGGTTTCGATTGTCTGGATGGCGTTGCGGATTTCGACCTGGATCTGCTGTTCCTGTCTCCGGCGTGTCAGGAGCTTCCTCTTTTGTTCGATGATCTGATTGGCGTAACTGGCGTCGGCGCTTCGATTCATAAGGGGAATACTCACGTCCAGAGTGACGGACCAGTTCGTAAGTCCCTGGGTAAAAAGGTTGTCGTAAGCGGTTCCAACTCCCCCGATATATTGCGGGGGGGCTTCGATGTTGGGTCCCGGAGTGCCGGACGAGCCCTGGCTGCCGAAGGTTCCAGAAATATCGAAACCCCATTTCCGATTGTTGCGGGACATTTGCAGGTTGATCTCGGATTTTTCCAGGTCGAGTTCGCTCTGGAGCAGCTCGGGGCTGTTGGTGATGGCTGTCTCAATAGCCGTTTCCAGTTCAATATTGTACTCTCTGAAATCGGGAGTGTCCGTCGGAACGATCACCTGGGACCAGATGACGTTATTGCGGTCGCTGGAGATAGACTGGCGCATGTTGTTCATCTGGCGGTGAATCGTATCTTCCGCGTTGATCAGCCTCATTTTCGTCTGGGCCACCTGGTAATTCGCCTGGGTGATTTCGATCGGGGCAAGTGTGCCGACTTCCACTTTCTTTGTGATGTCCCGCAGGTTCCTCTGTGCCAGTTTCACGGCATTGCGCTGGATGTCGTAATTGCGTATGGCTGAAACCAGATCCCAGTATTGCTGTTGAATCTGGGAGATACGGGTAGTGACGGTTTGCTTGAATGAAATGTCCGAAGTCTGGAGATCGAGTTTCCGGAGTTTGATATTTCCGCGGTTCTGGTCGATTTTAAGGTTTTTCCAGAGCGGCTGGCTGTATGTAACCGACGCGTTTGCGTTGTAGTTTGGGTTATAGAAGGAGAATGCTTCGTTGGTCTTGCCACGCGTGGTTCGCCAGTTCGCCCTAATGTTTCCTCCCGTCCGGAACTGCTGCTGGTACGTGGCCGTCCAGTTAAAGTTTTTCTGGGTGGTGAAAATATCTTCCTGGCTGGCGGTATCCAGCCTCGTATTGGCGCTCTTTGAGGAGCTTGCACCTATCGAAAACGACAGGCTCGGATCGTAGCTGCCGTAAGCGCTTTTGATGTTCTCCTGTGCGCTTTTTTCGTTTGTGTCCTCAATTGCGATGTCGATATTATTCTGCAACGCAAGTTTTGTGATGTCTTTCAGGGAAAGCCGTATGGCGGTTCCGTCATTTTCGGCTTTTTCTATCGGGCTCAACGGCAGGGATTCGAGTCCGTCGTCGGTTGACGACTGTTCTGTCGCCTCCTGGTCCGATGATGCAGCCTGTTGTGCCGTGACAACGGGAGATCCGATTGCCGAGAGTGCCAGAGCCAAACCCAAAATGCCGAATACTGTAATGATCCGCTGAGGCAAAGCAGAACGTTCTTTCATGCCGAACTCCTTATGATTTAGAAAAAGCCAGATGTTCTTAACAGCTTTCAATACGATTTTCAATACGATGATTGAGGGAAAACTGTTTCAAAAAGGTTGCAGTTATTCCGCAGGCACAGGAATCCTCCCGGATGCAAATGCAATCTTTAAAAGATCTGAAGAACCTTTTGGAGCCGGTTGTGGAAAGGAATCCTGCATTTATCTGAGTGCCTTTTCGAGGCGTACGTCGTTACTTTGATGGCGTGGTTTTGAAGAGAAGTTCAAATAAATCAGCCGGGGGATACAGCCCTTTATCCCGGCTGTGTCTTTGTGGTTAGGGGCAAATATTACAACCGGACATTTATTCCGGTTCGTCCGTAGGCCGTTTAAGAGTCGGGCGTCTCTTTTCCGGATCGGTTTCCGTTCCGTCTCCATCGTCTCCGTCCGTACGCCGTTTCAGTGTCGGACGCTTCTGTTCGAGCGAGTTTATCTCATCCTGCTCCGCTTTCTGAGCGTTGTCGATTTCCAGCAGTCGTGTTCTTACACTCTTGAACTCTGATGTATTTATGACGTACATGTCTTTTTCGGGCAAATAGCGTTGCTCGTCCAGGGCTGCGACAATCCGATCATCCGTGGAAGGGTGCGTGCGGAACCACCCTGCAAGACGGGATGGCTGGCTTTTTTCTTGGCGTTTCATCTTTTCGAAGAAAGAAACAAATCCGTTCGGGTCGTATCCCGTATTCCAGAGGTATTGGATGCCCAGCTGGTCGGCTTCGCGTTCCGATTCCCGCGTAATGCCCATAAGTTCGAGATTGATTCCCAATCCGAGAGCATTCTGAATTCCCATCTGCGCCCAGTAACCGCCGACAAAAAGTGCCGGGATAGCGGCTAGTTGGATGTATTGGCCCTTGGACATCCGGGTGGTGGCGTGCCGCGCCGTTACGTGGGAGATTTCGTGTGCCATGACTCCCGCCAGTTCCGATTCGTTTTCAGCTTCGAGAATGAGGCCTTTGTTCACGTAGAAGTAACCGCCGGGAAAGGCAAAGGCGTTGACTTCATCAGAGTCGATCACTTTGATATGAAAGGGCACTTTCGCATCCGAATGCTTGACAATATCCTGTCCGATTCGGTCTATGTAGTCACTGATGACGGGATCTTCCACGAGGCGGGCGGTCTGTTCGAATTCCGCCGCGATCTGCTGACCCAGTTGTATTTCCTTTTCAAGGGAAACCATGTTGGGCAAAATTTTGAAGACCCGTCCGGACACACTGCGGTTTCCGATATTTTCGACGTCGCCGTGTTTCCGGAATGCGTAACTGGACGATAGAAGCAGGATGGCAGCGAGTCCGTAGGATAAAAATTTTACCGGTTTTCTGCGCATCGTATCCTCCATGGGGGGCTGATGTTGTTTTATCA